>NZ_CP056199.1:2749903-3055448 GCF_013782625.1 Enterobacter sp. RHBSTW-00994 | reverse complement strand
GAAACGAACATTATCGGAACATATGTGCTGTTGGAAGCTGCTCGTCAATACTGGGCGCAACTGGATGAGACGCGCAAAGCGGCTTTCCGTTTCCATCATATCTCGACCGATGAGGTCTACGGCGATTTGCCACATCCTGATGAGTTGCCTGCCGGAAGCGCATTACCGCTGTTTACTGAAAAAACATCCTACTCCCCTAGCAGCCCTTACTCTTCCTCGAAAGCGTCCAGTGACCATTTAGTTCGTGCGTGGCGTCGTACCTACGGCTTGCCAACGCTAGTGACAAACTGCTCCAATAATTACGGTCCGTACCATTTCCCAGAAAAACTCATTCCACTTATTATCCTGAACGCAGTAGCGGGTAAACCGTTGCCGGTTTACGGCAATGGCGAGCAGATCCGTGACTGGTTGTTTGTAGAAGATCATGCTCGTGCTTTATATAAAGTGGTGACGGAAGGTGAGGTTGGCGAGACTTACAATATTGGTGGCCATAATGAGCGTAAAAACATCGATGTTGTGAAAACCATTTGCGGCATTCTCGATGAGGTTATCGCAGATAAACCTGCAGGTATTAATCATTACGCCGAACTCATTACCTATGTAACCGATCGCCCTGGGCACGATCTGCGTTATGCGATTGATGCTAGTAAAATTAAACATGATCTGGGTTGGGTCCCGCAAGAAACATTCGAGTCAGGTATTCGTAAAACTGTTCTTTGGTATTTGAATAACCAGAAGTGGTGGCAACGTATACTGGATAAGTCATATACCAAAACCAATAGTGTAAAAGAGGAAAAATAAGATGAAAGGAATCATTCTCGCAGGTGGGTCTGGTACTCGCTTATATCCTATTACGCGTGGCGTTTCAAAACAGCTATTACCAATCTATGATAAACCGATGATCTATTATCCGTTATCTACGCTGATGCTGGCAGGGATAAAAGATATTTTAGTGATCACCACAGCTGAAGATATTGATAGTTTTAAAAGATTGCTCGGAGATGGTAGCCATTTCGGTGTTAATCTACAGTATGCAATTCAACCTAGCCCTGATGGTCTGGCGCAGGCATTTCTTATCGGTGAGGAGTTTATTGGTAATGATAATGTCTGTTTAGTCTTGGGTGATAATATTTTCTATGGCCAATCATTCAGTAGGTCTTTAGCTGAAGCGGCAAAACGCGGTCACGGTGCAACAGTATTTGGTTATCAGGTCAAGGATCCAGAACGTTTTGGTGTCGTTGAATTTGATGCAGAAATGCGTGCTGTATCAATCGAAGAGAAACCTATTAAACCAAAATCTAATTATGCCGTAACGGGGTTATATTTTTATGACAATCGCGTTGTTGATTTCGCTAAAAAAGTGAAGCCATCGCCTCGCGGCGAGTTGGAGATTACGTCAATTAATGAAATGTACCTCCATGATGGTTCACTGCATGTTGAACTGTTGGGGCGTGGTTTCGCATGGTTAGATACTGGCACGCATGAGAGTCTTCATGAGGCATCCTCTTTCGTTCAAACGATTGAAAATGTTCAAGGCCTTAAAGTTGCATGCCTCGAAGAGATTGCATGGCGTAATGGTTGGCTGAATTCAGAACAAGTGAAAGCCTACGGTTTGACGATGCAGAAAAACGATTATGGTAAATATTTGATTAATCTGGTCGCAGATTCCGGAAGAAAATAATGAAAGTTCTTGTAACAGGGGCCAACGGGCAAGTGGGTCATTTACTTGCTAAAAAATTGTCTGAGATGCCTGAAGTTGAGTTGCTTTCTGTAGACAAAAATAAACTTGATATTGTGGATTCGCAAGCCGTCACTGAAACCGTGTCTGGTTTTAAACCCGATGTGATAATTAATGCTGCAGCCTATACTGCAGTTGATAAAGCTGAAGCAGAACACGATGTAGCTTACGCCATAAATTGTCTCGGTCCGAAAAATTTGGCTGAAGCGGCAGAGAAATATGGCGCTTTGCTTATTCATATTTCCACTGATTATGTTTTTCCAGGGGATAAAGAGGACGCTTATCTCGAAAGTGATACCACAGGGCCGACATCAGTTTATGGTCAGACAAAGTTGGATGGCGAAAATGCTGTGATGCAGGCGTGCCCTCGACACATCATTATTCGTACCGCGTGGGTGTTTGGTGAACATGGTAACAACTTTGTCAAAACAATGTTGCGTCTTGCAGAAACACACTCACAGCTGCGCATTGTCTCTGATCAGATCGGAGGCCCGACATACGCTGGTGATATCGCTGATTCTATTATAAAAATTGCTCATAGCGTCATCAGAGAAGATAAAACGGATTACGGAATTTATCATTATGCCGGTTTACCTCATGTGAGCTGGAGTGAATTTGCTGAGGCAATATTTAGCAAAGCTATTGAGTATGGCGTGATCCAACAATTACCGATAGTTAATCGTATCATGACTTCAGAGTACCCGACTCCTGCACACAGACCCGCGAATTCAAAGCTTGATACTCAGCGTATTACACAATGTTATGGCATCACTGCAAGTGATTGGAAGCAAGCATTAAATTCTATTAAAGCTTATAAGAGCTGACACAAATGAAAATTATTGATACAGATATTGCTGAAGTTAAAATTATTGAACCGGCAGTCTTTGGCGATGAGCGCGGTTTTTTTATGGAAACTTGGAACCAAATCCTATTCGAGCAGCGTGTTACTGGCATAAAAACAACGTTTGTACAGGACAATCACTCAAAATCTAAAAAAGGGATCCTCCGAGGACTACATTTTCAAAGCGAAAATACTCAGGGGAAACTCGTCCGTGTCGGTGTTGGTGCTGTCTTTGATGTTGCTGTTGACGTTCGTAAAAGTTCTCCAACCTGTGGAAAGTGGGTTGGTGTTGAATTGTCAGCTGAAAATAAGCGTCAATTATGGATCCCTGAAGGATTCGCACACGGTTTTTATGTACTGTCTGAAAGTGCGGAATTTATTTATAAATGCACTGATTACTATAATCCTAAAGCGGAGCATTCGATCATTTGGAATGACTCCGATTTGAATATCGCCTGGCCGATTGTTGAAGGAACACAATTGTTATTGTCTGATAAAGACGAGAAGGGCATGTCATTTAAAAAATTCATGGCGCTTTGAGGAAAGTAATGAAATTCAGTACTCACAATGATCTTGTGCTGCAGATTGCCAAGCGTAATATCTATTCAAGATATAAAGGTTCTACACTGGGTGTTTTCTGGAGCTTACTTAATCCCCTATTTCTTCTTGCCGTTTATACACTGGTGTTCGGCTTTGCATTTAAAACAAAATGGGGTGGTGGTTCTCTTGCTAGTTACCCCGTTATTCTTTTTTCTGGACTGATTTTTCATTTCTTCATTATTGAATTGCTAATGACAAGCAGTCAGTTGATTAGCGGTAATGCTAATTACGTAAAAAAGGTTGTATTTCCACTTGAAGTTTTGGTGATTTCTAACTTCCTTGCACAACTCTTCAACTTAATGATTGGCGCTATTCTCCTACTTATTGCCGTACTGCTTTCCGGCGAAAGTTTAGTCCGGGCCATAATGGCAATGATGTTGGTTCTACCACCATTTATTATCCTGACGCTTGGTTTGTCCTATATTTTTAGTGCATTAGGTACGTATATCAGAGATGTTTCACACGTTGTGAATTTAGCATCGACAATGTTTTTATTCGTCAGCCCCATTCTTTTCCCTCTTAGCGTTTTCCCAGAAATAGTTAAAGCGATAGTCTATTTAAACCCTATATCTCTAATTGTAATAGATTTCCGTGCAATTGCATTTAATATAGAGTCGTTTTCATTGCTCAGCTATGTGATTTATTTCGTGGTTGCAATTATATTGTTTGTGTTTGGACGTTGGATGTTTAAAAGATTGAGCAGAGGGTTTGCAGATGTCGTCTGATTATATCGTCAGTATTGATAATTTAACGAAAGAATTCCATCAATATCGTTCTCCTTTTCATAATGTCTACAGTCTGCTGAAAAAAACACCCGGTGAAGGTTCAGGCAAGTTTACCGCAGTGAACAATATTTCATTCGGTATTCGAAAAGGTGAGCGTGTTGGTATTGTAGGTGCTAATGGCGCGGGGAAATCAACTATTCTCCAGATGATCGCAGGAACATTGCAGCCAACCCGAGGCACTATTGAAGTTAAGGGCAAGGTTGCAGCGTTACTTGAACTGGGCGCAGGCTTTAATCCTGAATTTACAGGCATCGAAAATATTTACTTATACGCCTCGCTGCTCGGCATTGACCGGAACGTGACACAAAGTCGTATTGGTGCTATCTGCGATTTCGCAGAAATAGGTGATTTTATTGATCGTCCTGTTAAAACTTATTCTAGCGGGATGTTTGTGCGTTTGGCTTTTTCTGTCGCAATCAATGTTAACCCCGATATTCTTATTGTCGATGAGGCACTGTCTGTTGGAGATTACTTGTTCCAGACCAAATGCCACAGAGCATTTGAACAGTTTCAGGAGCAAGGAGGCACAGTTCTGTTTGTGTCACATGACCTTACTGCAGTTAGAAACACCTGCGATCGCGCTATTCTCATCGACCGAGGCTGTATTGTTTTAGATGGTCAACCCGATGTTGTGGTGAATTCTTATCAGGAATTGATGAAAACAAAAGAAATCCAGTGGCTCAAAAGCCAAGTGGCACTTCGCTCGGAGTATAGGTTTGGCCTTGGAGGTGGGAAAATCACAGATGTGATTATCTCCACTGACGAAACAGAAGATATCTCGGATGTTTCTCTGAACCAGCCAATGAATCTCTCGATTATTTTGGACCTTGAAACTGCTTTTGAAAATCCAGTCTTCACCATGACTCTGCGTAATACGTCAGGTATAGATGTGTGGGGCTTTAACAGTAAAGTGATTGGTATAGATATAAAACCAGGTACAGGGAAACGAAAAATAACTGTACATGTGCCAAACAATCTTAGCCCAGGTTCGTACACAGTAAATGCTGGCCTTATTGATATGCTTGGAGATGGTCAATATAACGAACACGATCATCGTTGGGGTATGAAATTACTGAGTGTTGTCGGGAAGACAAAAACAATCGGATTCATTCATATGGAGCCAGTGTTGCTTAAACAAGAGGATTTTAATTAATGGCAACTGAACGACTCTATTTTTCTTCCGATGAAAGTCTAGATATTGAACAGAATGCATATGATGCTGAAAATATCGAAAGGCATGAATCTCGTTATTACTTTGCTGCTAAGCAACTAACCGCAGATATGTCTGTGCTGGATTGTGCATGTGGCAGTGGTTATGGTAGTGATATTCTGAAGGATTTTTGTAATGATGTTACAGGGGTCGACATTGATCAAAGTGCTGTCGATTTTGCGACATCAAAATATAAATCTGAAAAGTTAAAATATGTATGTGGTGATATTCGCGAAATATCAGACACATTACATAAAGTAGATGCAGTTGTTTGCCTTGAAACCCTTGAGCATGTTCCAGATCCACGCATCCTGCTTGATGGTTTTATGAAAGTGCTCAAAGACGATGGCCAGTTTGTCGTCTCTACACCGGTAAGAGAAACTACCAGAGAAAATCCACTCAATAGCTACCATGTTCTTGAATATACAAGCAACGATCTACGGCGTGTCCTGAACCACTATTTTTATCAAGTAGACGTTTACTTGCAAGACCAGGACAAATTCTATCGCATTGATGATGAGATTTTTTGGGGCTTCGTGGTGGCAGTATGTAAATATCCGAAAAACAGGACTATAGAAGACTTGAGCTTACTGATTAAAGATAAAGAGACTAAAACAATGAATAACGAAACAGAACAGTCCTTCATTTCAAAGTCAGCGAGTGTCGCAGAATCCGTACTGTTTAAACCATCGTTTGAGGACGGTTTATATAATATTATGGATGGGGCCGAGATTAGAGACAATACAATTATCGAATCGCATAACCAAGGGAAATTATCTCTCGGTGAAAAATCAGTTATTGGATATAACTGCTGGTTAAATGCAACTGGTGGGATTGAAATAGGTGCTAATACACTTATTGGTGCTAATACGGTAATTACATCATCTTCACATCATTTCAAAGATGATATCCCGGTAGGTGAGCAGGGTATGTCATTTAAAAAAGTGACTATTGGATCAAATGTATGGATTGGGAGTAATGTTTCCATCCTAGAAGGTGTGAATATTGGTGAAGGTAGCGTTATTGGTGCCAATAGTGTGATTAGAAATGATGTGTTGCCTCATTCTATTGTAAAACCTGCAGATGCTATTATTACGCAAAATATTACTCGTAATAAAATTGTATTCTATCTGCTGCCATTTATGATAAGAAATGATGCATTAACATTCCAGTGCATCTATGACCGCTATAAGAAATTGGCCGAGTCTTTTGTCGAACAGGATTGGGATGTCAGTTTTATCGCGACAAACGAACTGGCTACTGTTATTCGGGCTGATGGATGGAAGTGTGTTTCCCCATCTGACTACAATACCTCTTATGAGGACAGCCAGTGGTTTGAGCGTTGGAAGCATATTCTTAATGGTGAAGCCGATCAGGTGCATAGCGATTTCATCGATCAAGCAATCACTAAACTGTCTCCACAGATGGTCTTTTGCTGGAATTACGATGGTTTGCTGAAAAAGTATTGTCACGACAATAACATCACTATTTTCTTTAATGAACTGGGATTGTCGCGTGCACCTAATCCTGTCGTTTATTACAGTGATCCTGAAGGTGTAAACAGTACCAGTGCTCTGAAAAAATTCTGGAATGAGTTCGATAATTTCGAACTATCAGAAAATGAACGCACCATCGCCCGATTGACGGTGGGAAAAGTCAGAAATAATTATCGAATTACTGCGGACCGTAAAGAAGAAATTCGTACGCAACTCGGCCTTGAAGATAAAAAAACTATCCTGATCGCACTTCAGGTTGAAGACGATTCGAACATAGTTGCAGGTTCTAAATATGAATCCATGCAGCAATTCGTTGATGAATGCTTAGGTTGCTCACGGAACAACATACAGTTCATTATCAAAAAACATCCGGCACAGAGTCACTGTGTAGTAAATGCGGGGAATATTCCTGTCATCATTGACAAATATAGCACTCAAGAATTGATTGCATTTACAGATGCTGTTTTTACCATTAACTCCTCTCTGGGTTTCGAAGCACTGATTGCGGGGAAAAAGGTGTTCTCCTTTGGTAACGCTCCTTATGCGGTTCCAGAGTTGGTTGTTGATGCAGTCAATGGTATTCCAGCAGAAAAAATGGACACATTGGATGGCTACAGCAGTGATGATGATGTATTACTGAAATTTGTATATCTGACATACCAGCAATACTTTATTGTTGAAAATCGATTCTTCAATGCTGAATTCCATATTCGCCGATACTTGCTGAGTAAATCAGCTGGAAAAAATAGCACAGCTTATTTCTTCGATAGTGGTTCCTATTTCAAGGAACGTGAGATTCTTGTAAATCGTTTCCAGAATAAAGTGTTACAGAATTCTATTTTGGGTTATGAAAAATGGATAGAAACCCTCAAAGTGACCGAGAAGAATGCAATGGAAATATCTGAATGGGCGCAGTCACTTAATCTGAAAGTGCAAGAGTATGAAGAAAAAATAGCGAATGATGCCGCTGCTGCACAAGCTATGCAGCCAAAACCAAGTGCATTCCAGCGTCTGTGTGGTTTCTTTAAAGGCAAAAGGGATTGATTCAAATGCTAAAGAATAAAATTAAAAAAATTGTGAGACCATTTTATTATCAATTGTCTCCTGCGATGCGTGGTAGAGCAAAAAAAATCTATCAACTCGTTCGGGGTATTCACCTGGAACAGCATGTCGCAACCCACTCTTTCATTAGCAGAGATGGTGTAGATATTTTTGGTGATTTGACATGTTTACATCAGTTACCAAAGAAAGAAAAAGGGCTAGACATTTTACTCTTCCCTGTTATTGACTGGGACTTTCGACTACAACGCCCACAACAGTTAGTCAAAGAGTTGGCTAAACTCGGAAGTAGAATTATTTATTTTTCGACGACATTTAATGTCAGCACTGCACCTGGATTTATCATTGAGAAAATGCCAGTTGAAGGTGTTGTATTATGTAAGTTAAATATAAATAAGCATGAAGTTAATATTTACAAAGACAGGTTGGATAATGAGCAGATCAATTTTTTGGTTCATAGCATTTATCTGGCACGTCAGGCTTTTGGTTTCGGTTACACCAATTCGATTATCGACTTACCTTTTTGGCGAGAAATTGTAGAAAGATTGTCTTCTAACTTTATTATCTACGATTGTATGGACCACCATGCCGGGTTTGATAATAATGAATCAACAATGTTGACTGAAGAGGAAAGATTATTTAAATCTTCAGACCTGGTCATAACCACGGCTCAAAGATTATCTGAAAGTGTTATGAAATATCGTGAAAATATCATTATTCGTAATGGATGTGAGGCAGAATATTTCGCGAAAGTTCCTGAGCATGGGGCATTGACTAAAACACGACCTGTTGTCGGGTATTATGGTGCAATTGCTGAGTGGTTTGATTTAGATCTGTTAGTTTCGGCAGCAAAAGCTTATCCGCAGTATGACTTTGTTATGATTGGTAGCACCACCTGCGATATTACAGCGGCAAAACAAATTGATAATATCAAATTCCTCGGCGAAGTACCGTACGCTAAGTTGACTCCCTATCTGAAGGATTTCGATGTCTGTTTGATCCCTTTCAAACTCATCGAACTTACGTTGTGTACTAATCCGGTAAAAGTATATGAATATCTGGCGGCTGGGAAACCAGTTGTCTGCACTGCTATGCCCGAAGTTATTATCATGGGAGATGTTGTTCACATAGCAGAGACAAAAGATCAATTTATTGCGCAAATTGCAACAGCCATGTCGGAAACCGAAGATGAATTGCTTAGTGAGAAACGTAGGCAGTGGGCTAAAAATCATGACTGGGAAAGCCGTGCACGCCAACTGCTCGCTGCATTACAGGAACTCAACCATAGTAAACCTAAAGTCAGTCTAATTGTACTAACCTATAATAACTTATCATTGACAAAAGAATGCTTGCATAGCATTGAACGCAATACTGAATATGATAATTATGAAGTCATTATTGTTGATAATTTATCGACTGATGATACACGTGATTATTTACAGAAAAATTATATGGACAAGCCGAATTATACAGTCATTCTGAATGATGATAATATAGGTTTTGCAGCAGGAAATAATATCGGTCTCGAAGTAGCCACGGGCGATATTTTGATTGTACTTAATAATGATACTTATGTGTCACCATTCTGGCTGGGGGGATTAGTTAAGGCATTTAAACGTAATCCTGAACTTGGTCTTGTCGGTCCTGTAACCAATAATATTGGTAATGAGTCAAAAATAAATATCAGTTATAGCAACTGGTCAGAGATGCATGTTAAATCATTACAATACATCTCTAGCCATTCTAATGAGATTTATACCATGGATTGTCTTGCTTTCTTCTGTGCTGCAATTCGACGTGAAGTTTATAATGAATTAGGCGGTATTTCGCTAGACTATGGTTTAGGTTTCTTTGAAGACGATGATTATTGTAAACGAGTCAAAGAGAATGGCTGGTCCATGGCTGCAATAGAAGATTCATTTGTTCACCACCATTTATCGGCAAGCTTTAATCAGCTTAAAAATAACAAAAAAGAATTATTAATGCAGAAAAATAAAGCTATTTTTGAGAGTAAATGGGGGGAGTGGAAGGCGCATAGTTATAGACCCGGGGTATACTAAAAATGATAGTAGTATATTTATCACCTGTTAACTGGGATAGTATTGCTCAGCGACCACATTTCTTTGCTGACTTTATTGCTGAGCATGATATTGAAAAAATAATCTGGGTCGAACCATTACCATCTCGGTTTCCAAAATATTCAGACATCAGAACAAAAATAATCGGTGTCGAGTCAAAAAGTATCGTAAAACATCAGAAAATTGATGTTACTAAAGTTAATAATGTTGTACCCGTAGAACCTTTTAATAATATCTATAAGTTGATTAATGGAAAGGTTATCAAGAAATTCATTATCGATCTGAAAGAGCGAATTAATTTCCAAGATGCTATGCTTGTTGTTGGAAAACCCAGCGTACTAAGCCTTGAAATTATTAACAGTATTCAATTTAAGAATATCATTGTAGATGTGATGGATGACTATCCGCACTTTTTCAAGGGAAGGGCAAGGAAAAGTGTATCTAATTTGTTGAAGGAATTACTCCATAAAGCGGATGTTTCATTGTTTTCATCAAATGGACTCCTTACGAAATACAGTGCATTTACAAATAATGCCTTTCTGGCTATGAATGCTTGTTCTAAATCATTCTATAGTGAGATCAAAAAAAGAGAAGAAGAGAAGAGTACGTCTTCTTCCAATACTATTATTTATGGTTACATCGGAAGTGTTGCCAAATGGTTCGATTGGGGGTTTATTACTAAATTATCTGTCAGTCGGCCTGATGCAACGATTTTAATTGTCGGTCCTTTATATGTTAAACCAGATAACATTCCTGAAAATGTAATAATTAAGCCTGCAATAGAACATAAAAATATCCCTGATGTGATAAGAACATTTACTTATGGGATTATTCCATTTTGTATTGATGAGTTAACTGAGTCTGTAGATCCTGTTAAATACTATGAGTATATAGCTGCTGGAATACCTGTAATATCAACTAATTTCGGTGAGATGAAAAACAGGGTAGATAGTGGGTTGGCAGTGACTCTCGAACAGCATCTTGCAGGAGATGAACCTACTGTTGAAAAACCAATCTTCTGGGAGAATAGATTTAGTATTTTAGATGAAGGGTATTTCTGTGTTAAGAAATTTTAAAATATATACTTTTATTGGTGTTTTAAATACTGCATTACATTGGACGATTTTCTTTATTTTAAGTGGCTTTGGTTTTTCGCAAGCATATAGTAATTTAACCGCCTTCATTATTTCTTCAACTTTTTCTTATTGTATGAACTCGAAGTTCAATTTTAAAAAGAAAGCGAAGGGAAGAACATACATTTTATTTGTGGTTGGTCTTGGCGCACTGAGTTTGTTGATTGGTGGATGTGCGGATAGATTTAATATAAACAGCTTCATCACCTTGATTGCATTTTCCGGTTTAAGTTTAATCCTAGGTTTTATCTACTCAAAATATATAGTGTTCAAATAATATGAATAAAATATCATTGATTGTTCCTGTTTTTAATGAAGAAGATGCAATTCCTATATTTTATCAAAAAGTAAAAAATGATGATTTTTTGTCAAAAATGAATTTTGAAATCATCTTTGTTAATGATGGTAGTAGCGATAAAACTGAAGGCATAGTTAAGGATATAATATCTGAAGACAATCGTGTTATATTGATCAACCTATCGAGAAACTTTGGGAAAGAAAAGGCCTTGTTTGCTGGCTTGTGCGCCGTAGATGCTGATTTTATCGTACCCATAGATGTTGATTTACAAGACCCTATCGAATTGATTGAAGTAATGTATGAATCGCTGACTGATCAATCAATTGATGTCGTACTTGCAAAGCGTGTAGATAGAAGCAGTGATACATTCTTAAAAAGAAAAACCGCCGAGCTATTCTATAAAACACACAATAAAATGTCAGATGTAAAACTCGAAGCGAATGTTGGCGATTTCAGAATGATGCGTAAACAAGTCGTATCATCGATCACAAAGATGTCAGAGTCGCAATTATTTATGAAAGGTATATTCTCTTGGGTTGGTTTTAGAACCAGTGTAGTTGAATATAAAAGGAGCTCACGAGTTGCAGGGGACAGTAAATTTAACAGCTGGAAATTGTGGAATTTGGCTGTTGAAGGCATAACGTCGTTTAGTATTGCACCCTTGAAAATATGGGTTTACTTAGGTGCAGTAGTCTCCTCTGTTTCATTCATTTATGCAATGAACTTGATTGTTTCAAAATTAATATTTGGTAACCCAGTAGCTGGATATCCATCAATTATGGTTGCGATTCTTTTTCTGGGAGGGGTTCAGTTAATTGGCATTGGTGTTCTGGGTGAATATATTGGCCGCTGCTATATGGAAAGTAAGCACAGACCAAAGTTTATTGTTAGAGACGTAATTCACAACCAGGATGCAAATAATGACATTAGCAAATAAGATTACTTTGATTATTATATTCGGTATTATTGCAAATATCGGTTTGTTTATGAATCCTGGCTATTTTAGTCATGATGAAATTGGCTGGGGATTGAAAGCTATAGCAGCAAACAATCTCTCTGATATAAAGTTTTATAATATATTTGAATATAATGATTTTCATTATCGGCCTTTGAATTTTAATCTTTGGTTAATCTCGAGTTATTATCTCTACGATACTCCGCAGGTATTCCATCTTGCTTTATTAATCTGTGGGGTTATTAATGCAATTCTTATTTATTATATAATAAAAAAAATTTCCAATGAGAATGTGGCATTTATAGCCGCACTAATCAGTACAGTTATGCCTTCTATTGTTTTTGTTAATGGTTGGATCGGAACCATTGCTGATGTGTTTTGGTTTATGTGTTGTAGCATTTCGTTCCTCATTTTTTTACAATCCCGCTTTGCATTTAATAATAGAAAGTACCTACTCTTTATATTAGCTTGTGTATTCTTTACTTTTGCACTTATGTTTAAGGAAACCGCTGTTGTTTATCCCGCAGTTGTTTTCCTGTACATTGCGTATGATTACTTCTTTAATAAAGTAAGGTCAGGACCTTCTGTTCGCGGGGCTTTATTATTTTTCTTGATCAGTTCATTGATTGTTGTCGTCTATCTATCGCTAAGGTTTGAATATTTATTCCCTAAACAAGGTGGATATGGTACGTCAGTAAGTAATATTCCAATAAGATCTTTAGAGTATTTTATATTTCCTTTTCTACTTGATAATATAGAAATTCATGGGCTGTTTGAACAATATACCGCTGCGCAATTACTTATTGCAGGTGTCATACATTTATTCTTTATCGTTCTGGTTTGTCGCCGCTCTGTTCTGAATTATTTATTTTATTTTGCTTTTTATTATGTTGGCTCTATTCCAATTTTAATATTGGATATGAGTTTGCCTCATTACATATATACGTCAGGATTTACAATAGCAGTAAGCCTTGCTGTTATTTACAATAGATCTGGACTCTACAAATTTATTAGTATTATTCTTTTTGGTCTTCTGTGTATACATAGTTTTAATCTTCAAAGAAATTATGTTGTAACTGGTGTCTATCAGAATAATTTTGTAAGCACACTCTACTCTGTATTAAGCAGTAACAAAAATGAAAATTGCCAATATTTAATTGAACCTTCATCGGGAAGCATGTCATGGATAGCTGTCAGGGCAATATCATTCCGTAGGAGCATTGACGATTTGGTGTTACCTAAAGATATTGTTTTTAATAAAATTGACTTAAATAAAGAAAACCATAAGAGTGTATGCAGACTATCTCTTGATGTCGTTGGTAGAGTTAAATTGATAGGTATTGATGATGCTAACGATTAATAGTTTTCTGAAAGTTAAAACGCTAGATGATATGATGAAAGATAAGTCTGATATATTTTCTTTTATTAGATTGTTTGCAGCTTTACTTGTTTTGTATGCACATTCATACCACATATTCGGATTAGGAGCTGACCCACTTTCGAGAAAGATTGGATTTTATACGGGAACCCTTGCCGTATATATGTTTTTCACGATAAGCGGTTTTTTTATTTTACAAAGTGCTATTAAGCGTTCATTTGTAGAATATACAGTTGCTAGGATCACTAGAATTTTTCCTGCCTTATTCATTGCAAACATTCTTACGGTATTTGTTATAATACCTTTAGCAGAGAAAGTAGATTATTTTTCTTTTGTTTCTATGAGCTCTTCTTGGGATTATATTGAGGTCAATTCATTATTACAGACTGTTCTATTCTCTCTTCCAGATATTTTTACAAATAATCCGGACCATGCTATTAATGGTTCATTATGGACCTTGCCTGTTGAAGTTCGGGCGTATATCGCTGCCTTATTATTTGTTGCACTGGGTATGACATCTACTCAGGGGCGGTATAACTCATTTTTCATCATTTTTGTTTTGATGAACTCTTTATTCCCAAATGTCTTGGAAGCAGTTTTCCCAATACCTGGCTCAGTTAGCCTTATTTACTTCTTCTGTATTGGTGGTGTGTTATACATAAATCGATGCTTTATACTTGTTTCACCATTATTAATGGCTTTTGTTGCAATTATTTTGCTCCATTACAGATTTGCAATTAACCCGTTAATCGTTCCTTTCTTGGTTGGCTATCTTGTTATTTCTTCTGGGTATCTACTGGGAGTGTTAAAATTTCTAAATTTTAAACATGATTACTCATATGGATTGTATTTATATGCATACCCCATATCACAAATGAGTTTTTCGTTGCTAAGTGGTCATGGTTTTGTTCTTTATTTCATTTTTATTTTTTGTGCTACCTTTGCAACTGCTTTCTTCTCATGGCATTGCGTGGAAAAACCTGCCATTCATTATGCCAGAACCTTAATTATCCCCTATATTTCATTAATGGTGAGAAGGTTTAATATGATTAGTGTAAGAGATGGATCATGAACAAGATAAAAGTATTATCCATTTTTGGGACGCGTCCTGAAGCAATTAAAATGGCTCCTGTTGTTGAATTTCTGAAGGGAGACAGTCGATTTATTAGTAAGGTTTGCGTTACTGCTCAACATCGAGAAATGCTCGACCAGGTTTTGCAGTTATTTGATATTAAGCCAGACTTTGATCTTAATATTATGAAACCAGGTCAAGATTTGACCGATGTAACATCTTCTATTCTTTTAGGTCTACGCTCAGTTTTTCAAGAATTTAAACCTGATTATGTATTAGTACATGGTGATACAGCGACAACATTGTCTGCCACCCTTGCTAGTTATTACCAGCAAATCAAGGTTGGTCACGTAGAAGCTGGGTTACGAACTCATAATATATATTCTCCTTGGCCGGAAGAGGGTAATCGTAAATTAACTGGAGCGCTTGCGAATTTACACTTTGCGCCTACCTCTACTTCAGCTGATAATTTACGTCTTGAAAATATTCCTAATGATAGTATTGTTGTCACAGGAAATACCGTAATCGATGCTCTTCTTATGGTGAATGATAAATTGGAAAATGATCCGGTATTATCCGGTGAAATTAAACAGAACTTCCAGTTTATTAATTCTGAACGAAGAATTGTTTTAGTTACTGGACATCGCCGTGAAAGCTTTGGTGGCGGTTTTGAACGTATATGTAATGCTATTCTGACGTTGGCAAAAGCATATCCAGATGTTGATTTTGTTTATCCAGTACATTTGAATCCAAATGTTCGCAATGTGGTCAATTCAATACTACTTGGGCAAGATAATATTTATCTTATTCAGCCACAAGATTATTTACCATTCGTATATTTGATGAATGCATCAAGTATAATTCTGACTGATTCTGGTGGAATACAGGAAGAAGCACCATCCCTTGGTAAGCCAGTGCTTGTTATGCGAGATACAACTGAAAGACCTGAGGCTGTTACTGCGGGTACTGTCAAGCTTGTAGGTACTGATGAGAACCGTATTTTTGATGAGGTCTCCTTGCTACTGACTAACCAGTCTGAGTATGACAGAATGTGCTTTGCTCATAACCCATACGGTGATGGTAAAGCATCATCGAGGATAGCAGATGCTATCGTTTCTTCTCTTAGCTGAAGAAATGGTAGGTTAGATAACTAATTAAAAACCATCTGAAATGCTTTGAGTATATCTTACGGTTATTAAATGCCCCTTTATGTATCGCCTTTATACCTGGTAGATATGTTAGGGGCATTTTCATTTTCTTGGCTCTTCTGCAGATGTCAACATCTTCAAAATACATAAAGAACTTATTACTAAAACCTTCAAGTCTTTCATAAGATTTTTTCTTAAATAATAAAAATGAACCAGCGGCCCAGTCTATTTGTAATGGTTCACAAATGGTCTTTTTATCATATGCATCTGAACGGTAATCTTTTTTTAATAACCCTTTCAGTGGTCCTGTTAATTTAGGGAATCGACGAATGGAAAGTTCGGGTTTCTCAAATTTTTCATCATAAAATAAGTTGATAGTGAAAATCTCTGATTCATATCCTGCGATGGCATCTTTAAGTTTTTCTAACTCATTTGGTTCTATAATTACATCGGGATTAATTACCAGAAAATAGTCATCATCACTAATTATTTTATTGTTAACTAAATATTTGAAAACAAAATTGTTATTCTCACCAAAACCCAACCCATGATCACTATCAAGCAATGTTATTTTGTGACTTCCAGCAAAGTCTTTGAGTGCAGCAGATGCTGGCGTGTTTGACTTGATTATAACGGGATTATTTTCTGCAATCTGTGCCAAGCTTGTATTTGATACAATCAGATGATCATGATTATGGTTGATAATGCTTAAGAAAATCATATCTGGTATACTTGTTGTAGCTGATCAGTGAAAATGTATGGTTCATAATACCTTCAGATACCGAGGTGAGGCAACTGCCTTTTAATGTGTTTTGTATAAAGGTATATCATTTATGGCGAAATTTTGATTTCACTTAGGTAGTGTGTTTTTTATTCAAAATACGTCGATGAATGAGAATGGATTTGGTTACGTTTTTATTCGTTGACCGCATTTACAATGTTTTTTTGACAGCATTTAAAATAATAATATGTAACATCTAATTACGAGTGGGTTTTTTGAGTCGCATTACCTTTAATTCTCGGCTTTTTTGTCTTTCTTTTTTGAGCGTATGAGCCATCTATCCTGACGTCATTTATAAACTTCTTCTGCATTGCGAATCCCCTATAGACAGTTTATCTTGTTGTGCTGTGTAGAATGAATCCTTTTAATAATGCATTCATATACGCTACATTAGAGATCGCAAAAGTTTTCCAGTATGTAGGAGTAAAAAATGTCCAAGCAACAAATCGGTGTTGTCGGTATGGCAGTGATGGGGCGCAACCTGGCGCTCAACATCGAAAGCCGCGGTTATACCGTCTCCGTTTTCAACCGCTCCCGTGAAAAAACCGAAGAAGTGATTGCTGAGAACCCTGGCAAGAAACTGGTTCCTTTTTACACGGTGCAGGAGTTTGTTGAGTCTCTGGAAACACCTCGTCGTATCCTGTTGATGGTGAAAGCGGGCGCTGGCACAGATGCTGCTATTGACTCCCTGAAGCCATATCTTGATAAAGGCGACATCATTATTGATGGCGGTAATACTTTCTACCATGACACCATCCGTCGTAACCGTGAACTGTCTGCTGAAGGTTTCAACTTTATCGGTACTGGCGTATCCGGTGGTGAAGAGGGCGCACTGAAAGGCCCATCTATCATGCCTGGTGGACAGAAAGACGCATACGAACTGGTTGCGCCAATCCTGACCAAAATTGCTGCAGTGGCGGAAGATGGTGTACCGTGCGTGACCTATATCGGTCCAGACGGTGCGGGCCACTACGTGAAGATGGTTCATAACGGCATCGAATACGGCGATATGCAGCTGATTGCTGAAGCCTATTCTCTGCTGAAAGGCGGCCTGAATCTCTCCAACGAAGAGCTGGCACAGACCTTTACCGACTGGAATAACGGCGAGCTGAGCAGCTATCTGATCGACATCACCAAAGATATCTTCACCAAGAAAGATGAAGAAGGTAAATACCTGGTTGATGTGATTCTGGATGAAGCGGCGAACAAAGGCACGGGTAAATGGACCAGCCAGAGTTCCCTGGATCTGGGCGAGCCACTGTCTCTGATCACCGAATCCGTATTTGCGCGTTATATCTCCTCCCTCAAAGAGCAGCGTGTTGCGGCTTCTAAAGTTCTGTCTGGCCCACAAGCTAAGCCAGCAAGTGACAAAGCGGAATTCATCGAGAAAGTCCGCCGCGCATTGTACCTGGGGAAAATTGTCTCTTACGCTCAGGGCTTCTCGCAGCTGCGTGCCGCTTCTGACGAAAACAACTGGGATCTGAACTACGGCGAAATTGCGAAGATCTTCCGTGCAGGTTGTATCATTCGCGCCCAGTTCCTGCAGAAAATCACCGATGCCTACGCTGAAAACGCGAGCATCGCTAACCTGCTGCTGGCTCCTTACTTCAAGAAAATCGCTGATGAATACCAGCAAGCCTTGCGTGATGTTGTGGCTTATGCGGTTCAGAACGGCATTCCGGTTCCAACTTTCTCTGCCGCTGTGGCTTACTACGACAGCTATCGTGCTGCTGTTCTGCCTGCGAACCTGATCCAGGCACAGCGCGATTACTTTGGTGCGCATACGTACAAACGCACTGATAAAGAAGGTGTGTTCCACACCGAATGGCTGGATTAATCTGATTTAGCCTCACGCAGTGACATGAACCCGGAGAATCTCTCCGGGTTTTTTTACGCCAAAATTCGTGGCAGGTGACTCGAAGTAGTCCGAATGTCAGCCTGATACACGTCAATCCTCCGGCTTCGCCTTGACAGCCCTACAAGCCAGGAGGTAAAAAGCCCACAGTTATTGATTATCGTGATGGTCAAACGGCCATCTCTACAGTTAACCCAGAGAAGTCATTAGCGAATGAAAATAACAATTTCCGGTACAGGTTATGTAGGTCTCTCGAACGGTATCCTGATCGCGCAAAATCATGAAGTTGTTGCGCTCGATATCGTGCAGGCCAAGGTGGATATGCTGAATCAGAAGCAATCCCCGATTGTAGATAAAGAGATTGAAGAGTACCTGGCGACGAAGCCGCTAAACTTCCGTGCCACGACCGATAAGCTCGATGCTTATCGTGATGCGGACTATGTGATCATTGCGACCCCAACGGATTACGACCCTAAGAATAACTATTTCAATACGTCCAGCGTGGAATCGGTTATCCGCGATGTTACAGAGATCAACCCAAAAGCGGTTATGATCATTAAATCCACCATTCCGGTAGGTTTTACACAATCCATTAAAGAGAAGTACGGCATCGATAATGTTATCTTCTCGCCAGAATTCCTGCGTGAAGGTCGTGCGTTGTTCGATAACCTCAACCCGTCACGCATCGTCATCGGAGAGCGTTCAGAGCGTGCTGAACGTTTTGCTGCTCTGTTGCAGGAAGGGGCAATTAAGAAAGACATTCCAACCCTCTTCACCGACTCAACCGAAGCGGAAGCTATCAAACTGTTTGCCAACACTTACCTTGCAATGCGTGTCGCTTATTTCAATGAGCTGGACAGCTATGCAGAAAGTCTGGGGCTGAACAGTCGTCAGATCATCGAAGGCGTCTGTCTTGACCCACGCATTGGTAACCACTACAACAACCCGTCGTTTGGCTATGGCGGTTATTGCCTGCCAAAAGATACCAAGCAGTTGCTGGCGAATTACCAGTCCGTACCGAATAACATCATCTCCGCTATTGTTGATGCGAACCGTACGCGTAAGGATTTCATCGCCGATTCAATTCTGTCCCGACAGCCGAAAGTGGTGGGTGTCTACCGTCTTATTATGAAGAGCGGTTCCGATAACTTCCGTGCTTCGTCCATTCAGGGCATCATGAAGCGTATTAAGGCGAAGGGCGTCCAGGTCATTATTTATGAGCCGGTGATGCAGGAAGATGAGTTCTTCCACTCCCGCGTAGTGCGCGATCTGGATGCGTTTAAGAAAGAGGCGGATGTCATCATCTCCAACCGTATGGCTGAAGAGCTGGCGGATGTTGCGGATAAGGTTTACACCCGCGACCTGTTTGGCAGCGATTAAGCATGAAAAAGCCCGGTAATACCGGGCTTTTTTTTGAGTATATTTTAAAAATTAAACCTTGTAGAACGCTCTGTACCACTCCACAAAATTCTTCACGCCCTCTTTCACCGAGGTCTGTGGTTTAAAGCCCGTCACATCGAACAGTGGCTGAGTATCGGCACTGGTTTCCAGCACGTCGCCTGGCTGAATAGGCAGCATATTTTTTATCGCCGTTGTTCCCAGCGCTTCTTCCAGTGCAGTGATGTAATCCATCAATTCAACGGGTGAGCTGTTACCGATATTATAAACGCGGTACGGTGCAGAACTGCTCGCCGGTGTGCCCGTTTCCACCGTCCAGTCAGGATCTGCCTGAGGGATAACATCCTGCAGGCGCATAATCGCTTCGGCAATATCGTCGATGTAGGTGAAGTCTCGCTTCATTTTACCGTAGTTATAGACGTCAATGCTTTTGCCTTCGATCATCGCCTTAGTGAACTTAAACAGTGCCATATCCGGACGGCCCCATGGCCCATAGACGGTAAAGAAGCGCAGGCCAGTGGTTGGCAGATCGTAAAGGTGAGAGTAGGTGTGCGACATCAGCTCATTTGCTTTTTTGGTGGCAGCATAGAGCGACACTGGATGGTCCACTGAATCATCCGTCGAGAATGGCATTTTACGGTTGAGGCCGTAAATCGAACTGGAAGAGGCATACAGAAGATGTTGTACCTTGTTATGGCGGCAACCTTCCAGAACGTTAAGATGACCAATCAGGTTGGAATCTGCATACGCGTGAGGATTTTCCAGCGAGTAACGTACCCCAGCCTGTGCAGCCAAATGAATGACACGGTCAAATTTCTCGCGGGCAAAGAGCGTCGCCATACCTTCACGATCGGCAAGATCAAGCTTATGGAAGGTAAAATGGTCAGATGTCAGAAGATCAAGTCGGGCCTGTTTCAGATTAACATCGTAGTAGTCATTAAGGTTATCCATCCCAACAACCTGATGTCCCGCCTGTAAGAGACGTTCGCAGACGCGAGAACCGATAAAGCCGGCCGCGCCGGTGACAAGAAATTTCATCTTCAACCTCAATGTTTAGTATACGTAGCTCGTAACGTACTCTTCGAGAACGTCAAATCTGTTGGCCGATGATACCTGCTCCGGGAGGGAATGATAACTGCTTTATTCTGGGGAAGGGGGGAGCACTGGTCTCCCCACGGAAGTGATGCTTACTTGTGGCGCTTGCGAAGATTCTCAATCACGGTGGTTAAATCCAGCTCCTGATCCTGCAACAGCACCAGAAGATGGTAGATAAGATCAGAGGCTTCATTGGTTAACTCATCCCGATCACGTACGGTCGCCGCCAGTGCTGTCTCAACACCTTCTTCCCCCACTTTCTGCGCGATACGCTTGGTTCCACTCGCATACAGCTTCGCGGTATAGGAACTTGCCGGGTCAGCCGTTTTGCGTTCTGCGAGCAACTGTTCCAGTTGATACAGGAACAACCACTGGTGGCTTGCTTTGCCAAAGCAGCTGCTTGTGCCTTTGTGACAGGTAGGCCCAATGGGGTTGGCCAGAATCAACAGCGTATCGTTATCGCAGTCAGGCGTAATGCTTACGACGTTGAGGAAGTGACCAGACGTTTCGCCTTTGGTCCACAGGCGCTGTTTTGTGCGCGAGAAAAAGGTCACTTTCCCGCTGCTGAGGGTTGTTGCCAGCGCATTCTGGTTCATGTAACCCAGCATCAGCACTTCACCCGAAACAGCGTGCTGTACAACCACGGGCAATAATCCGTCCGTTTTTTCCCAGTCCAGTTGTGCCTGTTGTTGCTCTGTTAACATACCCTAATCTCCACGCCCTGGTTTGCCAGGTACGTTTTTAACTCACCAATATTAATAATCTGCTTGTGGAACACGGACGCGGCCAGCGCGCCGTCTACGTTAGCGTCACGGAAGGCTTCCAGGAAGTGCTCCATCGTTCCCGCACCGCCAGAGGCGATCAGCGGAACATGGCAAACGGCACGTACTTTGCTCAACTGCTCAAGATCGTAACCGTTGCGAACACCATCCTGATTCATCATATTCAGAACAATTTCACCTGCACCGCGTTTCTGTACTTCCTGCACCCAGTCCAGCGTTTCCCACTGCGTCACGCGTGTCCGGCTCTCGTCGCCGGTGTACTGATTAACGTGGTATTTGCCTGTCGCAGCGTCGAACCATGTATCGATACCAACCACAATGCACTGAACGCCAAAACGGTCAGCCAGGCGGGTAATTAACGTCGGGTCCGCCAGCGCAGGGGAGTTGATCGAAATTTTATCTGCACCAAAAGAGAGAATTTTGGCCGCGTCTTCTGCAGACTTAATGCCACCGGCGACACAAAACGGAATGTCGATCACTTCCGCCACGCGCGCGACCCAGCTTTTATCCACGACACGGCCATCACTGGAGGCCGTGATATCGTAAAACACCAGCTCATCAGCACCTTCGTCAGCATAGCGTTTTGCCAGTGGGACAATGTCACCAATAATTTCGTGATTACGGAACTGTACGCCTTTAACTACCTGACCATCGCGTACATCAAGACAAGGGATTATCCGTTTTGCCAGCATTGAATCGCCTCCGTCACAGTAAATTTTCCTTCCAGCAAGGCGCGTCCAACAATCACACCGCGAACGCCAGTCCCTCGTAATGCGGCAACATCGGCAATATCACCAATGCCACCGGATGACTGGAATGCCACCTGGGGATAGCGAGCACAAACTTCTTCATACAGTGAGACGTTAGAACCCGCCAGCGTGCCATCGCGGGAGATATCGGTACAAAGAACATGCTTCAGGCCAACGGGGAGATAAATATCCACGAGCGCTTCCAGCGTCACGCCGGAGTTTTCCTGCCAGCCGCTGACCGCAACCTGCTTGTTGCCTTGTTCGTCAATGCGAACATCGAGCGCCAGAACCAGCGCATCCGCACCAAAACGGCGGAACCAGCCTTTGACCTGCTCAGGATTTTTTACGGCAGTCGAGCCGACCACCACGCGCGCAACACCAGCGTCAAGCAGGGCCGCAACATCCTCTTCTGTACGTACGCCGCCGCCAACCTGCACCGGGACATTCACACCGGCCACAAGCTTTTTGAGTAACGGGATCTGACGTTTAGCCGGGTCTTTTGCGCCCGTCAGGTCAACCAGGTGCAGCACCTCAGCCCCCTGGGCGGCGTAATCCTGCAAGCGTGGCAGCGGATCGTTACCGTAGTCGCGCTGTTGGGCATAATCGCCCTGATGGAGTCGCACGACCGTGCCGTCAATCAAATCTAACGCAGGAATAATCATCACATCTCCAGGAAGTTTTTCAGCAGTTGTGCACCCGCTGAGCCGGAGCGTTCCGGGTGAAACTGCACGCCGAAGAAATTATCTTTCTGAACGGCAGCGGTGAATGGTTCGCCGTAGTTGCACTGGGCAATGGTGTACGGATTAACCGGCATGGCGTAACTGTGTACGAAGTAAAAGTAAGCGCCATCCTCAATACCCCGGAACAGTCGATCACCGGCTTTTGGATAAACACGGTTCCAGCCCATGTGCGGCAGGGGCAGACCGTGATCAACCATTTTGGGGACATCTTCTTCAATGATGCCAAGCAGGTTCACGCCGTGACTCTCTTCGCTGCGACGACCCAGCAATTGCATGCCGAGGCAGATCCCGAGTACGGGCTGAGTACAGGCTTTAATCAGTTCGGCCAGGTCGCGCTCGTGGATTTGATCCATTGCGGCCTGCGCCGTACCCACACCTGGTAAAAAGAGCTTGTCTGCGCGCAGCACCACGTCAGGGTCCCGGCTGACGGCAGGCTCATAGCCATGACGTGTAATTGCCGATTTTACCGAGTTCAGGTTGGCGCAGCCGGTATCCAGAATGACCACATTCATCACAAGACTCCTTTGGACGAGGGCAGCGCATCACCTTCCACGCGGATTGCCTGACGTAAGGTCCGGCCAAACGCTTTGAACAGGCTTTCGACACGGTGGTGATCGTTTTTGCCTTTGGTTTTCAGGTGCAGCGTCAGGCCCATGGTATAGGAAAGCGAACGGAAGAAATGCTCAACCATTTCGGTACTGAGGTCACCCACACGCTGGTAGGTGAAATCTGCTTTGTATTCCAGGTGAGGGCGGCCAGAGATATCCAGCGCACAGCGTGCCAGGCATTCATCCATGGGCAGGACAAAACCGAAACGGTTAATTCCGCGTTTGTCGCCCAGGGCCAGTTTCAGCGCTTCGCCTAATGCCAGACCGGTATCTTCCACGGTGTGGTGATCGTCAATATAGAGGTCGCCTTTGACGGCGATTTCCATGCGAAAACCACCATGAGTGGCAATCTGATCCAGCATGTGGTCAAAGAAGCCCACACCCGTGTGGATCTTGCTGCCGCCTTCACGGTCGAGCCAGACTTTCACGTCAATTTGTGTCTCTTTGGTATTGCGTTCAACATGTGAGAAGCGGTCACGCTTCGTCAGTTGCTCGCCAATCATTGCCCAGTTGAGATCCGCACGGTTGTAACGCAGGCCTGCAATACCCATGTTTTCGGCCAGTGTGATGTCGGTGGCACGATCCCCAATGACATAACTGTTGGCTTTGTCCAGGAAGGTGTCTGCCAGATAACGTTCGACCAGTTTCACCTTTGGCTTCCGACAGTCGCAATTGTCTGCCGGAAGATGCGGACAAATCAGCACCTCATCAAATTCCACACCCTGGGAGGAGAGGATCTGCATCATCAGATTATGCGGGCCGTCAAAATCAGCCTGCGGGAAGCTATCAGTACCCAGACCGTCCTGATTGGTAATCATGACCAGCTTAAATCCGGCTTTCTGTAATTTGAGCAGCACGGGAATAACGTCGGCTTCAAAAGCCAGCTTGTCGAAGCGATCAACCTGATAATCCGTTGGTGGCTCGGAAATAATCGTTCCGTCGCGATCGATAAAAAGGGTCTTCTGACTCATACTTTCTCCGCTTTCAGAGCGTCAATAACGCGCTGGCTCTCTGCCCGTGTGCCTACAGTAATACGCAAACAGCCGCTTAATGAAGGTTGTTTATTTTGGTCTCGTAAGATAATGCCCTGATCCCACAGCGATTTAAATACTGTGCTGGAGGCAATAAAGCGCACCAGGATGTAATTGGTTTCGGAGTCGAAAACCTGCTCCACGCAGGGGATCGCTTGCAACGCATCAACCAGGTACTGACGTTCAGTCAGGATTTGCGCCACACGTTCCCGCATGGCACTGATCCCCTGCGGGGCAAGTGCCTGTGCCGCAATATCTGCAACCGGCGTGGAGAGTGGATACGGGGCAATCACCTTCATCAGCAGGTCGATGACCTCTTTATTTGCCAGCGTGAAGCCACAACGCAGGCCCGCAAGAGCAAAAGCTTTTGACAGCGTACGCAAGACTACCAGGTGAGGATACTCTTCAAGCCAGCCCGCCAGCGACGCCTGCGGGCAAAATTCAATATAGGCCTCGTCGGCGACGACCAGGGCCTTACCACGGGTCATCTCCAGTAATGTGCGAATGTCCTGCGGGTTGATGATCTGCCCGGTCGGGTTATTCGGGCTACAGACAAACACCACTTTTACGCCATCAAGATTTTCGGCAATGCCTTTCAGATCGAGCTGCCAGTCATCGAGTGCCAGCACGTTGCGACATGCCACGCCGAAAGTCTCGGCACTCACACTGTACATGCCGTACGTCGGCTGGCAGTACATCACTGCATCCTGACCCGGCTCGCAGAAGGCACGGATCAGTAATTCAATGCCTTCATCGGCCCCACGACTGACCAACACTTGCTCAGGTTTAACGCCAGCGTACTGGGCATAATTGGCAATGACTGCTTTCGGCTGGCACTCCGGATAACGGTTCAGTGTTTGTTGTGACAGTTGAAATTCCACAGCTGTCGGAAATTCGTTGGCATTCAGCCAGACATCACCGTTACCGCCCAAACGACGCGCTGACTGATATGGAGTCAGTTGACGGACATTTTCGCGTGCTAATTCTTCAATGCTCATGCTTGCTCCTTCAGGGCTGCGACACGCAGCGTCACAGCGTTTTTGTGGGCAGTCAGTCGTTCTGCTGCGGCCAGCGTTTCAATTGTGGAGGCCAGTGATGCAAACCCTTCGCGGGAGAGTTCCTGCACCGTCATGCGTTTCTGGAAATCCGCGAGTCCGAGGCTTGAGCAGGTCGAGGTATAACCATATGTCGGCAAGACGTGGTTTGTCCCGGATGCATAATCGCCTGCGGATTCAGGTGACCAGTCGCCCAGGAAAACAGACCCTGCGCTGGTAATGTTGTCGACCAACTCACGTGCGTTACGGGTCTGGATGATCAGATGCTCCGGACCATACTGGTTAGAAATGGCAATACACTGGTCAAGATCGCGTGCCACAATCAGGCGGCTCGCGGATAACGCCTGACGAGCGGTATCCGCACGTGGCAGATCGGCAAGTTGACGTTCAACCGCTTCACCCACACGTTTTGCCATGTCGGCATCTGGCGTGAGTAAAATAACCTGCGAGTCAGGTCCGTGTTCGGCTTGTGATAACAGATCCGAGGCGACAAAATTCGGTGTTGCACCGCTGTCGGCAATGACCAGAACTTCCGACGGCCCGGCAGGCATATCAATGGCTGCGCCATCAAGACGCTGGCTGACCTGACGTTTGGCTTCCGTGACAAACGCATTCCCAGGACCAAAAATTTTGTCCACTTTAGGAACTGACGCAGTGCCGAAGGCGAGGGCGGAAATGGCCTGCGCGCCGCCGACTTTAAAGACGTCCTGCACTCCGCACAGTTTGGCGGCATAGAGGATTTCATCGGCAATCGGTGGTGGGGAGCACAGCACCACTTTCTGGCAACCGGCAATACGCGCCGGTGTCGCCAGCATTAATACGGTAGAAAACAGTGGCGCAGAGCCGCCCGGAATATACAAGCCTACGGAGGCTACAGGGCGGGTTACCTGCTGGCAACGCACGCCTGGCAGGGTTTCCACATCCACGGACTGCAGTTTTTGCGCCGTGTGGAAGGTATCAATGTTTTTAACCGCAACAGCCATGGCCTGTTTGATCTCATCCCCCAGACGATTGCTGGCATCGATGATTTCCTGGTCGGTCACTTTTAATACGCTAACGTCGATTTTATCGAATTTTGCACTGTATTCACGCAGCGCGTCGTCACCCCGGCTTTTGACGTTATCGAGAATGTCAGACACGGTGCGGGTTATGCTCTCTGAGGCGGATATCGCCGGGCGCATCAGCAGCGCTTTCTGCTGTGCTTCGTTACAGGTGTTCCAGTCGATAAGGGTGTTAAAGCTCATGGCGGTTACTCCATCATCTTCTCGATTGGCAGCACCAGAATAGAGCTGGCTCCCAGTGCTTTCAGTTTTTCCATGGTTTCCCAGAACAGAGTCTCGCTGCTGACCATGTGCATTGCCACGCGCTGCTGGTCACCCGCCAGCGGCAGGATCGTTGGGCGCTCCGCACCCGGCAACAGAGCAACCACGTCGTCGAGACGTTCGGTTGGTGCGTGCATCATTATGTATTTGGATTCACGTGCCTGAATTACACCCTGAATACGGGTCAGCAACTTATCGATGAGCTGCTGTTTGGCGTCGGCCATTTCGCCATCGCGCTGGATAAGACAGGCTTTGGAGCGGTAAATTACTTCCACTTCGCGCAGGCCGTTGGCTTCAAGCGTTGCACCGGTCGATACCAGGTCACAAATGGCATCTGCCAGTCCGGCGCGAGGAGCGACCTCGACGGAACCGTTCAGCAAGCAGGATTTAAACTGTACGCCTTTTTGATCCAGGTAACGTTTGAGCAGGTGAGGGTAGGAGGTTGCAATGCGTTTACCCTTCAGGGCTGCCGGACCATCCCATGCTTCATCCACCGGCGTGGCCAGCGACAAACGGCAGCCGCCGAAGTCCAGACGACGCAGCGTGAAATAGCGCGGATCTTCTCCCTGAGCGCGGCGGGTCAGTAACTCTTCTTCCAGCACGTTTTCGCCAATGATACCGAGGTCGACGACGCCATCCATGACCAGGCCCGGGATATCGTCGTCACGTACACGCAGAATATCGATGGGCATATTTTCAGCCAGGGCGATCAGACGCTGGGTGTGCAGGTTGATTTTAATCCCGCAGCGGGCCAGCAGTTCGCGTGAATCGTCGCTCAGACGGCCTGATTTTTGAATAGCTATGCGTAAACGTGCGTTATCTAACATTCTGTGTTCCTCGTTAACCTGTTTTAAACTGTCTGAACGCGGTCCAAAAAAAAGCCCCCGGAAGATGATCTTCCGGGGGCTCTCTCTTGCGTTCTCGCACCACTGGAAGATCTGAATGTCTTCCAGCACACATCGCCTGAAAGACTAGTCAGGATGATGGTGATGATGGTGGTGTTTAAATTGAACGCGTGTCATATATGTTCTCGATGAATGCTTATTCATGTGATGTCTTTTAACGTAAACCACTTGTGTGACATAAAGCAAGGGCTTTTTTTGATCATTAATTCATTTCATATTGATGCTATGAATTGTCAGTTCAGCAGGGCTGGCGTAGCCTTAAGACAGACGTATGAAAGTCAGGAGAACTCGCATGAAAAAGGTCGCGATTGTCGGTCTGGGATGGTTAGGTATGCCGCTGGCGATGTCATTAGCAGCGAAAGGCTGGCAAGTCACCGGAAGTAAAACCACGACGGATGGTGTTGAAGCGGCGCGAATGTGCGGCATCGAGAGTATCGCCTTGCGTCTTGAACCTGAACTGGTATGTGATGCTGACGATCTGGATGCGTTAATGAACGTGGATGCGCTGGTCATTACGCTGCCGGCGCGACGGAGCGGGCCGGGTGAATCGTTTTACCTGCAGGCCGTTCAGGAAATCGTTGACAGTGCGCTGGCACATCACATTCCCCGCATTATCTTCACCAGCTCAACATCGGTATACGGTGATATTGACGGGAGCGTGAAAGAGAGCACCGCTCGCCATCCGGTGACGGCGAGTGGCCGGGTTCTCAAGGAACTGGAAGACTGGTTGCATAATCTTCCTGGCACTCAGGTTGATATTTTGCGTCTGGCTGGACTGGTGGGGCCGGGACGACATCCCGGGCGTTTCTTTGCCGGAAAATCAGCGCCTGATGGACAGCATGGCGTCAATCTTGTGCATCTTGAAGATGTGATTGGCGCAATTACGTTACTCCTTCAGGCTCCAAAAGGGGGACACATCTATAATATATGTGCGCCTTCCCATCCATCACGCAGTACTTTTTATCCACTGATGGCACGCCAGCTTGGTTTGACACCGCCTTATTTTGGTGATGCCCTGGGTGAGGGAAAAGGCAAACTCATTGATGGTAATCGTATTTGCCATGAACTGGGATTTGAGTATCAGTATCCCGACCCGCTGGTGATGCCCATGGAATAATGTCCACAGCGGAGACGATCGCACGCCGCCAGGGGGCGAAAATGAAACCGCTGCTGGATGTTCTTATTATTCTCGATGCGCTGGAAAAAGAGGGGAGCTTTGCTGCGGCGTCAGCAAAGCTCTTTAAAACGCCTTCGGCGCTGAGTTATACCGTCCATAAACTTGAAAGCGATTTAAATATCCAGATTCTGGACCGCTCAGGTCACCGTGCGCGTTTTACCCGTACTGGCCAGATGCTGCTGGAGAAAGGGCGTGAAGTGCTTCATACGGTTCGTGAGCTGGAAAAGCAGGCGGTTAAACTTCACCAGGGATGGGAAAATCAACTGGTGATTGGCGTTGATGATACGTTTCCCTTTTCCCTCCTGACCCCACTTATCGAAGCTTTTTATCAACGTCATAGTGTGACGCGTTTGATCTTCATTAATGGCGTCCTGGGTGGCTCGTGGGATGCATTAACCCAGGGGAGAGCGGATATTATCGTCGGTGCGCTGCACGAACCTCCCCAGTTGAGTGATTTTGGCTTTGCTCGTCTGGGTGTGCTCGAACAGGTCTTTGTCGTCGCACCACACCACCCGTTGGCCCATGAGCCGGAGCCGATTAACCGTCGGATCCTGAAAGGCTTTCGTGCCATTGTCGTGGGCGACAGCTCGCGTCAGGAATATGCGGTTTCTTCACAACTGCTGGACGACCAGGAAGCCATTACGGTATTCGATTTTAAAACTAAACTGGAACTGCAAATAAGCGGGCTGGGGTGCGGTTATCTGCCGCGCTATTTAGCTCAGCGGTTTATTGAGTCTGGTGCATTGGTTGAAAAACAGGTGATGGCGCAAAGTAATAATGAGTCAGTATGGGTTGGCTGGAATGAACAAACGGCCGGGCTTGCCAGTGCATGGTGGCGGGATGAGATTTTAGCAAATAGTGCTATTGCTGCTGTGTATGCTCAGGCAGGTGTTGATAAATCAGTCAGTTAGAAAAAAGAAAATGTGGATGGCCTTATCAATCTATTGCCTTTTGTATCCGGAATAGGGCAAAATGCCGCCGCTGCAAACAAATGAATAATCGACGATATAAAAGGCGTCGGTTATTTTTTTTTGCATGTACGAAACGAAACTAAAAACCAAGAGGCCGGGCTTCGTACCGGATAGATATTTACTAAAATCCGACAGTTGTTGTCGCTGAGGAATCCAGAAAATGGGGCAATTTTTTGCTTACGTGGCGGTGTTCACCGTAAAGGGGAATAACCATGTCGCATAACGCTACTCCAAAAACCTCTCGCGTGGAATTACGTAAAACGCTTACGTTGATTCCGGTTGTTATGATGGGCCTTGCCTATATGCAGCCGATGACGCTGTTCGATACGTTTGGTATCGTCTCAGGCCTCACTGACGGTCACGTTGCGACGGCTTATGCCTTTGCGCTGGTCGCCATTCTCTTTACGGCGTTGAGCTACGGTAAACTGGTTCGCCGTTTCCCGTCTGCAGGCTCTGCGTACACTTATGCTCAGAAATCCATTAGCCCGGCTGTCGGCTTTATGGTGGGCTGGTCATCTCTGCTGGACTACCTGTTCATGCCGATGATCAACATTCTGCTGGCAAAAATTTACTTTGAAGCGCTTGTGCCTTCTGTTCCGTCGTGGATCTTTGTTGTCGCACTGGTGGCCTTTATGACCATCTCTAACCTGCGCAGCATCAAGACTGTGGCGAACTTCAATACCCTGATCGTGATTCTGCAGATGGGGATTGTAGCGGTTATCGTTGGCCTGATTATTTATGGTGTGGCTCACGGTGAAGGTGCAGGTACGCTGACCAGTACGCGTCCATTCTGGTCTGAAGGCGCACACGTTGTGCCGATGATTACCGGTGCGACTATTCTGTGCTTCTCGTTCCTGGGCTTCGACGGTATCTCTTCGCTGTCCGAAGAAACCAAAGATGCTGAACGCGTGATCCCGAAAGCTATCTTCCTGACGGCGCTTATCGGTGGTCTGGTGTTTATCGGCGCATCTTACTTCCTGCAACTGTACTTCCCGGATATCTCTCGCTTTAAAGATCCGGATGCATCACAGCCTGAAATCATGCTGTATGTTGCGGGTAAAACCTTCCAGTGGGGCGTGCTGATCTTCTCCAGCGTAACCGTTCTGGCATCCGGTATGGCGGCACATGCGGGCGTCTCTCGTCTGATGTACGTGATGGGACGTGATGGCGTGTTCCCAACTCGCTTCTTTGGTTACGTTCATCCGAAATGGCGTACTCCGGCGTGGAACGTGTTGCTGGTGGGTGTTATTGCGCTGCTGGCTATTAAGTTTGACCTGGTAACCGCAACGGCACTGATTAACTTTGGTGCGCTGGTGGCCTTTACCTTTGTTAACCTCTCTGTGATCTCCCAGTTCTGGATCCGTGAGAAGCGCAACAAAACGCTGAAAGACCACTTCAACTACCTGGTGTTGCCGGTATGTGGGGCTCTGACGGTTGGTGCGTTGTGGATTAACCTGGAAGAAAGCTCCATGATTCTGGGTCTTATCTGGGGCGCTATTGGCCTGGTGTATCTGGCTTGTGTCACGAAGAGCTTCCGTAACCCGGTTCCTCAGTACGAAGATATCGCGCAGTAACAAGCGCAGTAAAAAAAACCGGAGACAACGTCTCCGGTTTTTTTATGCCTAAATGGTTTACACAATTTCCTGAGCATACTGATACAGGGCTTTCAGCAGCGTCTGCTTTTCCGCATTCCCTTCATACTGTGTGTAGAGCATTTCCAGTTCTTCGGCATAACGGTGCAAAAAATCCGGAGTAAAGACGTTCCGGCGATGCTGCAACCACCGTTCTTGTTCTGCTTCATCGAGCGTACCGGGATAATTACGCGCCCGGTAATTGAACATCAACTTTTCAATACGACTATCGGCAAAGCTGATATCCAGCGCCGGTAAATTACGTGGCTCTGTTTGCAAAACAATTGCCATGGCTGCGCGGTCAGCGTCGCTAAAGAAGCCGTTATAAAGTTGTGCATCCACGTTTTCAGAGGGAACAAAGGGTTCTGCCTCAGCAAAAATAGCCACCGCTTTTTCTCGCACTTGCGGGTTATCACGCAGCACTTTCAGGTTATCGAGACAGTGTTGACGGTTAATCCCCAGTCTGTCCGCATCTTCCGGGCGCAGGGTATTGGCTTGTGCCAGAACCGGGCATTTGTTGATGTGCACCAGTTTCAGTGGCACTGCGACTGCATCTCCCAGTTCGCTTTTCGGGGTGTAAAGCCGCTCGCGGAGTTGATCGCTGTTGAGTTCCAGCAGAGGGGAAATATCACCCGCTAAATCGACCATGATGACGGCATTACGATTGTCAGGATGCCAGGCGAGTGGGGCCACCCAACTGGTGTTACCCCGCCACGCACCGAACATACCTGAAATATGTACCAGCGGTTTCATCTGCGGAACGTCAATCAGCGTGGTGAGTTTCTGTTTGCTGCGGTGGCTTAACAGATACTCAAACAGGCGCGGCTGGGCTGTTTTCACCCGTTTCGCCATCGCGATGGTGGCATAAACGTCGGCCATGGCATCGTGCGCATTACCGTGTTCGATCCCATTGGCGCGCGTCAGATGCTCAAGCCTGAAGCTGGGCAATCCGTCGTCGTTTTCCGGCCAGTTGATTCCTTCAGGTCGCAAGGCGTAGCAGGCTCGCATGATGTCCAGCAGATCCCAGCGAGAATTACGGTTTTGCCAGCTCCAGGCGTAAGGATCGTAGAAGTTGCGATAAAAAATATTGCGCGTCACTTCATCGTCAAAGCGGATGTTGTTGTAGCCCACTATGCAGGTATTTGGCACGGTAAACAGGCCATGAATGCGGCGCGCAAACTCGGCTTCGCTGACGCCTTTTTCGCGCGCTTCTTGCGGCGTAATGCCGGTAACCATAACTGCACCTGGTTGTGGCAGGTAGTCATCTGCGGGTTTGCAGTAAAAGACTTCAGGCTCGCCAATGATGTTGAAATCAGCGTCGGTACGGATGGCAGCAAACTGTGCAGGGCGGTCCAGTGCCGGGTGAGTGCCAAAGGTTTCATAATCGTGGAATAAAAATGTTGGGCGCGCGGCGGAGTCAGACACCAGTAATACCATCCTGTTAAAAAGTGACGCCTCTATGGTAAACGATCGCACCGGGCAGACCGAATAAAAAGCGCCCTCAGGCATGAAATTTGCGAGGCGTCTTCAGATAAAAACACGCTCTTTGTCACATTTTTTTGCAATTAAGGCAGGTAACGACATCAGAAGTCCCGTAAAAAGGTCAACGATTTTAAATGACCTGAGGATATACCGTTGAAACGCCGTCTGTTTATTGCTGTTTCTTTACTCGCTTCGAGTATCTCATCTGCACTGGCTGTCGAACCCCTGGATTTTTCACCGCAGCCGCCTGCTATTCAGGCGGGGGCGTGGGTGCTGATGGATTACACCACAGGTCAAATCCTGACTGCGGGCAACGAGCATCAACAACGCAATCCGGCGAGCCTTACCAAGCTAATGACGGGATATGTTGTCGATCGCGCTATTGATAGCCATCGTATTACCCCGGACGATATTGTTACCGTTGGCCGTGACGCCTGGGCAAAAGGTAACCCGGTATTTGACGGTTCTTCCCTGATGTTCCTGAAACCCGGCGATCGTGTGTCGGTGCGCGATCTGAGCCGTGGTCTGATTGTGGATTCCGGTAACGATGCGTGTGTGGCGTTAGCCGATCATGTAGCCGGAGGGCAGCCGCAGTTCGTCAACATGATGAATGATTATGTTCAGAAGCTGAATCTGCGAGATACGCACTTTGAAACGGTACACGGCCTTGATGCGCCGGGGCAGCACAGTTCTGCCTATGACCTGGCAGTGCTTTCACGGGCAATCATTCACGGAGAGCCTGAGTTTTACCACATGTACAGTGAAAAGAGCCTGACCTGGAATGGGATAACCCAGCAGAACCGCAATGGTCTGTTGTGGGACAAAACGATGAATGTCGATGGTCTTAAAACGGGCCACACCTCAGGCGCGGGCTTTAATCTGATTGCTTCAGCGGTTGATGGCCAGCGTCGTCTGATTGCCGTGGTGATGGGGGCGGATAGCCCGAAAGGACGTGAAGATCAGGCTCGTAAATTATTGCACTGGGGCCAGCAGAATTTCGATACCGTACAGATCCTGCATAGCGGCAAGCAAGTGGGAACCGAGCGCATCTGGTATGGCGATAAAGAGCAGGTTACGCTGGGGACAGATCAGGATTTCTGGCTCGCATTACCGAAAGCAGAAGTGCCAAACATAAAGGCCAAATACGTGCTGGATAGAAAAGAGCTTGAAGCCCCAATTGCCGCCCATCAGAGAGTCGGGGAAATTCAGTTGTATGACCGCGATAAGGTTGTGGCGCACTGGCCGTTGGTCACGCTGGAAGGGGTGGATAAGGGCGGTATGTTCTCGCGACTGAGCGACTATCTGCACCACAAAATCTGACTATCCGCCTTCCTACTGCCGAGCAGACTGGCAAGGTTGCGAGTCTGCTCACATAATAAACACTCCTCATTTGCCGGTCGTAAAAAAACTGATTTAAACTGTATATATATACAGTGATAAGTGGAGGGTGTATGGACTACAGCGTCAGACAGCAACAGAAGCGTAAAATTGCGGGCTTCCATCTGGTTGGGCCGTGGGAACAGACGGTAAAGCAAGGTTTCGAACAACTGGTTATGTGGGTCGACGGACATCACATTCAGCCGCTGGAATGGGTAGCGGTTTACTACGACAACCCTGATGTCGTGCCAGCGGAAAAGCTACGATGTGACACCGCCGTGACGGTTCCGGACGATTTTGTTATTCCTGAAAACAGCGAAGGTGTGATGATGACAGAAGTCGCCGCTGGCGATTATGCCGTTGCTACCGCTCGCGTCGAGAATTTCGATTTCGCCACACCCTGGTACAATTTCTTTAATTCTCTGCTGCAAGATCATCACTATCAACTCGCCGCAAAACCCTGTTTTGAACGCTACCTTAATGACGGTAACGCTGATGGCTACTGGGATATTGAGATGTATGTTGCGGTAGAACATAAAGCGGGTTAATTTCCTGGTAAAATCAGGGTTTTTCAGCCGGGTGTGATCCGCCCGGCTGAAAACACAGTACAATTGTGATTTGCCGTATAGCTGGAGAGCGGGTGTGCGTCCCGACAAATCATTAACGCCTTTTGAAATTAAGTTGTATCAACATTACCGCGTTGTGCATGGCTGTCGCATTGCGCTGGCGTTTATTCTGACCTTTGTACTGGTACGGATGCTGCATGTCCCGGAGGGAACCTGGCCACTGATTACGCTGGTGGTGATCATGGGGCCAATCTCTTTTTGGGGAAACGTTGTACCTCGGGCATTCGAGCGTATTGGTGGAACGGTATTTGGCTCGGCATTAGGTTTGATTGCGCTTAAGCTGGAACTGATTTCGTTTCCCGTCATGTTGATGTGGTGTGCGGGAGCCATGTTCCTGTGCGGTTGGCTTGCGCTGGGTAAAAAACCCTATCAGGCGCTACTGATTGGCATCACCTTGTCCGTCGTCGTCGGCGCACCTGCAGGTGACATGACGACAGCATTATGGCGAAGCGGTGATGTGGTTCTCGGTTCTTTGCTGGCGATGCTTTTCACGGGCATTTGGCCGCAGCGTGCCTTCCTGCACTGGCGTATCCAGATGGCAAACTACGTCACGTCGTTCAACCGTGTTTACCAGGCAGGTTTCTCGCCCAATCTGGTTGAGAGGCCACGTCTGGAAAAGCACCTGCAAAAGATCCTTAATGATGTGGTCAAGATGCGTGGCCTGATTACCCCTGCCAGCAAAGAGACGCATATCCAGAAATCAATTTTTGAAGCGATTCAGACCGTCAGCCGTAATCTCGTCTGTATGCTGGAACTGCAAATCAATGCGCACTGGGCTTCGCGAGCCAGTCATCTGCTGATGCTCAATGCTCATACGCTGAAAGAGACACAGCAAATGACGCAGCAAACTTTGCTCACTATTGCCCATGCCTTGTATGAAGGGAATCCCCAGCCGATTCTGGCCAACAGTGAGCGTCTGAATGAGATTGTTGCTGAGTTAAAACAGTTAATTAGCGAGCGGCAGAACGACAATGTTGCAGAAACACCGATTCATGGGTATGTCTGGCTGAGTATGGAACTGGCTCGTCAACTGGAGTTGTTATCGCATCTGATTTGCCGGGCGTTGCGCAAATAAAAAGCAGCTATCGCCATATGTGACGCCTGCTGCTTCGATTCAGCACCAATTGGGGTTATGATAGCGTCAAACGATATACCCATTGTCATTCGCGACCGCTGTCAGTAAGGTTAATATTACAACGGTTGCTTTAACGAATCCGAATCTCACATTATCAGGGGTGTAAAAATGGAAACTACCAAGCCTTCGTTCCAGGATGTTCTGGAATTCGTCCGCCTGTTCCGCCGCAAAAATAAACTGCAGCGTGAAATCCAGGACGTTGAGAAGAAGATCCGTGACAACCAGAAACGTGTTCTGCTGCTCGATAACCTGAGCGATTACATCAAGCCAGGTATGAGTGTTGAAGCCATCCAGGGCATCATCGCCAGCATGAAGAGCGATTACGAAGATCGCGTTGACGACTACATCATCAAAAATGCTGAGCTGTCCAAAGAACGTCGTGACATCTCCAAAAAGCTGAAAGTGATGGGCGAAATCAAAAACGGTGAAGCAAAAAGCGAATAATCGCCGCTAAACGTTGAAAGGGCTCTCTGGCAACAGGGAGCCTTTTTTGTATCGGCGGGATTCAGGGTGATGATTGAGCCAGCTTGTTTCTGCATACCCTGACGTATTTTTCAGTGTTTCAGTACGTTCAGACTTTCCTGGAGTGAAAGAATATCTTCCGGCGTTCCTTTACCTTCTACGGTATTACTAAAATAGTTGTAATCGAGATCAATCCATTTCTGCAGTTTCGCGGCGTAGTTGTCCGGATACTGTGCTTGTTCAATCGCCGGGAGTGTTTCATAGTGTTTTAGCACTGAACTGAAAAAATCAGTCAATTTCCCGCTGCTGTCATATTCCGCCATCGCTTGAGCGACCACCTCTTTTCGCCATGAATACTCCTGATCATATGACTCTTCCCATGCCGCTCTTCTTTCATTCGTGGTGTAGAGTCCACTGTCATCATAGGTAATGAGGGCAAGACTTTCTCGTGAAAGACCGGCAAATGGATTTTTCCCATTTCCGCTAACAAACGCTGTCGCTTCCGCAGCTCTGGCTACACGTTCGGGATCAGACGAATCAGGCGTTTCGGCGTGACGAGCGGCCCGGCTGGCGTCATAAGTTGTCCCGGTGATTTTCTTAAGCAAAGTGGATGCTTGTTCACCGAGCTCTTCCCTGGTCAGAACTGCATATGCTGTGTCCGCCCGGTTTGCGCTGTCACTTAATTGATAAGCCAGAGAGGAAAACGCGGCGTCTTTTGGGGGCAGGTTATCCACCGTATCAGTTGTATTATCAGAATTGATTAACGAGACAGGCTTAGGTGCTGTACGCCAAGTATCAACAGTATGACGACTGGAATGATGTGTATTGCTTAATGGGGTGATCATATCTGCATTTCCTTTTGTCAATATTTTAGCGAGTTGCGTAGATCCTAGCCGTCTGTCCCGTTTTTTGTTCCTGATTGCGTGGCATGACTCCTTGCCTGGAGCATGAAATATATCGGTCGCAGGGTATCAATCTTTAATAGGTTCTGATGTATGACTGCGTTGATTTGAGCAATATACCTACTGGATCAGGGGGGGAGATTAGATAGAGGTGTACGAAATTAAATAAGACCAGATATATTTTATAGTGACTCTCTCCATTACAAGGAGTACCAAATACCAGAGTACTGCTTTTTTAAAAAAGGTCAGCAAATTATTGCGCTGGAAAGATCCGCCGCCGATGGTGCTTTTCAGCTGACTGAACAGGGTTATGAAAAACAATTTGAAGAGGTCAACGCCGCTGATGAAAAAGACGCGCTTGCCCGCTTTGCTGATATCCGCAAGGAACAGCAAATTGATCACCATAATTTCTTATCGGGTGCGATATCCATGCCCTTGATCGGGGTGTTAGCGGCAGCATTTACGGCTCTGTTCAGGAAAAAGTGATCAACATCTTTATGCCTGTATTGCCAGGCCTCAATGGACGAGAGGCAGTCGCTGTCGTCTGGCTGAGAATGCTGTAAGCCTGGTCACAACAGGTTTACCCTCAAAACGGGCTGGGATGATGGGCGGTGATCCACTCCTGGCTGACCGGATGGACAAAATGCAGCTCGCTGGCGTGTAGCATCAGTCGCGGCGTGTTTTCCGTGCCAGGAAGCAGACGACCACCATACAGGTCGCAGCCCAGAATAGGGTGACCTAATTTCTGGCAGTGGATACGGAGCTGATGGGTGCGTCCGGTTTCCGGGGTGAGTTGTACCCGCGTTAACGGCAGTAACGTACCATCGTCCTGTTCACGGTAAAAGCGTTCAACGACTCGGAAGCGAGAGCGGGCTGGCTTGCCGTGGATAGCGCAAATCGACATCAACGGAAAAAGCGCCGGATCTTTGGCAATGGCCGCATCTATCACTCCTTCATCGTCATCCAGATGCCCGCAGAGCAGGGCGCTGTATACTTTAGTGACGGTCCGTTGGCTGAATTGCTGGCAGAGAATGGCATTGATGGCTTTATTTCTGGCAATGACCATCAGCCCGGACGTCCCGAAATCAAGGCGATGAACCAGTGTACAACCGGGGAAGATTTTAACCAGCCGATGATGTACCGAGTCGAGATTTTGTGGATTTTTCCCGGAGAGGCTAAGCAACCCGGCGGGCTTATTGATAAGCACCAGATGATCGTCCTGATAGAGTGCCTCTATCTTGTCATGACACGGTGGGGCAATAAAGGTATCTAAAATCGTAGACATCAGGCTGCCTGAAGGGGGAGTGGGTGCGGATAATAACGAATTTTCGTCCTACTGGCTAATCCGGCGGTACGTCAGGTAAAGGCATAACTGTCACGCCGTGAGCAGGATATTTACCGGTCCTTGCCGGGATGACAGAAAAAACACATCAGGAGTGCTATTATCCAGGCGAATAATGCTGGCATTCACCCTGAGGGTTAATTAATGAACAATAACGTACCACTGAAATATTATGACATCGCAGATGAGTATGCGACGGAGTGCGCAAAGCCGGTTAGCGAGTCAGAACGTGATCCTCTGGCGCTCTATTTCCAGCTACTGCTTACCCGTTTAATGAACAACGAAGAGATCAGTGAGGAGGCGCAGAAAGACATGGCTGATGAAGCCGGAATCGATGAGCAGCGCATTGATGAGATCGCGATGTTTCTGAATCAATGGGGCAATGAGTAGCCCTTAAACCGAATGACCACTGCACTATCGGGTTGGCGCAACAGGTCTTCGGCGGTTATCGATCCGCCAGGGCCTGTAGCTGATAAATCCATGCAACAACCTGTGTCCCATCCGCGAGCATCACATCGACCTCAACGCGGTCATAACCCTCTTCGAATTCATCCAGCATTGGCCAATGGGCGCTGAGATTGTCGGATAGAAACAGATACCCCTCGACACGAGCGTTGCCTTTATCCAGCACTATTCCGGGGAAACCTTCGGCTGGCCCCCAGCCACTCTCGTAAAATGTTCCCGTAACATAGCCAGGTAACCATTCTCCGCCAATGTTGTCGAGAATATAGGCATTGGATTGACCGGGACGCAGCGTACCGTAGACAAACAGAGGTTTCATATTCTTACCTTTAACACACTAAAGCCGGGTGGACGGGAAAAGCATTCAACATACGGCGTGATGGTAAGGTTGGCAACGGGCAGAATACGCTGAGTTATTGCGGTTGTACGTGTGAGTTCAGGGATTAAGCGGTAGAAAGCAAAAAGCCTGCTTTAAAAGCAGGCTTTTCAAATTTGGCTCCTCTGACTGGGATCGCCGTAGCCATTAACTGGCTGATTGATAAGCTAAACCTAAAAGTTGGGGTTGTCAAGACCACCAGAATGACCACCATCTACTAAATATGAACTATGGTTAGCGCTTATAATACTAAGAATGAATCTTTCTCAGAAAAAATGTTTGCATGGACTTTAATTTGACTCGGGAAATTTTGATGAGCCTAATGAGAGCGCTATTCTCATGCTTTCACTCATTATGCAAATTTTTTCCTTACCCGATTCATCAACTGTGCCAATACGAGGAACATGAGTTCTTATGGTTCCATTTTCTTCATATCTGTACCATTCATAAATTGGTAATGTATTAATAAAATTCAAGTATGCGTGTATGGATGTTATCAGATCCATAAAACTATTTAATTCTAATAACTCCCATAAAAGGATAACTTCATCCCACGATACTTTTTCTCTGGATGAACGTTTGTCTATCTTTCCGCGAGGAATGATCTTAACAATTTGGGCATCAGAGAAATGAGAACCTATATTATTTCTAATTTTTTGAATTTTGTTTATTGCTTTGTTTTTTTCAACGTTTACTTTTTTATAAAACAGTCCCGTTTCATCTAATTCTGATTGTGTGATTGATATGTAAGGTCTTAAACCACTTTTATTATATATTGGATGGCTAACAATAATTTTGTGCATCTGAGGGAGTATGTCTAATAAAGTTTTTAATTCACAAATTCCTGATTTTACCTGTAATTTCTTATCGTAACCATGTTCATTTTGTGATTTATTAAAGTAACCTACCATGTTCTTCCATACGGATTGGATACCTTGATATTGCGAGGCTGCATTGTTGCCAGCTCTCCATGAGGAATTTTGAGGGATTCCCGGGTGAAAAATAGGGCCTTGTAAAGAGTTATCCTCTACAATTGTTACAGGCACAGATCCTTTTAAGTGGATTTTTTTATCGAGGGGTAACATTATGAATTATTCTCCCATTGTTGATAAAATAAAAAATAATTTCATTGTTAATATTGATTAGCTAGATGAGTCAAAGAGCCATGCCGATTATATTATTTGCCGCAAGGTAGCTTTTCTTGTTCCTCCTGCGACCAGCATAAGCTAGAGTAATTGCATGTTTGACAACAGATCCTTTCATCTATCTGTAAGATATGGCATCTTTTCCTCTTTCGATCGTACACAACTTGGTTGGCACAATGATGCATTTGCTTGTCAATAAAGATGATTCGCGGATTTGTTGAACGGATATTAATAGCTGAGGTTCCATTTTCACAACCTTCAGCAAGACAATCAGCCCATGAGTGGAAGCGACAGTGTTCAATCAGGGGCATATTACGTAGATAATGTTTTTCTATTCCGGTAACTAATAACCACTCATCATGATAACCTTTTATACGCTTCGCTATTAATGTCTGGTTTCCCATTTTATAGGATTCGGAGGCAAACCCTGGGAAAACCTTAACTGGAGAAATAGTTAGTTTACAATCTAATTCTTGCTCACAAATACGATGAAGTTCCTGAAGGCAAGTAGTAACAGAATTTAAATGTAATGTAAGATCTTCTGTTTTTGCATGAGCACTATTTGTATATTCCAGAGTGAAATTTTCTGCTTTATTAATTACGGCTGCAAAAACGCCATCATTGCGCTGGAGTACTAATACTGGATAAATTAATACTTGAGGCTTCGGTCCAAAAAAACGACTTCCTGTTTCTTCATAGTGAACATGCACACCATAATATGTAGTGCTTATAGAATTACCATCAATATAATCTTTTATTTGTGCAGGTCGTAAAGGAAATGGGATGTCTTTCGCTAAAACTGAACAGTGTAAAAGATTAAATAATGTATCTGCATTACTCATATAAGATTGCAGGTTGAAAATTCTAATATCATCTGGGCTTACCCTACCATCAGAAAAAGTAAGAACAGGATTCGTAAATACTATAGTCCATTGTCCACTGGATAACACAGCACAGGGAGTATCATGTTCGTTTATTGTTTTCATGGTTCGAACATAATCCATAACCTGTTTTAAAAAACCATGCCATTGTTTCGAAACTGGTGATTCATTTTCGGGTTTGTCATTCAGTATATGACGAATTGCCATAACGATGAGATCTTCGTCCTTGGCTCTGTCTTCAGGGTTGCGGGCAGAAACAAAAGGAACGTCCCAAGCTTTCGCTTCAAAAATCATTAAAGGTGTTTTAGTCTCCTGATTTATGCCGACATAGTCCATAAATCGTGTTGTATCTGCTTTTATTCTGGCTTCTTCTTGAACATTACCATAGGCACCTAATCGCCAGCCCAGACTTGTTAGCAACCGATCGAAAAACAAGATTCGAGTATCATGTTCATGGAGGGTATTTGCACTATCTTTTGAATAAGGGTTAATAATTCCGCATTCAATAAAGCGTACAATATCCTCCATTAACTTGGATAAATCACCACGAAACTGATTACGAAGTTGTGCTTCGTTCACTGAATCAACTCCGGTAACCGATAAAGCAGACGCCGGGCCGCAGGCCAGCCCGCTTCCATAAAGATGTCAAGACTGTTTATCAAACGGGTACGTCTATTTTGATCGTCAAAGATGGTTTTATAATCGGCAAGAAATATCCCCATCATTTTTACCAGTTGATCCATTCCCAGTCTTTCGTTCTGGAAACCGAGTTTCCTGCCGTGATAAAGCGCGTTAGCCAGTAGGTCGAAACACTTTTCGGGCGCGACAGGAGTCAGTGTTTCAAGGAGTTCGAGAAGATAGTAGATAGTGTGCGGTGTACCACAATCACCAATGCGCTTCAGGTGTCTTTCTGTTTCATCCAAGAATTGCTTAAGTCCCTCATGTTTTAATGGCGGTTCGTCAGAATTATGCTTACCTTCGCAAGCGAAGCGAAGTTGCGAACAGGCTTTGTCGATGACTTCCGCACACCGTTTTACATTTTCTTTGTCAGCATCTGTCAGATTCGTTTGTTGATAATACTCTTCCAGCTTTATCCCGGCTGCATCGATAATGTTATAGGCAATATCCAGTGCTCGTTGCCTTATTTTTATATCTTCCGGTGCCGCTTGCCCGGTAAGTCCAAGAACGAACCCCTCCCTTAATGTGAACAGAACCTGATTAAGTTCATCACTATAAATGGTGGGGGCATTAGCCCAACTTTGTAGTATGTCATAAGCCTCTCTGGTTTCATGCACTCCCCAGAGAATAGTTATATCGCTGCTAACAATTTTACGAATGCGTTTTTGACGTTCCAGATCGCCACTAAACCGACTCAGCAATTTCTGAATGAGGCTGAAAGTATGTGAGGGATCAACATGTAGCAAACGTCTTATACCATACGCCACAGTATGCTCAAGAACACCGGTGTTGGTTTCCTGTTCAATCCTTTCGTTCAAATAGTGCCATACACTATCTTGATCAATATCCCATAGCCGCAAAAGGTGTATTGATGCCTGAAAGCGAACCGCCGGATGAGGATCAATCAGCATTCTTTCAATATCAGCTTTTAGTCGTCCATAAAGATCGGGACGCAAAGGAATAACATCAAGGATAATCTGTGCAGCATCAATTCTTGGTGCTGGAGAACCCCAACCGGTACTGTTTTCAAACTCTTCTTCTGTATTTTCCTGAAGTTCAGGGCCAGCAGAATGGGAAGCGATGTCGAGGAATTTTAAAAAATGTGATGTTAGTTCTTCTGCCTGCTCTTCATCTGCTGCGGGTAATAACTTCTGTTCAATGATTGCATTACAGGCTCTGATAATTACGTCTTCTGCGGTAATGCGTACATAGTTATGAGTATTTTCCAGGTAGAGGAGACTATGAACGGGCTCAAGGATATTGAAGATATTTTCTAATGATAGTCCTGAGGGAAGAGTATTGTTCGACTCAAGCCTCAATGCTTCTCTTGCTCTTTTTACAGCGTCAATAAGGATCGTATTGTCTGGTTCTTTCTGATCTAAATCATCAATAAAATCATAAGGTATCGCGGTTGTTACTCTGACTGGAGAAACGTTAAAAAGCCGTTCATTGCTTGATGTCTCAACATCACCCGAAAAGTTTCTCAAAAAGTCTCGGGCAGGCTGGGTACATAAATTCTCCGCACCGATAGCGTTAAAAAGACGACATAGCAGCCTGTATTTTGCTTCTTCTGGATAAAGATAATCAGAAAAATCATATTGAAAAGCAGAGCTTTCTAGCTTCTCTCGTTCTTCTTCTGAGCGGCGAATAACCCCCTTGCCCACAATATCAATGGCATCTTTACGGGTATCTTCACTTCGGATAAATATTTCTTGTGCAGCTATAGGCCACAGAAAATCAATCAGGTCATCGTCCCGTTTATTCACAGCCAGAAAGAGCCTGCTCCAGAATACTGCCAGTGACGCTTTTTCACAGATAAGTTTGGCAAGAATAAGTGCATCTGAACTTGGGGCAACTTGCAAACGTTGAAAAAGTTTATTAACCAGTACTTCACCGTCATGTGCGTGCTGGTTGTCTGGGTTATATGCCCAAATGTGGCTGCGATCGGTCTGAAGAATAATATTGTACCCGGAAATTGTTACGTGCTCGGCAGGCACATCCACAGGATGTCTTCGAGCAACGTAACCATCGAGAGCACTCACCGCAGCGCTAATTGCATGGCTGGGGTATTGTTCAATAAAATAAGAAAAATACTCACTAAGTGAATATCTTGCCAGCTCATAATCCTGTCGTGCATTTGATCTCAACGGAAGGATTCGGCTCTCCCCCAGATTTGTTTCCCGATCGTCTACGATGTCATGGTTATAGACAAATTCGAAGATACGAACTACGAACTCTGGTGCATGTACTCCGATCTTCTCAATATTGCGACAAAGTATGGGGATTTCTTCGGAGCCAAAACGTTGAAGCCGCTCAGGAGAAAGGATCTGTTCCAGTAAACTACAGGAAGCCTGAACATCGGTGTCGATTGTATCTGCAACGAACGAAATAGCGTTACCGACAAAGTATTGCGGATCACTTAACGTTAAGCCATGCGAAAACATTGCACGGCTGGTTGTACCGAGCATATTACATAAGACTGGCTCAGCAACCTGCCTGATGAGTGGATGCAATAAGAATCGCAAAGTTTCTGTAACTTTATTCACCTGAGGCGTCAGGGCTGATACCAAATGCACCCATGGTAGCAGGGCAACATTTCTTTCATCCTCAAATCGTATTGCCAGCGCACCGCATATATGGCCCAAAGTGGTTATTATTTTCTCGTCGTCAACTGCCACACGTTCAGCAAGCCATAGCAGATCGTCCTGTTCTATGGGATACTCTGCTGCAATTCGACCAGCCGAACTACGAATAATCGGATCCCCATCTTTGTCATTGACCAGATAACTCACTGCCTGCCAAAAGCTACGATGATTATCGTCATAACTCCATATTTCCTGAAGCACAAAGCCAAGTGCGGGGGATAGCATTAATCCCTGAGCTTGTTCTTTCTGAAAATGCAATCTCCCCGCAATTAGCGCATCTGGCTCAAACGATGTCTGTGCCGCAGCATAGTCAAATAAAAGGTGATGGCGAAATTGTATCCGGCGGTCATTTTGTTCCCGATTCAATACGCCTTCGTGACACAGTGTATCGAGCATGTCAGGATCCGTGCCTGTAAGCAGGGATGAAACACTGAGTGAGCGCCCATCAATCATGGCATCCACTAATGTTTTTATATTTCGCGTTGCGTTAAGTCCATGTACCTCAACCCGACGTTGCCAGTACAGTTGTAATAGTTCTGTCTGAGATGAGATAGCCGTAAACCTGACACCAGTTTCTTGCGAAACCAGTTCTGCCAGCAGTCTGGTATTAAACGGAACTTTCGCCAGATCTCGCAGTTTTTCGGAGGCACCCTCCAGGGCCGTAGCCAGAGAGGGGGATGCTTCCAGTAGTTGGCGAAATTCATCATCTGACCAACGTGGGATAACAATATGGCGAACGGAAGAAAACAAAGCATCAGCACGTTCAGCAACAGGAGGGACGCCTTTAAACAAGTCACGAAGCTTTACCCCCATGCGCAGATCAAAACTACGTATTGAGGCAATGATTTTCCAACGACCACCCCAGGCCAACACCTGTTCAATGAGTGGGCGGAAAACGGCTTCTCCCTTACCCCCTCTGGTGGCATCCAGCGCGTCTATAATCAGCCAGCCCTGAGATGGGCCATCCCATGCCTCAAGCACGTCGGTCAAACTATGCTTCAGTTTGAGTTCTCGACTCAGACCTTCAAGCGACTCAACGGAATAGCGATCAACCGCCAGCTCCAGTACATCATCTCCTCGTTCCCGCAAACTGCGTGCCAGCGCATTCAGGACTCCGCTTTTACCTGCGCCGGGTTCACCAATAATTAATAGAGAACCTGACTGCACGGCTTGTTCAACTTCGTTCTGGCATTCTCTGCGGAGGGTAACAGGTTGACCGGTCTGACTTTCAATAGCTTCATATCGATTAAGGGAATCAGCAATTTCCTGAGAATGTTGCTGAAGTTGGGCAATATCATCCCTGTATCGAGGTGGTGCTGCGAGCTTAATCCCTTTTCCTGCAAGCTCATTGCGAAATATTGACAGATCGCCACCACCTCGATGGGACATCATTGTGCCGCATATTTCAGTAAAAATACTCAAGGCCGTTGTTGCGTCAGAATCTCTGGCAAGGCTCTGGGCAAGTTGTAAATAGGCCGGTGAAGCCATATTTTCAATATCAACGGCCAAAACAACAACCAGGCGGCAAAATTCAGAAACAAGGTGAGGAGGCAGGGGCTCAGAAGTTATGTTGCCCCAGGCAGCGGAAATGCAGCGTTCAAAAATGCTAAACGCCTTTGCCTGTCTTTTATTCATTGCACCAAGACCGTGCTGAGAAAAAAGAGACAATGCTACAGGAAGTTCCTCCCGAATTGACGCTGATGCTCTGGTACTTACGGCTAAAACCAGACGGTCCTTATCTGGATCAAGAGGCCTGTTCCATTCCAGAGAACCATTGCCGTCCCGGCATGTTAACCATTGGCGGACAAATTGTTCTACAGTTCGATAAAAAGGATTTTTTTTATCATCTGAAAGCGAAAGCGTTGTTTTTGCCTGAATGGCGATAAAACCATCCGCAGATGTAGCCACCAGTATGTCATCAACGGGCGCTTCCGTTTCAAAGCGCAACCAGACAGGGGATGCTTCGCCCAGTCCTAATCTTGCATCCAGTCGGCTACCAGACAGGATCTGAGCAGCAAAGTGAGCTCCCAGTTGTTGCTGAAATAAAATGCCGCTACTGGTTGCTGCTCCACCGCCGTTTGCGGGACCGTTCAGATTTATATCAGACAAGTTTCACCTTCATATAATGAATGCAGTGCTGAGGCTCTGTTCTACCTGTTCCTAAGACTCATTTTACGGATAGTTTGCTAATAAAACAAAGAGATAAAAATATTTCAACGGTAGGTAGCATTACGTACTACCTGCCATTCAGGAAACCAATCGTTGCTGAATGCCTAATTTAGTAGCACAAAACCACGACAGAGTGGCCGTGAGGAAAGCGTATTGACAGGCTGGTCTATGACCGCTTCTGACAGCGCCGCAAAAAACGCCCCTCCGACACCTTATCCACAAATGGACGCAACATCATTGCAACCTTAATCGCTTCCACTTCGTTAATATGGCAGTCGCCGTCACCAAATAGCGCCATCATGCCGCGAAACAGATAGTCATACAGTGACGAGTTACTTTCATAAACCGTACTTTCCCTCCGATACTTTTGCAATGCTGTTACCACAGACTCTCGCTCATCCTGCGAAGCACCGACGCTACTGCGGATATAGCCCCAGTAATTGACGGTAGTCTTGTTCAATAAAAAGAGAAAGGCATCGCAAAGTTGCTCAAATTCACTTGCCCTAAAGTACACCCGGCGAGTGTAGATATTAAAAAAATCTTGTAGTTCAGTCAGCAACGCCAGCAGACTCTGTTTGCTGTCTACCTGTTCAACCGAGATATTACTTTCCGGTTGGTAGTTGGAATAAATATCATCGGAAGTATAGGAGATATGGCGGGGTGCGCGAAATGGCAGTCGTTGCCAGCCCCTGCGTTCTGGAAAGAAATTGGAGCAGTACCAACTATCTGCCGCAGGGATTAATTTCTCCATCAGCCAGCGATATGTCGTCAACGCATCCCAGTAATTACGAGGCCCGATGGTGTCCTCTTCCATATTATCGATATCGTAGCGACTGGGAGGTTGCCAGATTAGCGCCACGCGATGATTATTTAGGCGATGAAAATTAGGGTCGCGGCTGGCTAATAGTGTGACGTGATGCCCTTCGTTCATTACTTCATCTTTATGGCGGGTAAAGACCATAATGCGCTCACGGGCAGGATTAAATATCGACCACTCGCCTTCGGTATCCAGATAGTCATGGTGTTGACAAAAGATGCTGATACGACCCCATAGCCAGTAAGGAATGGTAATGAGATGAATATTATCACCGAGTGGTGTACTGTTCGAAAAATCAACAGTGCGACAAATCCGGTCAATTTCTTCCATGCGCTGTTTATAGCACCTCCAGAACTTATCAAAAGCATCACAGAGGGAGCGGGTTTCATTTAGGGTAAGTGCAAGGCGGCAGTTACCGATATCGCAATAATAATTTTCGCCATGAGGTTCTTTTAAAACCCATGGTCTGACTCCCGCCTCCGGTGGGCTACCGGCCCCTTCGAAGGCCGAATTTAGCAGGTCATTCTGACTCATCGTCAGCAAAACATGGCTATAGCGGCCATTACGAAAATCAATAAAACAGGAGAGGGGGTTCCCTTTTAGATTAGGTAAAAACGCCTGAATAAACACATGATCGTTCTGAAGTGTATAGGTATCACCAGCAATGTGTTCATATGGATGCGTGTAATTTAGCCAGGCAGAAGATTCATTATAGTCCCACACGCCATAGTTTTTGATATTTAACAGTGCTCGCTCGCCATAAAAGCGAGACACCCATATTTCGTCACAAAATAGATACAACAGATCTGGACAATACAGATTTTTCAGCCAGTCGTGGATCAATTCCGTATCAAGCACACGATGTACTATATTCAGTTCTTTAAAAATAGCCTCTTGTTTTTTATATTCCGCTATTAATTTTGCTGACGTTTTTTCACTGAGAAAAATGTAAAACTCATTGATATTTACCTGCCATTTTTCCCGATGTTCATTAAAGCGACGAACAGTGGAAATATAGTGGCTGCTTGTGAATTTTTTACAACGTTTCACTTCGTATAACGAATAAACGTCCTGATTGCCGTGCTGGCGATGCGTAAAAATATCCGCCCCAAATTGTGATTGGCCGGAAATGCCAATCGTCATGGCATCAACTATCTCGCCGTTTTCGATTTTCAGCCGTTTTTTGATGAGCTCACAACAAAATAGCACAAATGTTTGCGGTTCCATAAGCTCCAGTGGTAAATAAGCATCTGCTTTTCCTACTGGTGGCCCCAGCTTTACAATCTGTTGTTCTGTAGTATTCAACGGACTCCCTCCGAAAAATTGGTGAAGAGGATACTTTAGCGACCCAATGCTTATATTTATAACAATCTGCGATCTGTATTCCACCACTTCCTATTGCTGTTTTTGACCGAAAGCGGTATCTTTTACCCACACCTGCAAAATCAGGTGCCGGGATTGGAACCCCGAAATGTAACCATACTGGCGACACGTGACGCGTCTGCGTCTTTTTTTATGTCGCGCGCTTAGCTACACCAAAATTATGGTGGGCTGGGTGGGGGCACCGTAAGGTGCGCCGGTTCCAGTATGGCCGGTAGTTCCAACCCCGTTCAGTCCACCACCCATGAGATTGGAACCTCTGGTGGTGGTTTTAAACCACATACTGGAGGCTGCCTTTATGGCTACGATCCCCACTCAGACGCACCCGTTACTTGCTGTTTCCTTCAATGCTGCCACAGATTTTACCGTACTGGCAGACCACTGTGAAAACTTCGCCGAAACTCTGATCGAAAGCGACGATCCGGTGCTGCGGTTGGCGCTTTGCGGGCGACTTGCCGCCTGTCTGACTCTGCTGCAACCCACGCTGAACGACCCCATCCCGTCCCATCTGACTGACAGCCTGACCGTTGATGCTCTACCTGCCGATATGCCCCGATTTGTCCCCGATGCTGAATTACTTTGTGACTACTCACTGACGCTGGCGCAACTTCTTATCGGGCAGGGGATGCAGCCAAAAATGGAGCAGACGATAACTGGCTTATTATGTGAACTGGTCTGGTATTTTGCCGCCGAAATGAAAGCCCCGCGCTGGCTGCGTACTGTCGATGGTGTGAAGTTTATTGACGGTGTGGAGGTCAAAGCATGATGCAGTCTGACTGGCATCCTGCCGACATTATCGCCGGGCTGAAAAAACGTGGCACTTCGCTGTCAGCGCTTTCGCGTCAGGCTGGGCTTGCCTCCTCCACGCTGGCTAATGCGCTTTCCCGCCGCTGGCCCAAAGGTGAAAGATTGATTGCCGAAGCGTTAGATGTTGCGCCTGAGAACATCTGGCCATCACGCTACCGTAAACCAGAATACCGATAAGACAAACAGTTTCTCCCGATCTTTTACCTGTCCTTGCAGATGGGTGATCGGGAGAATGCCAGTGACGTGCGGCAACTCAGCATTTAATCAAATCAACGGGAAATGTTTTTCAGACAAAAACAGTTTCCTCTTTCTGTACCAGTCATATTCGCATTATTTTCTCTCTGCAACAAATGGCCCTCCGGGGTGCCCTTACGCTTCACGACCTGCAAGAAGCGGCCTGATTTCAGGCTGGTCGTCCCTTTACCGGCAATACCTTTGAAAATGTCGGACTGCATTGCAGTTAAGGTCACTCTTCACATTGCACCAATACATGAACTGGTTTTTCGGTACAGGTCGTAAAACGGTGAATGCCATGCATGTTATTCACTGAAATACCCGAATGCGTCTTCAGCTTTGCAGTAACGACGCATGAATCCCTCATTCCATCGTTTCATAATCACCTTTATAGCTTTACATCTATATAGTATTTAACCTATATTACTTGGGAGGTCCCGTATGGACGATTAAAACAACGGATATGTTTGATCACTGGTTTACCTCGCTCAACGATACCGACAGGGCCAGCGTGCTTGCAGCGCTGTTGGTCCTGCGGGAAAAGGGGCCGGGGTTATCCAGACCTTATGCTGATACGATCAGAGGTTCCCGCTACAGCAACATGAAAGAGTTGCGTATTCAGAGCCGGGGCGATCCGATACGGGCATTTTTCGCTTTTGACCCGGCCCGTACTGGCATTGTGCTTTGTGCCGGAAATAAGGTCGGCAATGAAAAACGTTTTTACGATGAGATGCTCCCGATCGCAGACCGGGAATTCACGAACTGGCTGAACACATTAAAAGAGAAGGAGTAACGCGATGGGCAGAACGCTGGAACAGCTTATTGCGGATGAAAAACCTGAAGTCGTGGACGAAGCTCAGGCGATGGCGACGGACATCCTGCTCAACATTCATCTTGCTGAGTTGCGTGAGAAAGTACAGAAAACGCAGGTGGAAATGGCGCAGGCGCTGGGTATCAGACAGCCTACCGTTGCAGGAATGGAAAAACCGGGCCGCGACCTGAAACTTTCCACGCTTAAACGCTACGTTGAAGCGACCGGCGGCAAATTACGCCTTGATGTTGAACTGCCGGATGGTTCTCACTACGGATTCGTACTGTAAACACTGACGCTCCCTGAACCGGAGCGTCAACCCCTTTTATAACGGGCTGCGGCCTGCATTTGCCGCAAGGCATTTGCTGACGCGTGACCGTAAAACTGCACCAGACGATAAATTTTCACTGCACCAGACCCGTGCGTCACTTTAACCGCGCAGAGCGGGAAAGTGACGCACGCAAGCCCTTTCGATCTGCACCAGAAAACTCAACTGCGCCAGCCCACAGCTGGATCCTGACACTGCCTTTTCAGGCCATTTGACCCATAAGGAGAACATGAACCGATACCGGAGGGGGATCAGGATGATCCGGGGGATAACCCGCTAAGGCGGGCGGCTGCTCAGAGAGCACAACCGAAGCCCCACCACACCTCAACGGCTGCCGCCCCGGCGCTCAGGTATCGCTTGCAGCCCCGACAAAAAACAGGGGCTATTGGCCTACGCGCCGGGGAAAGCTGTATCAGTGTTGAGTTTTTTTGGGATGAGTTTGCGGCAATCATGAAAGGGGAATGTATGGGGATTCTGGAGCAGGAAATGAAGCAACTGGCGCAGCAGGCAGGCGGCAGCCATAAAACCGTTCACGATCGCATTAAGCTGGCGCAGCGTTTTTGTGAGCGTCTGGTGCTGACGCAGAATGTGCAGATCCGCCGGGTGGAGCAGCTTAAGGCGCGGCATATTGAAGGCTATGTCCGTGAACGGCTGGCGCAGGGTATCACGAAGCGTTCCCTGCAAAACGAGATGGCGGCGGTGCGCTGCATTCTGAAACAGGCCGGGCGTGACAGGCTGGCGCAGAGTGAGCGACTGAACAATCACTCGCTGGGCCTGTCTGGCGCATCCCGTAACGGTACGAAGCGGGCCATCACGCCGGAGCATTACCGCCATGTGCTGGAAACCGCCCGCGCAAAAGATCCGGGGATGGCAGCGGCGCTGGAACTCTCAAGGCTGATGGGATTACGTTCGCAGGAGGCGGTGCAAAGTGCGCAGTCATTAAGAACGTGGAAGCAATCGCTGGAGCGGGGTGAGCCCCGTTTAACCGTGGTGTTCGGCACCAAAGGCGGGCGTCCGCGAGAAACCGTTATTCTGGATGCTGTCGCTGTCAGAAAAGCGCTGGATAATGCGCTGGTGGTGGCAGAAGATCGCCACGGCAGGCTGATAGATAAACCCGACCTGAAAAGCGCGATGAAATACTGGCAGAGCCAGGCGTCACGTCTCGGGTTAACTGGCACATATTCCCCGCACTCGTTACGCTATGCGTGGGCGCAGGATGCCATTCGTCATTATCTGACGCAGGGATTTTGTGAGAAGGAAGCGCTGGCAATGACGGCGATGGATTTGGGCCACGGCGACGGGCGCGGACGGTATGTGGCGCAGGTTTACGGGCGAAAGGGGGATGCTGATTGATAGCTTCAGACTTGCAATATGATGTTATTCATCGTTTTCCGTACAAAATTATTTGCCTCAAATAATTTTGGGTGATTTCCTATTAATCCCGGGTTATTCATCGTTATTCACCGAAGAAATTTCTACGTAGAAATTTTTTGTTCGATTTCCTCTCAATAAAAATGCTTCTGAACGGTATGGCCTATTAACAGGCCTCTGGTGCAGTATTACGGTATTTTACTGATGATTGCGCCAGCAAAAGGAAAAGGCCAAATAATGGTAAAGGGCGACTAAGGGTAACAGCGCCAGACCGGAAAAGGCCAAAGGGCTTAAAAGGCTAAAGCTGGCGCAGATTGATATATCCGGCGATATCTGGCGTAGTTCTGCCGTATACAGGCGACGACAAGCTGGTGCAGATAAACGGTGACATTGAACTGGTGCAGATATGATGTATCGGGGAGTCGGTTTCTGGTGCAGATTATCTGGCAGCTATCGTCTGGAGATTATTCACTGTGAATAATTTTCGTCATTTTCCTATTGATTCATAATATATTGATAGGTTTTCGTACAAAATTATTCTACGTCGAATAATTTTGTACGCTTTCCGATTAATAACCCAAAAGTTGAAGATAAATCCTTTCAATGTAAAAAGCAGATCCGGATTCAATCGGGATCTGCTTTTTCATTCTTAACAAATCATATTGCTACTGGCTCAGGCCGCCTTATGCCGCCGCGCATAAATATACGGCGCAACGTATCCCTCGCGGCTCACGTCCAGATAATCCGACCACCACTGCATCATGGCTGTACGGGCGTCGAGATGTTCAGCCCGGTGGATATACGCTGCCCGCACGCTGTTGCGCTCCTGATGGCTCATCTGCCGCTCCACGGCATCCCGCGACCAGAGTTCAGATTCAACCAGTGCGCTACAGGCCATTGCCCGGAAGCCATGCCCGCAGACATCGGTTTTGGTATCATAGCCCATCAGACGCAGTGCCCGGTTGACGGTGTTTTCGCTCATCGGCTTATACGGGTTATGGTCGCCGGGGAACACCAGTTCCAGATGGCCGGAAATTTCCTGTATCTGCTTCAGAATGGCAATGGCCTGTCGGGAAAGCGGCACAATGTGTGGAGTACGCATTTTTGCGCCACGACCGGAGAAACGGACTTTCTCAATCGCTTCCCTTGTGGCGGGGATGGTCCAGATTTTGTTTCTGAAATCTATCTCACCCCAGCGGGCAAAGCGCAGCTCGCTGGAGCGGATAAACAGGTGGAGAGTCAACACCACCGCCAGCCTCGTAAGCTGTCGTCCCTGCCGATAGTCGCCAATGCGCTCAAACAATTCGGGCAACCGCTCCAGCGGCAGAGCGGGATAGTGATTCTTAACCGGCGGCGCGGTGACGCCTTCCAGATGCTGCGCCGGGTTGTTTTCGGTCAGTCCCTGCTGAACGGCGTAACGCATGATGTTGCAGAGTTGCTGCCGGGTACGGGACGCGACTTCCAGAAAACCTTTATCCTCAATAACCCGCAGTAACGCAGTGAAATGCTGCGTTTTCAGCGTGGTAACGGGCAGATGACCAATAGCCGGAAATATATGGTTATTCATGCTGGCGAGAATGCGCTCTGCATAATCAGGTGACCACTTTTTGTTGGTTTTGTGCCAGCCCAGAGCCACCGTTTTAAAACACTTTTCCGGTGAAGCTGCGGCTTTTTCATCCATGCGTTGTTGGGCTGGGTTGATATTCTGCGCCAGTAGCTTGCGGATAGCATCGCGCTGTTGCCGGGCTTCAGCGAGAGAAATCAGCGGATATGCGCCCAGACTGACGCGGGACTCTTTACCACCGAAGCGATACTTGAGATACCAGATACGTGAACCGCCGGGATTGACCAGCAAATACAGACCGTGTGAATCAGACAGTTTTATGGGTTTGGAAGAGGGCTTTAAGTTGCGGATTTTTGAATCGTTTAAAGACATTTGGGGGTCACTCCAGAATCGAACCAATCTGACCCCAAATCTGACCACCAAATTAACCGGATGCGGAGGGAAAACTGAATACGCATCTGGAAAGATTTTCACGCTAACTTATTGAATCAATATCAAATAAAGACTAATAAGGTAGCGTAAGAATCGAAATTTGGCTCCTCTGACTGGACTCGAACCAGTGACATACGGATTAACAGTCCGCCGTTCTACCGACTGAACTACAGAGGAATCGTGTGAACGGGGCGAATATTAGCGACGTCAGTTGCGCTTGTCAAAGGGTGGATCACCCCGCTTTGATCGTTTGCTGACAAAATCAGCAAAGTGGTGTTTTTCACAACGAATTGCACTGTTTTAGTGCGCAAGTACCCCTTATGGGGCAGATCATAAACCGCTGTTTCGGTAATGAAACCCGTATTGATGATTAGATTTCCTTATTTTCAGGCGGTTAGCGGACATATCAGACCTCTTATGAAAACTGGCACTCATATTGCAAAAACCTCTTTAACAATTAGCGCCAGTACCGGCACTGCATTTCGAACAGGGGGCAAAATGAACTTAAGACGACTGAAATACTTCGTAAAAATCGTCGATATCGGCAGCCTGACCCAGGCGGCTGAAGTGTTGCATATCGCGCAGCCTGCGCTGAGCCAGCAGGTAGCCACTCTGGAAGGTGAACTGGATCAGCAACTGTTGATCCGTACTAAACGTGGTGTCACGCCAACCGAAGCCGGTAAGATCCTTTACACTCACGCTCGCACCATCCTGCGCCAGTGCGAACAGGCACAACTGGCAGTGAATAACGTCGGACAAACGCTCAGCGGCCAGGTTTCCATCGGGCTGGCCCCGGGAACTGCAGCATCCTCTATTACCATGCCATTGCTCCAGGCCGTTCGTGCAGAGCTCCCTGAAGTGCTGGTCTATTTACATGAAAACAGCGGCTCTGTGCTCAATGAAAAATTGCTCAACGGCCAACTGGATATGGCGGTGCTTTACGATCGTTCCCCGGTTGCCGGAATCAGCAGCCAGCCGCTGCTGAAAGAGGATCTTTATCTGGTGGGAACCCGCGACTGTCCGGGCCAGAGTATTGACCTGACTGCAGTGGCTGAAATGAACTTGTTCTTACCGCGCGATTACAGTGCAGTGCGTGTCCGCGTGGACGAAGCGTTCTCGCTGCGTCGCCTGACGGCAAAAATCATCGGTGAAATTGATTCCATCTCCACGTTGACCGCAGCAATTGCCAGCGGAATGGGGGTGACCGTTCTGCCTGAATCGGCCGCACGCTCCCTGAGTAGCGCTGCGAATGGCTGGATGGCGCGGATTACTACGCCGTCCATGAGTCTACCTCTGTCGCTGAATATGTCCGCTCGCGGCTCTTTGTCACCACAAGCGCAGGCGGTAAAAGAGATCCTGATGTCTTTGGTTAGCCGTCCTTCTCTGGAGAATCGCGAACTGCAGTTGGTGAGCTGATATTCCATAAAGGAATAAGATGCTGGTTTTTATTATTTGTTCTGCGGCTCAGCTGACTCTAACAATAGAGCGATATCAGATGCGGCGGAGTGAATCGTGAATTTCCAGCAACTTAAAATTATCCGTGAGGCGGCAAGGCGGGATTACAACCTGACCGAAGTCGCCAACATGCTTTATACCTCCCAGTCGGGCGTGAGCCGCCATATTCGTGAGCTGGAAGAAGAGCTTGGTATTGAAATATTCATTCGTCGCGGCAAGCGCCTGCTTGGTATGACGGAGCCTGGCAAGGCTTTACTGACCATTGCCGAGCGGATCCTCAATGAAGCCAGCAATGTTCGTCGGCTGGCCGATCTCTTCACCAATGATGCCTCCGGCGTGTTGACCATCGCGACGACCCATACTCAGGCACGGTACAGTTTACCTCCCGTCATCAAAGCATTTCGTGAGCTATTCCCGGAGGTTCGCCTGGAACTGATTCAGGGAACACCGCAGGAAATCGAAGTGTTGCTGCAAAACGGTGGGGCGGATATCGGAATAGCCAGCGAACGACTCAGCAACGATCCGCTGCTGGTGGCATTTCCCTGGTTTCGTTGGTATCACAGCCTGCTTTTACCTGTTGACCATCCGCTTCATCAGGTTTCTCCTCTTACGCTTGAAGAGATCAGCAAGTGGCCGCTTATTACCTACCGTCAGGGGATTACCGGACGTTCTCGCATTGACGAGGCCTTCAATCGCAAAGGGCTGACGCCAGATGTGGTGCTGAGTGCGCAGGATTCCGATGTCATTAAAACCTATGTGGAGCTCGGTCTGGGGATCGGTCTTGTGGCTGAACAGTCCGGTGGTGAGCGTGAAGTAGGCAATCTGGTACGCCTTGATACACGGCATCTGTTTGATGCGAATACGGTATGGCTGGGCCTGAAGCGTGGGCAATTACAGCGCAACTACGTGTGGCGATTTATCGAGTTATGCAATGCGGGACTATCGGTGGATGAAATTAAGCGTCAGGTGATGGAACCGGAAGAAGTGGCGATCGATTATCAGATTTAGGCATGGGAAGAGTTAACCGGTAGCGTAATATTCTCTTCTCGGCCTTTTCCCAAAGGGCTGAGAGAGCAAAAACTCAAAACGCCAACAGGGCAGCGGTTTCACATTTACCGTGTTCAGAAAAGCAAAAAGCCTGCTTCAAAAGCAGGCTTTTTAAATGTGGCTCCTCTGACTGGACTCGAACCAGTGACATACGGATTAACAGTCCGCCGTTCTACCGACTGAACTACAGAGGAATCGGTTTGGAGGCCTATCTTAGCGGCGAAAAAAGTTTTGTCAAACCTGATCTTAGATGAATACGATTGATTGCTGATTCTGTCGTCAGTTTGTTGTAATTCCAAACATATTTTTGTGGAAAATACTTTGCAGGATTAGCTTTTCTCCATCATCATTTGAAATGGAGTTTCAACTTTCTCGCTAAGGTCTCTTTTTGAACGTCACCGCCCCCTTACGCCAGGTGCTCATGCGCACGCCTTGGTATGCTAAACGCAAAAGCTATCGTGTTTTGTTCTGGCGTGAAATCACCCCTCTTGCCGTACCTATTTTTCTGGAGAATACCTGCGTCCTGCTGATGGGGGTATTGAGCACCTTCCTGGTAAGCTGGCTCGGTAAAGAGGCAATGGCAGGCGTCGGGCTGGCCGACAGCTTTAATATGGTAGTGATGTCGTTTTTTGCCGCTATCGATCTCGGGACCACGGTTGTTGTTGCTTTCAGCCTGGGCAAACTCGACCCCAAACGGGCGCGCGAAGCAGCCCGACAATCGCTCATGATCATGACGATTTTCTCGATCATTCTGGCAGCGGTGATCCATTATTTCGGTAAAGAAATTATCGATATTGTTGCCGGGGAAGCGACGAATGAAGTCAAAGATCTGGCGCTGACCTATCTGGAGATGACCGTTCTGAGCTATCCGGCGGCGGCGATAGCCTTAATTGGTAGTGGTGCGCTTCGTGGGGCAGGGAACACCAAAATTCCGCTGTTGATTAACGGTGGGATGAACATTCTGAACATTATCATCAGCAGTATCCTGATTTACGGCGTTTTCTCGTGGGATGGGCTGGGGTTTGTCGGCGCAGGTCTTGGGCTGACAATCTCCCGCTATATCGGTGCGTTCGCTATTGTTGGGGTGTTGATGGCGGGTTTTAACCCGGCATTGCGCATTACCTTCAGGAGCTTTTTCCGGCCACTCAATTTCGCCATTATCTGGGAAGTGATGGGGATTGGGATCCCGGCCAGCATCGAGTCCGTGCTGTTTAACGGTGGGAAGCTTCTCACGCAAATGTTCGTTGCAGGAATGGGGACGGATGTCATCGCCGGTAACTTTATCGCCTTTTCCATTGCATCGCTCATCAACCTTCCGGGGAACGCCCTGGGGTCTGCGTCGACGATTATCACAGGCAAACGGCTTGGAAAAGGACAGATAGGCCAGGCAGAACGCCAGTTGCGCCATGTATTTTGGCTGTCGACGATAGGGTTGACGGCGATAGCCTGGGGGACTGCGCCCTTTGCCGGGCTGATGGCCTCCTTCTATACACACGAAGACGACGTAAAAGAGGTGGTCAAGATACTGATCTGGCTGAATGCCCTGTTTATGCCGATTTGGGCGGCATCGTGGGTTCTTCCTGCCGGGTTGAAGGGCGCACGTGACGCCCGGTTTGCGATGTGGGTGTCGATGCTGGGCATGTGGGGTTGTCGCGTGGTGGCAGGCTATACGCTGGGAATTATGCTTGGGATGGGCGTCGTCGGCGTCTGGCTGGGTATGTTCCTCGACTGGGCAGTTCGCGGTGTGCTGTTCTACTGGCGTATGGTGAGTGGCCGCTGGCTGTGGAAATATCCCCGCAAGAAATCGGGGATTGCTGAATCAGGAACCGCAGAATGCGTACCAAATGGCCGAAATGGAGAATAAATCGGCAAACGATCAGAATTCTGCATTCTGCCTTTGACATCACGGGGTAGCATCGATAATATGCGCCCCGTTCACACGATTCCTCTGTAGTTCAGTCGGTAGAACGGCGGACTGTTAATCCGTATGTCACTGGTTCGAGTCCAGTCAGAGGAGCCATATTTTAGTATTAAGACGTCTCAGTGAGTCTTAATATGTTATAAAAACAAGCAGTTAGATTGACCCGGTTGTCCTGGTAAGGATTGCCGGGTTTCTTGACATCTGTAATTTTTGGGGGCTTAATCGGGGGCCTCACGGTTCGTTGAACGAATGGAGCCCCCGCTATGGCACTCACTGATACCGCTATCCGCAAGCTCAGACCCACTGACAACCCCTTCAAACTCGGCGACAGTGCCGGACTGTACCTGCTGATCAAACCCAACGGCTCAAAACTCTGGTATATGAAGTACCGCATTGACGGGAAAGAGAAGAAGCTGGCCTTTGGTCCTTACCCGGATGTTTCCCTGCTTACGGCACGCCAGCTCCGCGATTCGGCGCGTATTAAAATGCGTGCAGGGGTCGATCCCGCCGTTGACAAAAAAATCGCACAGCAGAAAAAGAAAAACGGACAGACATTCCGCCAGATCGCCATGAACTGGCATGCCGATCACCGCCGCTGGTCTGCACATTATGCGACGACCATCCAGCGCAGGCTGGAAATGTATGTCTTTCCGGATATCGGGGACAGATACATAGATCAAATCGTCACGGAAGATCTGCTGTTTACCCTGCGTAAGGTGGAGAACAAAGGCTTTATGGAGGTCACCGCGCGACTGAAAAACTACGTTACGGAAATCATGCGCTATGCGGTGAAAAAGCAGTTAATCAAATCAAACCCCGCTCTGGATCTGGACGGTGAATTTACGCCGCCGGAAACACAGCATTACCCGGCCCTGCCGCTTGAGAAACTGCCTGAACTGTTATCCCGGACGGATAACTACTCCGGCAGGCTGCTGACACAGTATGCGCTTAAGCTGTCGCTGCTCTTTTTCGTGCGCTCCAGCGAACTGCGCTTTGCCCGCTGGAGTGAAATCGACTGGCAGCAGAAGCTCTGGATAATCCCGGAAGAACGGGAGCAGATCGAAAACGTGCGTTTCTCTCACCGTGGCACCAAAATGAAAACGCAGCACATCGTCCCGCTGTCCGATCAGGCAATGGCGATCCTGAAGCAGACTGAAGCGCTCTCCGGGCATCTGGCGTTTATTTTCCCCGGCGAATACGATCAGGATAAATGCATGAGCGACAACACCATCAACAAAGCATTGCGTGTGATGGGCTACAACACCCAAAAAGAGATCTGCGGTCACGGCTTTCGGGCGATGGCGTGCAGCGCGCTGAGTGAGTCGGGGCTGTGGAGCAAAGAAGCGATTGAAAAGCAAATGAGCCATCAGGAAAGGAACAGCGTGCGTGCCGCCTATATTCATAAGGCTGAATATCTGGAGGAACGGATCGCTATGATGCAGTGGTGGGCGGATTATCTGGATGCAAACACCGAACGCTATATGTCGCCTTATCAGTATGCTGGCGACCTAAAAGAAGTCTCGTAACAGAAAAATACTATTGATTCATGAATTGCCCCAGATTTATTTCCAACAAAAAGCTGAATACTATCGTTTTTGACCTTGGCCCAAAATCAATGCAGTGTTAAATCAGAGATCTTCGTCTTTTGGTACGTAACAGCCTGAAATACGTAGCCTGGAATCGAGTTAGGTGATCGCCTGAGCGATCACCTTTAATGCGGTGGCAGTTACACAGAATTACTGACAGGCTTAAGCAATAAGATCTCGAGTTTCTTTCTAAAGGTTTTCCTACTGGTTTCGCTATTTACATTCATTCGCCCTCGAAAATTTTACTTCCTCAGGGATATGCATATTGAAATCGTCGAAAGGTGTAGAGTCTATCATTTTCAATGTTAAATAATTATAATTATAAATTAATTTACCTTCGCCACTTCCGCCAAACGATATTATTCCAAATCCATTATCAATGGAACCATCAACTATTGAATTGTTTTTATCGCAATCAATCCTATTTCCATTCGCATTGATAAAACAATAAGTCCCTGACAATTTTCCATTATCCTCATGAAGGATAAGATCATACATAAATGAATTACCTTCATTTTTCCAACACCCAGTGAGATCCTGGGAAAAAGAATTAGTACAAAACAATAATAACGCCATGCATATATACTTCATACTGTAACCCTCAAACAATCATCAACCCGACCCTGCCAACCTTTAAGGTATTTAATCTGGTTGTTTTGTTGACCATTGGTCATGGTTAATGACCTATAATACTCTTTCCTATATTGAGCTAATTTGTTAAGGAACGCATCCTGCTGCTCAATAGCATTAATACAATGTATCATATCAGCATCCATTATATTGGATATGGACAGTTTTGTATCATACTCATTGTGCAATAATGAACGAACTTCTCTGACAGCCCAGCGAGAGGTCACTGTCCAGTCATATATCATTAGAGCCACTTTTGTGTTTTCTAGTTTACAAAAACCTTTTGGTTCCCAGAAATTATTATAATATATAATTTCAGCTTGCTCTTTCGTCATGGCTTTCAGAGTGTCGGATGATGCAGGTATTCCAAGATCTTCCATAGAAAAACGATTCCATGTCCCTATAGTGATCCCCATGTTTGTTTCGCCGCCTTTATCATCGGGATCATTAACATATCCACCTTCATGACGAAGGATGACGCCCGATATTTTCCTAAATAATTCTTTGCATCGATCTTTTTCAACACTTATAGCATCCAGAAAGACGAGTGGGTGCATATGCCACGGATTCTCCACCATCCCCGCCACACGGTGCATCCAGCGCGTGTCTGTCAGGAATTTCTCGCTGTAGGCGTACCATTCCGGCGCTTCTTTTTTCAACTGCGGCGTAAAGAATGTTTTCCACACCGGCGCTTCCGACGAGTAATACCAGTCACTGGGGTGCTTCACGCACAATCGGTACAGATGGTCACGCATTGACGGGTTCTGCACCGCACGCCGGTACTGTTCCGGGTTATAACGGGGGGATTTCGCGTCGTCAATCTTGTCCAGCAACTGCCGGTAGTTGAACGCATCCCCTTTGCTCCAGGGCTTCCCGTCATTGTCCGCCACGCTGAAAAACCGTTCAAAAATCGTCTTCACCAGCCCTTTCGGCTGCGTCTTCCCGTCGAGATGGTCAAAACTCGCCGGGCTGTCTTCTGTCGTCTCAAAACCGCGGCCGGCCAGGTCATACCGGGACAGCAGCTGAACATCCGAATCCGCCAGCAGCCCGCGCGACGACCCGCCCGGCCAGTAACGATTACCCTCTTTGTCCGTCACCGCCTGCCCGGACAGCGCCATCACCGCTTCGCTCGTCGTGGTTACCAGCCCCTTCTGTATTTCTCCGCCGCTGAATTGCAGGTACACCGGTATCCCCTTCGGACAGCGGGCAAAGGCGGGTGTGTCGCTCCCCACACCTTCCGGGTTGCTCAGGAAGAGCGGCAAATCGTCCGTCGTCAGGCATTCGATATGCGCCTGATAGCGTTTTTCATGCCCGTCTTCACTGGGCACCTGAAACCAGCCCAGATGCCCCACCGGGTCTCCGGCCTTAATCGGGTAAGGTGTCGGGCATACGACCGTATCAAACTGCACGGTTTCCCGTGACGGTGGCAGGAACGGCGACCACCACGCCGGACGGGTGGCGCTGTCGCGGGCCGGAACCAGATTACCCTTATCACACACAGTCCACACACGGTCGCCGGTTTTCAGGCTCATGCTGCCCGTGAGCGGCTCTTCCAGCGTGACGTGCGCATACTGCCGCCCGTTGCTCCCGGTCATCGTGTCGGCGCTGACCGCTTTATCCCATGTCACCCGCGTGCCGGACGGCAGCTCTGCCGCCCCCCACTGCCGGGACTCATCCACATACGCATTCAGGTGCTGGCCGTCTGCAACTTTGAACGCCGTGCAGTCCTGCTCCGGGTAGGCCAGCCAGGGAGCAAGGTGCATATACAGGGTGTGAAAGGTCAGCCCACTCTCTGCCGTTTTCCCTGGCTGAACACGATGGCGAATAAGCACAAAAGACCCGGAGTAGCGTAAATCCCCCCAGTACCACGGCACGCTGAGGTAATCCCGGTTAATCCGGTACGCCACCACCTCACCGTCCGCCATGCACCGCACGGCCTGCTCTCCCTTAAACGGCACCGGAAAATCCACCGCTTCATTCATCGCCTGCCCGCTGAGCGCACACCACGGGGTGGTGGTGTCGGTGATGTGAATACCACCGTGCCACATACCATTACGGCCAATCAGCCAGTGCCCGGTAGCTTCACCCTCCAGATGCGCCAGCATCTCCTCCAGGTTACTGAACTCCCCGCCCCGGTTATTTTTCGGTACCGGCCAGCGGATGGCCGGGAACTGCGGGCCGTTTTCCGTCTTCGACATAGCTAATCCCTTTAGTTTACATGGGCGAATGGTACTTCATCATACATCTGGTCACCGCTTAACCAAAATTTCCCATATGTTATAATATGTTACTGAACGTTTGATTGTTCCTGATACCTAGATGACACGCGACAGCACCTATCTGTCATAGTGAAACAGTAAGACAGCCTGTAAATTTAACGGGTAAAAATATCTGATTTATATTCCGGGTGTAAGTCATATTGTGTATCCCTGTGGGGAAAGGGCATTTTTGGAAAGAGCGTTTTCTTTCCGACCAGGAAGAGTTGCCTGAGGTTTGTTAAACGGGAAAGGGCCAAAAGGCTAAGGGTAATGGTCATAAAGGTAACGGCCTAGCCCGAAAAGACTACAGGGCTAAAGACCAAAAGGCAGGGCTGATGCAGCATTACGTGCTCAGACTGCATCAGGAATCAATTCTGGATAGTTTACCAGTCCTGCCACGTTACCGCCAGGATGTTTCCGCCCCTGCCTGAGGTGGCGTATGTATTTTTATTACATACGCCACCTCAGGCAGGCTTCTCTTTGCGTTACTCGCTCATGTGCCGGATGCCGCTTTTCTGCCGGGTCAGAATGAACTACAATACCCGAGCAGTCCCGAAGGGGCTGCCGGGCGTGAGAACCCGGGCAATTACCAGACAATAACAGCGTTATACGCAGTTATTGTCCTGAGCATCTGTTGATACAGCACTCTTTGTTGGTGGAGAGTTGCTGGCGGTTATCAATGGCGGCTCAGGCAGGGCAGCCTCCGGGCTGGCCGGTGTCTGGTAAGCCGGTTTCTCACCCCTGTCTGGGCTGCCACCAGTGAGCGTGAGAACTCAGGTGGCAATACTCCCTTTTACCAGGAGAACACCACCATGATGGTTATTACGCTCTCTGAACTCAGAAAAAAACTCGATCACCACTGCTATATCCCCCAGCCCTGCGCAGATAATGACGAACTGATCCAGCTTCTGGATATCCGGGGTCCCACTCCGGCTGGCATTTTGCACCATGACAGTATTCTTCACTGGGTCGGCGAATCTGATTACTGGAAGGAACGTTTTCCCGCCCGTCCGCTGTCCCGTACCGACCAATATCCCCTTCGTCTTGCCCTGGAAATCCACAGCTCCTGCGCTCTCGCGGAGGCCCGTACAGTCACAGCCCTGGCCGACTGCAACAACTACACCCCCGGTAAACTGCGCCACCTCCGCCAGCTACTGGCTTCAGTGATCTACAGTTTCGCCCTGCGTCTGACGGAACAGCGTTTTGACGGCGAGCACCCACAAATTCCCGGCGGGCTCTGGCCGGTCATTGACGATCTGCGCCAGCTTGCAGACGCCGTTTTCGACTGGCACCAGCAGGGACGTCCGGTGGAGCGGGTGGAAATGGACCATATCGCCACAACGTTAGTCCGGATACATGTCTGTTTTGATGAGTGGCTGCGCAGACCTGACGAACTGACGCGCGACGAACCGGTGATCCACACACTCTGCAGTCTCAGCCTGGCCATGAAGTCACTGCTGCTGGATATCGCCCGTATCCGGGGCGGCAACTGGCCACAGTGAAAGGGGGAAACCATGAATCTGAAACCTGTTGAACCCGATGCCCGTGAACTGGTGGATCGTGCCCGTGTTCTGACGGAAGTTATGCTGGAGAACCCGGATGAGGCCGGGCCAAACTACCTCCTGCTGGTCATTCTGGCCGAACAGCTCCACCGTCTGCATGATATCTTTGAAGAAGCTGAAGTCCGTCGTATGCGGGAGGACAAGCTTCCGCTGTAATCAGCATGCGGTCGCCTGAACCAGTAAGAATATTTTAAATTCACATTATGATTAAAAAATCAAGGGGAAACTCTTTTTTATCAAAAAAGAGTTTCCCCTTTTCACGTCCATCGGCCGGATGTAAGCTCCGGGTTGCACAATGCTGTCGTTGACAGCGCCCATGCTTCATGGCCTGAAAGAAGCGCTTGAGGAACTCAGGATGGCAGCCCCTACCGGTGAATACCTCCGCAAACACCGGCTCGCAGGTCACTGCGACAGAGGTCATACTTTACCGACAACATGTCCTTTCGCTGCGCCAGTGCTCTGGTCAGCATTCCACGACATCTGAAATTTCCGGGTAAATCCCTGTCCGGCTGAGGAACAGCCCCCTTTACCTTACGGGCTGCGGCCTGCATTGCCGTCAGGCTTTGCTGCCGCGTGACCGTTAACCTGCGCCAGAATCCGAGATCTTTCGCACCGGCACTCAACCGGTGCGTCACTTTGCGTCGCGCAAAGCGACAAAGTGACGCACAACCACCACACCGCCCTATACCACTGTTTTCAGGGCTTCTGCGCATATTCCCTAATCTGATACGTCCTTTTTGGGCCACTGTCAGCAAAAAAGAGGAGAAAAAGATCGATACCGAGGGGGGCATGATGCCCCGGAGAATTCCTGCTCTGGCAGGCAGTCCGTACCGTGTACTGGCTGAAACTCCCTATACCTCAACAAGCTGCCACTCCGGCGTGAAGGTATCGTTCTGGCGCAGCCAAAAAGCATACGCCGGAGACCGTTTGTGTTAGCAAGATCATGGGGGAAAGTGTATGGGCAAATTAGGCGGTGAAATGAAGGCGTTGGCAAAACACTGTGGCGGCAGCCATAAAACGGTGAACGATCGCATCCATATCGTGCAACGTTTTGACCAGCATTTACGGGCGCTGAACATCCAGATCCAGCGTGTGGCGCAGATCAAAGTTCGCTACATTGAAAACTACATTCATGAAAGACTGGCGCAGGGGATCAGCAAACGCACGCTACAGAATGAAATGGCTTCGCTGCGTGCCGTACTGCAACAGGCCGGGCGTAAACAAGTGGCAGAGCATGAGCGGTTGACAAATAAATCTTTGGGGCTTTCTGGCGCATCGCGTAACGGTACACGGCAGGCTATTACGCCGGATCATTACCACCATGTACTGGAAATGGCCCGCGCGAAAGATCCGGGGCTGGCGGCAGCACTGGAACTGTCGCGGCTGATGGGATTGCGTTCTCAGGAAGCCGTGCAGAGCGCACAATCACTGAAAATGTGGAAACAGGCCGTTGAACGTGGCGATACGCGTCTGACAGTAGTTTTCGGCACCAAAGGCGGACGGCCCCGTGAAACGGTGATTCTGGATGCTGGCGCAGTCAAAAAAGCGCTGGATAATGTGTAAGCACACCTGTTTTAGTTCCACACACTTTTTGAGATTTCCGGTTTTTCAGCCATCAGCCGGTACTCTTCCGGCGTCAGGTTATTCAGGGATTCATGAGGCCGCTCGTTGTTATATTCCATCAGCCAGCGCTCGGTAATTTCCCGCGCTTCATTCAGTGTTCTGAACAGGTAAAAATCCAGGATTTCTGTCCGGTATGTTCGGTTGAACCGTTCGATAAAAGCATTTTGTGTAGGCTTACCCGGCTTGATAAATTCGAGCTGTACGCCATTTTCTTCGGCCCATTGTGCCAGCGCCAGCGAGACCAGTTCTGGCCCGTTGTCCATCCGCATTTTCAGCGGGTAGCCGCGGTTTGCCACGATCCTGTCCAGCACCCGGATGACTCGCTGAGCCGGGATATTCAGGTCGATTTCTATCGCCAGTGCCTCACGGTTAAAATCATCCACCACATTGAAGGTCCGGAAGCGCCTGCCGCAGACCAGCGCGTCGTGCATAAAATCGATGGACCAGCTCTGATTTAGCGCTTGCGGCGTCGCCAGTGGTGCTGGATTACGCACTGGCAGCCGCTGTTTTCCCTTGCGACGAAAATTCAGTTTCAGCAGGCAATAAATCCGGTGAACACGTTTATGGTTCCAGGTATTGCCCTGCCTGCGTAGCAGTTGGAAAAGCTTCTTAAAACCGTAGCGCGGATAGCGTTCTGCCAGCTCAGTCAGCGCATGGATCACCGGTTCATCACGCCGGGTATCAGGCTGATAAAAATACACCGTCCTGCTCAGCGATAACGTCCTGCAGGCCTGGCGTAAACTCATGGCAAATTGTGCCGTCAGATAGCTGACAAGTTCACGCTTTATCGCTGGTTTTAAAGCTTTTTTTCGATGACGTCTTTAAGTGCCCGGCACTCAAGGCTGAGATCAGCAAACATCTGTTTAAGCCTCCGATTCTCGTCTTCCAGATCTTTTATTTTTTTAATATCGGCCGCTTCCATCCCGCCATATTTTGCCTTCCAGTTGTAATAGCTGGCTTCCGAAATAGCGGCCTCACGGCACACATCCTTAACGGTACGTCCGGCTTCGACGGACTTCAATACAGCGATGATCTGGTGTTCAGTGAATCGGATCTTACGCATAGCGATCTCCTCAGGGGACATTATCAGTATGTCGGAAGATCTCTAAAAGTGAATGGGCCGTTTTGCCGGGATACTTACAATGCCAGCACGAGGCGGTGCGTAATACTGGCCAGACAAGTACTATGAGCGTAACTATGCAATGGCGAATCAGCCTCTGAGCGGCAGCAACGAACATCTGGCTGAAAGACTTGCTCTGCCATCGTTGCCTGCGTATTTCATTGACCGAGACATAAACTAAGATGGTAGAGCTCTCCATTATAAATATCGCTCGTAGCGGTGCAGAACATTACAACTCCTTGTATTGGGCATTGCCAGAGCAGGCAACTCCAACTTATCGAACAAGATACAAATCACATTTTTAATCAATTATGCATTTGGGGCCTCTATAAGGGCCTCAGTTTTTGCCTCAAGAATAAAGATAATTAAATTCAATGAGATAAATAAGATATCGCATCCAGTCAGAGGAGCCAAATTTAAAAAGCCTGCTTTTAAAGCAGGCTTTTTGCTTTTCTGAACACGGTAAATGCAAAACGGCAACCCGGTTGCCGTTTTGATGTTTACTCCCGCGCAACGTTTTACCGGGTAACGCGGATTGGCGCAGTGGCTTCAAACAGCCACGGACGTGCATCGCTATCGACCCGCGGTGACAGCGTTTCGCGAACCTTCAGATGATACTCATCCAGCCACTGTTTCTCCTGCTCACTCAGTAAATTCAGTTCAACCTGACTGAGATCAATCGGGATGAGTGTCAGCGAGGCAAAAGAACAGAACCCGGGCCGGCTTTCGACGATTTCCACCTGGTTTTCAATGCGGATACCGTGGCTATCTGCAAGATAATATCCAGGCTCAATGGTCATGATATTGCCTGCCACCAACGGCCATGGGTTAACCTTTTTCGCGATACGATGCGGGTTTTCATGGATCAGTAACTGATGCCCCACGCCGTGGCCCGTCCCATGATCGAAATCGAGCCCCATTTCCCACAGCGGACGACGCGCAAAGGCATCGAGCTGGTGGCCCTGCGTACCCGATGGGAATTGCAGCGTAATGAGCGATAAAAAGCCTCGCAGTACCGCGGTGTAGTGCAACCGCTGCTGAGGTGGCACTTTACCCCAGGCAAGCGTTCGCGTGGCGTCTGTGGTTCCATTCGGGTACTGGCCGCCAGAGTCATTCAGGTAGAAGTGATCCTGGACGATAGCTTTGTTACTCGCCTCGCTTGAGTGGTAGTGACACATCGCCGCATTACTGGATGATGCGGAAATCGTTGCGAAACTTTGTTCAATAAAACCGGGTTGCTGTTCGCGAAAAGCCAGTTGTTGCGCCTGTGCTTCAAGCTCGGTCAATGGGTTGCCCGCAGCCTGTCGCTGAGGGACTTCGCGTGTCAGCCAGGCGATGAAATTAACCCACGCTGCGCCGTCACGGTGGTGACACTCGCGATATCCCGCCAGCTCAACCGGATTTTTATTGGCTTTCATCAGCGTGATGGGGTCCGTTTGCCAGATAATTTCACCCTCAGGTTCTATGGCAAAACGCAATGCAACCGGCGCAGAGTCCGCATCCACCAGGACGCGTTTGCCGTGTGCAAGTTGCTGGCAGCGCGCGATAAAGTCATCCTGCGGCGAGACGGTGAACGCCTCCCGCACAGATGCCGGTAACGCGTGAAGTTTGTCTTCGTTAACAAACCATTCCACATTGCCGTCGCGGTTCAGCAGAGCAAACGAAAGCGGAACCGGGCTGGTGGGGATATCTGAACCTCTGACATTCAGCAGCCAGGCGATATTATCCGGCAGGGTAATCGCCAGGTAGTCAGCCGTTTTCCCGTTCAGAATCGCCGCCACACGCTGACGCTTGTCGGCACTGCTTTCGCCGCTGATCTCCTCCGGCATTTCGCGGATCTGTCCCGCAGGCGCGGCGGGGCGATCGGTCCATAAGGTGTCAAAAGGGGAGGCATTCAGCGGGACGAGTTCGCATGGGGTGGCTGAAAGCTGGGTGTACTCTGCGTTGGTCATTAACAACGCATCAAATGCAATCCGGGTCCCGGCCTCGACATTGTTTTCCAGCCATTGTGCCAGCGGTTCGTTATGTAAATGGTGGATCTCCACCTCATCCATATTGACCTGCACGCGTGCCTGTACCTGATAGCGGCCATCCACGAACAGGAGCGCCCTGTCTTTCAACACCAGCGCCAGACCGGCTGAGCCGTCAAACCCTGTCAGCCAGGCCAGTTTTTCGTCATACGGCGCGCAGTATTCGCTTTGCCAGGCATCGGCTCGTGGGACGATCATCCCGTCGAGATGATGCTCCTGAAGCCACTGGCGCAGGGCGGATAACGGTGATGTGTGCATTGTTTTTCCTTTTTTTTCTTAGCGGAATGGCGGTTCGTTGAAGGTGCGCAGTTTGCGTGAATGCAGTTTATCGCCCTCCGCCCGGAGTAAATCAATGGCGCGTATACCAATTTGCAGGTGCTCGGAGATAGCGCCCTCATAGAAACGGTTGGCCTGGCCGGGCAGTTTGATCTCCCCGTGTAACGGTTTATCGGAAACGCACAGCAATGTGCCGTAAGGCACGCGGAAGCGATAACCCTGTGCGGCGATGGTGGCACTCTCCATATCGATGGCGACCGCGCGGCTTAAGTTGAAGCGCAGTGCAGAGGCGGAATAGCGCAACTCCCAGTTGCGGTCGTCAGTGGTGACAACCGTCCCGGTGCGCAGACGCTGTTTCACTTCTTCTCCTGGCATACCGCTCACCTCTTTGGTGGCGTCGTACAGCGCACGCTGTACTTCAGCAATGCTGGGGATCGGAATGTCCGGAGGGAGTACGGCGTCGAGCACATGGTCGTCACGCAGATAGGCGTGGGCCAGCACATAGTCACCAATCAATTGGCTTTCACGCAGGCCGCCACAGTGACCAATCATCAGCCAGACGTCAGGGCGCAGGACGGCCAGATGGTCGCAGATGGTTTTGGCATTGGACGGACCAACGCCGATGTTGATGAGTGTAATTCCCTGGCCGTCGGCAGTGATCAAGTGCCAGGCCGGCATCTGGTGTTTCTTCCACGCCAGATCGGAAATGGCCTGCTCAGGGGCTTCCGTTTCGGCGGTGATCCAGATACTTCCGGCGCAGGAAAGGGCGATGTACGGACTGTCCGGGTCGAGGATTTGACTGCATCCCCAGCGTACAAACTCATCAACATAACGGGTGTAGTTGGTGAACAGTACAAAAGGCTGGAAATGTTCGGCTGGCGTACCAGTGTAGTGACGTAAACGCGCCAGCGAGAAATCCACACGTCGGGCATCAAAATGCGACAGCGGCGAATATTCCGCCGGGTGATAAATTCCGTCGGCCGTCTCATCGCCAATCTGTGACAGTTCGGTTGTCGGGAAGTGGCGCGTCAGCCCGGCGCTCATGGAACGGTCAAGCGTCAGGGCGGAACCGTCAATTACGTACGGGTACGGGATTTCATGTTGCGACGGTTCGACAGAGATATGCGCGCCATAATCCTGATACAGCAGGGTTAATTGCTCTTCCAGGTAAGGCCGAAACAGCGAAGGGCGGGTAATGGTTGTGGTGTAGCTACCGGAATGGGTAAAACGCGCATAGGCGCGGGTTTTCGGGGTATTCGTGGCGCTGCCATCCCAGGTGACGCACAGGGAAGGGTAAACAAAAAGGCCCTGACTTCTGGCCTTATCATCGGGAAGTTTTCCGTTTTCGATGTATTCGCTAATGGCACTGCGCAACGCGTTGACGGATTGCTCGTAGAACGCTTCTAGCTTTTCCAGTGCCTGCGTTGGTGTCAGGCTGGAGCCCTTATTATTCATCTTTGTCTCCTTGTTCCACAGGTGTGCGGCATACCCGATAGTATGTCACACGCATGTGAAACAAAAGACAGCCATTCAGCAACTGGATGAACGTCGTATCTGCCAAAGGAACCACGGCGCACCGATGAAGGCGGTGAGTAATCCGGCGGAGATGGGCCACGGCCAGGCAATGTTACGGCCCAGCCAGTCTGCCAACACCATGAGCAACGCGCCGACCAGGGTGGCCACCAGTAACTGGCGGCGAGGCGTATACGCTCCCAGAACGCGGGCGCACTGTGGCGCAAGCAGCCCGATAAAACTCAGGGGACCTGCCAGCAGGGTTCCGGCGGCGGTGAGTAACGCGGTGAGCAGTAAAATCAGAATATTGCCAGCGCGTAGTGGAACGCCAAGTGACTGGGCAGTACTCTGGCCAAGGCCCAGTAGCGTAAGCCAGCGGCAACAGAATCGCCGTCAGTACCAGCGAACCGATCGCCAGTGTGCCGGTAATGTTGGCAGTGGAACCGGTGCTCCAGTTCAGTCGCATTAGCGCACGCGCAATTGTGTTCCTGCGTCCAGTGAAACCTGGCTGCCATCAGGCAATCCGATCTGGCGCATCTGCCCGCGTTTGGTCTGCCAGCTTGCGGTATAGCGTGGGGCGGCGAATTCATTGCGCAGCGGGAAGAACAACACGACAGCACACAGCATCAGGCCGCAGCTCCAGGCCAGCGCACGCCAGCGTGGGCGACGAGTTGGGGCAGGGCGTAGCGGAGCGACAGCGCTGACAGGAATCTGGGCCACATCCTGCCAGAGTTGCTGGAGATCGTCATATTCCGCCCGGTGAGCAGGGGTTTGCAGCCAGTGCTCGAACGCGTCATGCTCGCCCTGCGTTAAACCATTCTGGTGGCGGAGATGCCAGCGAATGGCCTCTTCAGCAATCGTAAGGGTTATCGTCCTGGTGGGTCATTGTGCGTTCCTTGCCGTCTGTTCAGTGCGCCAGGCGTCGCGGCATGCACGGTACGCCAGCATGGCGCGAATGATATGTTTTTCCACCATGTTGGTTGAAATACCCATTCTTGCAGCGACTCACTTTGTGACAGGCCGTCGATGCGGTGCAGAATAAATGCCTCACGGCAGCGCGGAGGAAGTTCCTCAATGGTTGCCACAATGCGGTCAATATATTGCTGCTTTTCAAGCACACTGTCGGGTTGTTCAGCCCCAGGCGCAAGCAGCTCGTCGGTTGCCATCTCCTGGCCGGATGCAGGGTGTTGCTGATGGCGATAGCGGTCGACCAGAAGATTTCTGGCAATATGGTAAAGCAGTCCACGGTGTGAGGAAACCGCTTCAGGAGAGGCTAACGCCCGGCTGAAAGTTTCCTGGGTAAGCTCTTCTGCAAGATGCTTATCCCGTAACTTCCGGCTGAGGAATCTGAAGAATTCCGTGTAATAACGCTCAAACGCTGACAAGGGGGTTTCCCAACGACCGCGCATTTCTGCGAGAAAGAAAGTGACAGCGTGCATTTAAATGCAAATGGTTTTTGTTATCAAAATTAAAAGTGTGGGGCTTTTGGGCGAAAATGGAGGCCAGGCGGCCTCCACCGGGTGATTAAGGGTGAGTTGTTTCTTTCATAAACAGCGCCGTACCAGCCGAAAGCAGGCAGCCTGCCAGCAGATACAGCGCCACGCTGTGCCAGTCGCCGCCAGAGAAGGTGACCAGTGCAGCCGCAATAAACGGTGTAAATCCGCCGCCCACCACGCTTGCGACCTGGTAGCCAACGCCTGCGCCACTGTAGCGGTAACTTGCGCCGAACAGCTCAGTAAACATCGGTTGCTGGACGCAAACCACCATGTCATGGGCGATGTTGGCAAGCATAATGGCAAAGAAGACAATCCAGAAGATGGATTGTGCTTCCAGCGCCATAAAGAACGGCCATGCGCAAAGTGTGCCGATGAGCGCGCCGGTGATATAAATGCGGCGGCGACCAAAGCGATCTGCCAGCCAGGCAAAGCAGGGGATGGTCAGACAGCTCATTCCGCCGACCAGCAATCCAATGTTCAGGAACAGCTCGCGCGGCAGCCCCAGATTCTGCGTCGAGTAGTTCAGGGCAAAGGCGGTGACGATATACATCGTCAGTAGTTCGCACAGACGCAGGGCGATAATCTTTAAAAATGCGCCTGGATGCTGAAGCAGTGCTTCCATCACCGGCAGGCGTTTTTTCGCGACGGGCTTTTCCAGCTGCTGTTTTTCGAATTCAGCGGACTCTTCCATACCGTTGCGGATCCACAGCGCGGCGATCACCAGCACGATGCTGAAGATAAAGGGAATGCGCCAGCCCCAGCTCAGGAACTGCTCATCGGTAGTATGCTGGCTGATAAGCGACACCAGTCCGGTGGAAAGTAACAGGCCCACGCCGTAGCCCACTTGTACGCCGCTGCTGTAAAACGCTTTCTTGTTTTTTGGCGCACTTTCCACCGAAAGCAGTGCCGCGCCTCCCCATTCGCCCCCTACAGCAAACCCCTGAATGGCCCGCAGTGTGACCAGCAAAACCGGCGCCCACCAGCCAATGGTGTCGAACGACGGCAAAATGCCGATAAGTGCGGTGGCGATCCCCATCATCCACACGGTGAGCATCAGCATGCGTTTACGACCAAGGCGATCGCCAAAGTGACCGAAGATCACCCCACCGAGTGGGCGGAACAGGAAGCCCACGCCAAAGGTGGCAAACGCCGCCAGTGTGCCCATCGCAGGGCTGATTTGCGGGAAAAATTCACGGTTAAATACCAGTGCGGCGGTGATGCCATAGAGCAAAAAATCATACCAGTCGACGACAGCACCCGCGAAACTACCAAGAGCAGCGCGGCGGGCGCGATTGAGCGAAGGTGTCTCCTCGTGAGAACGATCGGAGATGAGGGTGGAGTCCATAGTTGTCCTGTCTGTACTGATTTTTAATTATTGGTATTGGGAAAGGTTACTCACATAGCCCCGTCATATTGACGGAAACAATGAGACTACCGCGACAGACGGCGAGAGGAAACTGATTTTATTTATGGCTTAACATGAGGCGGTGATGTTCCGCCTCACGAAAGGACGAACAGAGGCGTCCGAAAGTCGCTATGCGATGCGGGCGAGCAAGGCAATCAGCGCGACAAGCGCCGGGAGCGCCTGCACATAGAGTATTTTCCGGCTGGCCGTGACAGCACCAAAAATGCCGGCAATCAGCACGCAGGCCAGGAAAAAGAAGAGGACCGACACCCCCTGTTCCCCGAGCCATAATCCCCACAGTAAACCCGCAGCCAGAAAACCGTTATAAAGCCCCTGGTTCGCCGCCAGTACGCGGGTTTCACGGGCAAAGTCAGCACTCAGGTTAAAGGCTTTACGGCCTGTTTTTGTGTCCCACATAAACATTTCGAGGACCAGAATATAGAGGTGTATGGCGGCAACCACCACGACAAAGATATTGGCTATCACAAACGACCTTATTGAGTTGGAGAAGATGATGAGAAGTATAGAGAATTTTGGCGAAGGGTGAAGGGGTTACCACTCAGCCTGTTTTCTCCTGGCCCAGAAAATAACACGCTTTATGGTGGTATTCCTGTGCAGGGTAAAAGGCTTATGATGAACCTGTTTCTGAACGGAGAAAACGAAGATGCTGGTTTATGATGTTTTTGGCCGACATATTGGTGTCAGGCGCGAAGACGAGCGCTGGGTGGTATTCCGCGTTGATCTGACAGAGCAGAAATATTCCCGGCTTTACGGCGTTGTGATCCCCGATGAACTCACAGAGGATGAAATTCCAGGCTGGCTGGACGATATATTTCACGAAGCGGCAACGGCGCGTCATCCCGATGTGAAACGGATCCAATGACGTACCAGCTTCCAGACGTAATGAGCTGAGTACTTCAGATGACTTATGTCTACCAACATAAGGACGTGAGCATGGATTATGAGATGGTGGCGTTGTCGTGTACGACTTATATCATGGCTGTGTGGATGTTGTTACATGGCATCCGGGGGGCTCAGACAGGCGTGATTGTTGAAAGCAGGAAAGGCTCCCCGGTGAAAGATTACTATTACCGGGGTAATATTGGTTTTTACGTGAATGTCTTTTTTTATATCGTGGGGGGGACGTTTACGGTGGGTATCTCGACCTGTTTTTTGATGAAGGGATTAGGTTACTGGTAATTCTCGCGGCAGCATTCGGCGGCTTTGAGCGAGAAACGGAAGTACTGGCTAAAGACTCAGTGAACCCCAAGGCAGAAAAAATCAGATTAGAAACAAATGACATGCTAAAGACATTTGATTTTTTTTTCGTAACGGGTAGTCTTTGAAAATTGACAAATTTTCACTTAATTACAATAACGAGCCCTTTATGAACGACAATAACGAAATTGGTCACAGACTCATTGTTGTAATCCCGGATAAGACTGCTGAAGCTATGCGCGAAGCTCAGATGGCTCAAGAAGAGCCTGAGGAAAATTTTGTACTAAAAATTGCAAAATCCGTTTTCTCACTTTATGGCGAACCCTTTGCCGTCACTATGGGTAAACAAGCATTCGCACTAATACAAACAATAATGGACGCGATTAATAAAGGGGCTGATCTCACTACTCTCAGTTATTCTGAATCTAAAAAACTAAACCTCACGTTTTCACCGGGCCACCCACGAGAAAATGTTGTTTATGCGCAACATCCGGCTAACCCTTTAATGTACTACACTGCTAGCTCGTTTCATCGACAAGCGTTTGAGCATAAATTTGCAGAGGTGATAACACTTTTATCGAGTCTTGGTGCAAGGGAAATCAAGGTTGAACACGTCAGTGGTTGGAATCAAGAATTTTCTGCAGAAATAGGTATTTCAACACCCCAAGACTCCGCCAAAGTAGGCGTAGGAAAAAATGGCTCTGAAACATCAGCACTTCTTTTTGATGCAAAGCTCGCTGGGCATGACACTCCATCAATTCCGGACAATCTAACTTGGTACCCTCATGAGGCTCTGTGGCAAGCACTTGCTAACGCTCGAGTTGAAAACGGATTAAGAAATTTTAACCTATCACTCACTTATTCTGATGACTACGGGTTAAATGCTGATTTCAAGGCAACATTAAAAGGCACTGGATTAGACTTAGGCGGAAAATTTACAGAACACCAATCTACAGTTTGGAAAATAACCGGGATGTTTGGCTCGGCTTAGGTTTAAATATCAGTTTCAAGTAGGTGGCGGCCTATTAAACGTCAACAGGCCGCTAAGAGAGAGAAGCGGAAGATTAATGGGGCAACTATTTTCTTGGCTTCCTTTTCAGGAATAATTACCATGTAGCATAACTTTTGTTATCCTAACCACTTCTCCGGGTATATTGATCATATGCGAAAATTACAAAAATTAATTGCAGCCGAATATACCAACCCTCCACCTCAATCCAAACTATCTTCGACAGCGATACCTCGTATTGCATCAAAATGTCGAAAGGATGAAATTGCAGACGCACATATCCTCATAAAGCAGCTCAAAGCTGAGTTGGCCACTGTTCCTGATTGGGATGGAGATACACAGGATGACATCTGGAGAACCATCGAGCTGCTCAGAGCAATTTTGGCGAAGGTAAGATTATAAATGCCCCGGATGTCCGCTTCTGGCACACAGCGGACCGTCTGAAGGACGGTGAGTCTGCGATGAACGAAGAGGGGACGTAGGGGATAATCATCGTCGGGCATATCCGGGGAGTGCGCTACGTCAGCCTGACGCTTCTCTGGTCTCTCTGGCAGAGCAACGTCAGGTTAGCGACTCTTCGGATAACGGTTTATCAGCGTGTGTTAATTATGGGGCGGTCCAGCTGGACTGCCCGCTTATTTGCCCCTAACGCTCTCACCCGCAATCTCCTTGTCAGCGAGTCTGGCTAAGAATGATGCGATCGAATAAACGATCTCCCAGCCAGATGCGCATACCAATAAGCAGTTTGGCGAATTTCCCTGCTGCATAACGCGTTCGTGGTTTGTGGCTGGCCGCTGCGCGGGAGACCACATCCGCGATAACCGTTGGATCGCTGCCAGTGCCCTGTCCGTACGTGTTTTTAATCGATGTAGCCACCTTCTGGACAAGACGACCATAGGGACCACTGGCTGAACGTTTCACGATGCTTTCACTGGCCGTATCGCCAAAACCTGTCTCTATCACTCCCGGCTCCACGATTACAACCTTGATGCCGAATTCAGCAACCTCCAGGCGCAGGCAGTCTGACCATCCTTCAAACGCGTGTTTGGTGGCGTGATACCAGGCGCCCAGCAGGCTGTACATCTTCCCGCCCATCGAGGTGATGTTAATGATGTGGCCTGCTCGTCGGGCCCGCATCGCGGGTAGCAGCAGTTGCGTCAGCCGCGCCGCACCGAAGAGATTCACCTCAAACTGATAGCGTGCTTCATCTATCCCGATCTCTTCGACTGGCCCGTAAAGGCCAAATCCAGCGTTATTGACCAGTACATCCACACCCTTTGTCTGCGCCAGAATGGTCGCGACGCCGGAGACAATGTCTTCTTCTCTGGAGATATCCATCCGCAATGCGTGCGCGCCCAGGTGGGTGAGGTCAGCCATTTTCTCTACGTTTCTGGCGGCCACGTAGACCTGATAACCGTCTTCGATTAAACGACGGGCAATAGCCTTGCCCATGCCTGACGATGCGCCGGTGACCAGCGCGGTTTTCTTTTCCTGAGTAAACATAGACACCTCATTTCGTGAACTGAGGCCAGTGTGCCTGAGGGCAGGGTGCGATGAGCTTGCATAATGCGCCAGCCTTATTGCGAAACGCGCCATGAGATAAAGAGGACGCCTCGATCCTGAAAACGAGTGGAAGCGAACGGTTTTCAGTAAACCGTTTTAAGACAGGATTATGCTGTGCAGGTTTACGTAAAACGTAAGATCTCTCTGACCGTTTCCGGTGTCTGACCGGTCCAGGTCTGAAAGGCGCGATAAAACGATGTGGGATCTTCAAAACCCAGCAAGAACGCAATTTCGTAACCGGACAGACGGGTGTTGCCCAGATAATGGCGGGCCAGATCTTCCCGGCAACGGTTGACGAGGGCGCGGAAGTTTTCCCCCTCATCTTCGAGCCTGCGCTGAAGGGTACGCTTACTCATGCCCAGACGCGCAGCAGTCGTTTCTATGGTGGCGGCATTGCCAGGGATCAGTTCAAACAAAACGGCGCGGACTCTCTCTGCCATCGTGGCTGTTTCATTCAGTTCACTGAGGCGGCGACGGAGCTCGGGCTCAAACACGCGCCACATTCCTTCATTGAGGGTCAAAAAAGGGCGCAGGGTATCGGTGGCTGAAAAACGGATCGTCGGGCTTTCTCCCAGCTGTATTTCTGTGCCAAAGAAACGCGCGCAGTGGCGGCCTTGTGCCTCGTTAAGGTGTTGTGGAAGAACCACGCTCAGGGCATTCACCGGTTCACGCGTCGCCAGCCGAAGCAGACGCAGTAAAAATGCAAGCTCTGCAATCTGTAGAGACAAAGGCAGGACAAGTGGGGCCGACAGCCAGCGAGGCGATACGCACAAGACACCCGCTTCATCAACGAGGACGTCAAGCTCCATCGGGGCAATCAGTTGCTTATATCTGGCGAGACGTTGCACTGCCTGCATCATGTTGCTGCTGCACAGGGCGGCAAACAGCGGGGGATCAAATATGTCTGCGGAGACCCTTTCGACCAGGCGTAAGGGAAATGACGCGTCATTTGCTTCCTTCTCCAGTGCGAGCCAGAAACGGCAGTATTCTTCTGTCGTTAGCCCCCGCTCTGGCCTTGAAAACACATCGTCGGGTAGTCCGGCCCTGCGAAGGACTAGCCCTGGCTGGAGACCGGCGTCTTTTAGCAGTGCTTGCCAGCCAATATTGAGAGAAAAAGTGCGGTTACGGGCCATGGTCAGATCTCGGGACGATGAGGGTGTGAAGAGACGTGCAGGCAGTAGCATAGCCTGTCAGGTTGCCGGGTGACAGGCCAAATGCGCCATAAGTGCGGTCATATGCGCCAAACAACGATCTCTGCGCATATTCACCGTGTCAGGAAATATCGTCCGCTCTGAAGGACGGGAGTGTCATAAAGATGTTTTGCAGCCCTTCAGACCAGGCCGTACGGATGGCGTTGAAATAGGGATCATTCTCCGTGATCCGGTGCTGAGTGTCAGCATTCAGGCTGCCGCTACGATAGAGCAGGGTATCCAGCGGCAGCCCGACGGAAAGATTGCTGCGCAGCGTCGAGTCAATGGAGATCAATGCGCAACACATCGCCTGTTCCAGCGGAGTATCGATGTTCAGCACGCGGTCAATAATCGGCTTACCGTACTTGCTTTCGCCAATCTGGAAATAGGGCGTATCGCGCGTGGCCTCGATAAAATTGCCTTCCGGGTAGATATGAAACAGACGGTGCGTCTCTCCGGCGATTTGCCCGCCGAGAAGCAGGTTGCAGTTGAAGTTGGTATTACTGCAGTGCTGCTGATTACTGCTGTCACGCTGAATCACCTCCAGCAGCGTTTTGCCAATCAGCATGGCGGCATCGTACATCGAGGTCACCTGCATCAGGTTGGGTTCCTGTTGCGTGCGGATCCGCGCACTCAACAGGCTGATAACGCTCTGGGTTGTGGCCAGGTTGCCCGCAGATTGCAAAACCAGTACCCGCTCACCATCCTGATGGAAAACATGGAGTTTCTTAAAGGTTGCAATATGATCCACGCCAGCGTTTGTACGCGAATCTGAAGCAAATACCAGTCCATCTGACAAACACATAGCCACACAGTAGGTCATCTTTCTTACTTCCTGCCCTTATTGCTGCTGCGCTTTCTGGGACATCTCGCGCACTTCAGCATTGGTTAACATGATTTCCCCGCCGCCGCCCAGGCGTGTGCCACGTACCGGGCAGGCGTCAAGGTAGTCCAGACCCGTTGCCAGCTTCAGGTGCTGGTTCAGGTTTCGGGTGTTATTGGTGATATCGAACGATTTCCAGCGCCCGTTGAGCCAGACTTCCGCCCAGGCATGCATGGCAACGTGCTGCGCGTTATCACTGTAAACATAGCCGCTGACGTAACGCGCCGGGATCTCCAGTGCGCGGCAGCAGGCGAGAAAAACGTGCGTATGATCCTGGCATACCCCTTTCGCCCGCGCAAAAGCATCGGCGGCTGAGTCATGGACCTGGGTTGCGCCTGGCGAGTATGGCATTCTGAGGCGCAGGTCGGCCATTAAATCGTTCAGGCTGGCCTCTGCCTCATCATGCCGATAGTGCCGTTCAGCAAACTCGCGTATCTGCCCGTCGGCGCGGGTCAGCGGTGTGCTGCGCAGGAAGACCAGCGGCGAGAGCAACTCTGGTGCGTCAGGTGTGTCGTCCTCTTCCTCCGCAAGATCGACAATGCCGCTGGCACGAATAGTGATCTCTTTATGCGGGTTATCCAGCGTCAGGACGTGCAGAACGTTACCCCAGGCATCCGTCGTGGTGACTGCCGATCCCTCCGGCAGGCTTAACGTCCAGGAGGTGATTTTTTGACGTCCGCTACTGTGAGGCGTCAGGCGCAGATACTGGGTGGAAAACTTCACCTCTTCGTCATAGCCGTAGCGGGTCAGGTGATCGATGACAAGTTTCATAACGCCTCCAGATAGGTTTGTCTGATGCTGTCGGACAGGGCGTTGATCCGCCCCAGAAGCCCGTTCAGGTAGATTTGCAAATCCGAGCCTGCCAGGTCGCTGCGGGTACTAAAACGCAGGTCAACATTGAGCTGATGCGCCAGACGCAGCGGCAGGTGCGAACGATCGTTGGCGATCTGCTCCAGTTGCTGAACGAGATCAGAAATCGAGGCGCGCAGCGAGCGGGGCACATCGTTACGCAGGATCAGTAACTCCATTACCGTTTCACGGCTGACCGGCTGGCGGTAAATGCTGTTATAGGCTTCTCTGGCACTGACCGCGCTAAGCAGGGTATCCAGGCGATAGTATTCGCGCACCGAGTTGGGATCACTGCTGAGTTGCTGGTCTTTAATCAGCAAGAGCTGAGTCGTGGCATACGCCCGTTCAATCAAGGTTCCTATGCCGATAAAACTCAGCGCGTCATTGCGCAAAAGTGTGCCCAGCACCGCGCCACGAAACAGATGCACACGCTCTTTCACCCACTCGAAAAATCCATCCGTGCCCAGTTCGTTAATGCCCTGAGAGCGAAGCCGACGAAACTCAATGCGGGTGGCGTTAATACACTCCCAGACTTCCGCCGACAGGCTACCGCGTACGGCATGCGCATTGTTCCAGGCCATCTCAATGCAGTTATAAATGCTGCTGGGGTTGTTGCTGTCGAGAGCAAAAAAATTAAGCAGATTACTCATGGTGAAACGGGCATGGCGCGCCTGAAACAGCTCATGGGTCTGGGATAAATTGAGCGGCAGGGCCAGGTCTCGCGACTGCTGGCTGTGGCGCGGCATCATGGATAATTTCCAGGTGACATCCAGCACCCGGGCGTAACTTTCTGCGCGTTCGAGGTAACGCGCCATCCAGAACAGTTCACTGGCTGTGCGACTTAACATGATTCGCCATCCTCCATCACCCACGTATCTTTTGTGCCGCCGCCCTGCGACGAGTTAACCACCAGCGAGCCTTCCGTGAGTGCGACACGTGTCAGCCCACCGGGAACCAGGCGGATCTCCTGGCCGGAAAGCACGAAGGGCCGTAAATCAATGTGCCGTGGGGAAAGACCGTCCTCCACGAAGGTCGGGCACGTTGAGAGTGCCAGCGTATCCTGGGCAATATAGTTGGCCGGGTTTGTCAGCAGGCGCTGGCGAAACATCTCCCGCTCCTCTTTCGTCGAACGAGGACCAACCAGCATGCCGTAACCTCCCGCACCGTGTACTTCCTTCACCACCATCTGTTCCAGGTTGCTCAGGACGTAACGTAAATCTTCCGGCTTGCGACATTGCCAGGTGGGGATGTTGCTCAGAATGGGTTGTTCGCCCAGATAAAAACGGATCATCTCCGGGACGAAAGGGTAGATGGATTTGTCGTCAGCCACGCCCGTACCGATGGCGTTTGCCAGCACGACACCTCCGGCGCGGTAAACCGAAAGCAGGCCTGGCACGCCGAGCATTGAGTCGGCATGGAACGCCAGCGGGTCGAGGTACGCATCGTCAATACGCCGGTAAATCACGTCAACGCGTCGCGGACCCTCGGTCGTGCGCATATACACTGCGCCTGCTTTAATGAACAAATCCGCGCTTTCGACCAGCTCAACCCCCATCTGCTGGGCCAGAAAACTGTGCTCAAAATAGGCGCTGTTGAAGCGGCCTGGCGTCATCACGACCACGCAAGGATCGTCCACGGGCGAGCTTTCGCGCAGGGTTTGCAGCAAATAGCCGGGGTAGCGCTCGACAGGGGCAATATGATGTTGCTCGAACATCTCAGGATAGAGGCGCATCATCATTTTGCGGTTTTCGAGCATGTAGGAGACGCCAGACGGCGTGCGAAGATTATCCTCCAGCACGTAATACTGCCCGTCGTTATTACGCACCATGTCGACGCCAGTGATGTGAGCATAAACATTGTTTGGCAGGTTAATCCCTTGCATGCAGGGCTGATATTGCTCGTTCGCCAGTACCTGCTCTGCCGGAATAATTCCCGCCCGCAGAATATTTTGCTCGTGATAAATATCGTAAAGGAACGCGTTGAGGGCTTTTACGCGCTGGCGGATACCGCGATCGATTTTTTGCCACTCTCCGGCCGGAATAATGCGTGGCACGCTATCAAACGGAATTAACCGTTCTGTGCCTTCATCCTCACCATAGACATTAAAGGTGATGCCGATGCGGTGAAAAAGCAGTTCTGCCTGCTCTTTTTTCTGGCGGATAGAGAATTGGTCGGTGCTGCGAAACCATTGCCACCAGGCATCATAGTGCTGACGTTGCTGGCCGTCAGCCGTCAGCATCTCGTCATAATAATGCCCGTCAGGAAGCGTTATTTTTATCATGGCCGTCTCCACCGGTTGAACTTATTTTGGTCATCCCATGGAGAGATAAGCATAAATTATGCCAGGTCCCGGCTTGATATCTGAGGGTGCAATTCTGAGCAGAAATGTGATTGTTCGGTGCAGGCTATGCCGGTTTATGCGTCGTTCAGGCCAGATGGGCTGCACGAAAATGAAGCGGGGCGGTGTTTTCATGCACCGTTTGGTTGCCGGAATAAAAAAGGCCCCTGCGGCGTGCAGAGGCAAAACATGTCAGAGCTTACTTTTTATTAATTAAACACCATCCCACCATCAATCAGCAGCGATTGCCCGGTCATATAGTCTGAATCCGGGCTGGCTAAATAAGAGACGCAGGCCGCGACATCTTCAGGCTCGGACAACCGGCCGAGCGTAATACGTTTGGCAAACTCTGCTGTGCCATATCCCAGCGGTTTGCCCGCGGCCTCTGACACCTGACGGTCAATTTCTGCCCACATGGGCGTATTGACGATCCCTGGGCAGTAGCCATTCACGGTAATGCCGAGTGGCGCAAGATCACGCGCGGCCGTTTGCGTCAGCCCACGCACGGCGAATTTACTCGAACTGTAGACGGCCAGTTCAGGGTTGCCGACGTGTCCTGCCTGTGAACAGGCATTAATTATCTTGCCGCCATGCCCCTCTTTTTTGAAGGCTTCGGTTGCCGCCTGAATGCCCCAAATAACCCCTTTTACATTGATGTTGTAAACCTTATCGACGATTTCTGGCGTGATGGAGGCTATCGGCGTGGAGGGAGCAATCCCCGCATTGTTGACGATCACATCAAACCCACCCAGAGTTTTGCGGGCCTGCTCAACGGCAGCAAAGACCTGCGCGCGATCGGCGACATCCACTTTCACCGCCAGTGCTTTCCCGCCGTTGCGGTTAATTTCACTGGCAACGTCGTGGGCGGTATCGTCGTTATAATCAGCGATGGCGACGGCAAAACCGTCTTTCGCGAGACGCAGGGCGATGGCTTTCCCGATCCCCTGACCTGCACCTGTCACAAGGGCGATTTTTTTCATTTTCTTTTCCTTTTGTTGGGGTAATTCACAGTAGCTGGCTGAGATGAAGCTGACTCATCAGCAGCGGGTTGTCGCGGTAATCAACGGGGATCGCAACCACCGCCGGACCGTCGACATCCATCGCCGCACGCAGAGTGGGTTCGAGCATATCGGTACGTTCAACGGAGAAGCCTTTAGCCCCGAAGGCCTCGGCATAGCGTTTGAAATCCATAGGGCCAAAGGTGACGCCGGAGAGCCGCTGGTATTTTTTCTCTTCCTGGATCGCCACCATGTTGTAACCGTTGTCGACCCAGATGATATGCAGGATGTTGGCGTGCAGCCGCACGGCGGTTTCCAGCTCCATACTGGACTGCAGAAAACCACCATCGCCAGAAACAGAGACCACCTTGCGCTCTGGGTTGACCAGCCATGCGCCGATCGCCCAGGGCAGGGCGACGCCCATCGTCTGCTGGCCGTTAGAGATCATGACCTGGCGGGCGCGGAAGCTGTAGAGATAGCGGGCGATCCAGATATGAAAACTGCCCATATCCACCGTCAGCGTGACATCATTGTTGACGATGTCTTGCATGGCGCGAACGATCCGTAACGGATGGAGAGCAAACTGGTTAAGCTGCGCGCCGTGGCGGTTAAGCAGATCCCGCTGATGCTGGCGATCGATCAGAATTTCATTGGCCTGCGGGGAAAGCGTTAGCTTGTTTTCGATTCGGCGGGTGAGTTTTTTCAGCGTGCTGGCGATATCACCAATCAGCTCCAGATCCGGTGCGTAATAACGCTCTTCATAAGCGGGAAGTACATCAATATGGACGAGGGTCGCGTTGCCCTTATTCCACATTGCAGGTTCGTATTCGACCGGGCTATAGCCGATGCAGATAACCAGATCCGCCAGATGCAATAACCGATCGCCCGCCTGGTTATTAAACAATCCCACCCGGCCGGCAAAGCGCGAAAAGTGTTCCTGATGAACCGCCCCGGCGGCCTGATAGGTACTGGTAACCGGAATATGGCTTTTTTCCAGCAAGGGAGAGAGCGCAGCACAGTTTTCCGGCTGGCTGGCCATCAGTCCCAGAAGAATGATGGGGTTTTTCGCCCGCGCTATCATCCCCGCCACTTTGTTGATGGCCTCGTCCGGTGCTGCACCCATCTGCGGTGTCCCTGCCGCAGGCAGCGTATTCGCGCTAACAGGCATATCGATGACATCCTGCGGGAGACTAACAAACGCACTGCCAGGCCGTCCCTGTTCCGCTGAACGGAAGGCGTTTGATACCACTTCAGCCAGTGCCTCAGAGGAGGTCACTTCAACGGCATATTTTGTCACGGGGCTGAACATCGAAACCGTGTCCATACTCTGATGCACCAGCTTGGCTTTATCCGCACGTTTCACTGCGCCGCCCAGGGCGACGACCGGATCCCCCTCGCTGTTGGCAGTTGCCATCCCGGTGATCAGATTCGAGCACCCTGGACCTGAGGTGACTAACGCCACGCCCGCTTTTCCGGTGATACGCCCTACGGCGGCAGCCATAAAGGCGGCATTTGCTTCATGGCGAACGGGAATAATCCGGATCGACGAGTCGAGAAGCGAGTCAAATACCTTGTCGATTTTTGCTCCCGGAATACCAAATACCTGGCGAACCCCCTGCGCTTCAAGCTGGCTGACGACCAGGTCTGCGCCATGTGCCCACTGTTGTGGGGGATGTTGATTGTCCATTTTGGTTCTCCTAATTCTCAACGGCCCGGATGGCGGCATCGAGGTTGGCAGGATGCAAATCCGCCTGAAGAAAGGCGCTGTCTACGGGGAGGTCGATAAGCACTTTGTGGATTTCACCAAAGACCAGTTCCCCGTGGTCGAGCTGGTAATCCAGCAGGTGTCCGCCGCCCTGGCGATCGTCCGTAATAAAGTGTTCGTGATACCCCGCCACGTTAATACCCTGCATATGTTGCGGTGAGCGAAAACCGACCAGCGTCCCCTTGCGCTGGTGAAAACGGAACACGGGCTGGTAGTCCAGGACATCAGTCATGGCGCGATAGGGCGGTGTCTGACGCGGTACGGTACGGGTATGGGCGTGACGGAAATGACCGTCAATCCGTAAGGCGCAAAACAGGTTGTCTGAGGGAATTTGAGCGTCGACGATCGCGTGCAGTTGCTGACGGCTGACAGGATGGTCGAAGGTTTTGCGGTACTGTGGTGTGAACCAGGTCATCACCGCAAACGGTGATTTCTGATCCGGCCGGGCGGCGCGGGCGCTGCCATCAGCGCGAAGCTGGTAAACCTCGCTATTGAACGCGATTAATTCCCCGTCCAGTTCGTTAAATGTTCCCAGGCCAAAATCACCGTGGGTCAGCAGATCCGCGATGGTGGTTGTTCCCTCGTAGACACCGCTTAATAACGCGCTCATCAGTGAGTTTTGATAGAGAACGCTCTCAGGATGTTGGGCGGAGAAACTGCGCAGGGTTTCACACAGGCTCTCCTCACAGGTGCATTCAGAAGAGTGATGCATATTCCACCTCTTGATTCATCAACAGAAGATCCAGCGCCTGAATCGGGCGGCTGGTCATAACGAATCGATTATTCAAAACGTACTCGTAGCGGTGAGAAATAAGGTGAGAAGGCACGCTATTTCTCACGCCGCTGACTATTACGTTACTCGTCTAAAACAGGTTGGCAAATATTTCATGGGGTTCTTATTTCGTATTTTCTAATTAAATCCAGTAAAAACATGGCGTGAGATGGGTCGTTTACTTATATGCAACAGTCTGTTTATTTATTTGGCATTCTCATCGCCATCTTATTTCGTTAGATTCAAAAGACTCCTGGTTTCTGGTTGAAATGATGATGAATGAAAAACTGTCCACACCTCTTGTGGTGTTAATTGCGTGTCTCTCTGTTGGTGGACTGATTTCCACAGATATATTCCTACCCGCATTGGGTGAAATGCGATTTTTTTATAAAGTAACCGAAGCGCAAATACAGGATGCTATCGCGCTTTTTTTATTTGGTGTGGCGGTTTCACAACTGATTTACGGACCGTTGAGCGACAGCCTCGGGAGAAAGAAAACGTTAATCGCAGGGCTGCTTATTTGGCTTATTTCCACCGTCGGGGTGATTTACACGACGCACATTAATGAATTACTGGGCTTACGGTTATTGCAGGGGATAGGCTCATGCGCCGGTATCACCATTAGCCGGGCGATCATTAACGATATGATGGATAAAAAGTCTTCTGCGCAACTCTACCTGGTCATATTTCCGTTTGTGGGGATGTCACCTGCGATTGCGCCGATGATCGGCGGGATTTTGACTCAGCATTTCGGCTGGCGAGCATGTTTTATCTTTTTAACCCTCTTTATCCTGGTCACGCTGGTTCTCTGCTTTACAGCACTCCGTGAGACATTGCCGGTAGAAAAAAGACAAAAACTAAGTGTACTGACAGCAACAAAAAATACCGTTGATGTCGTGCGAAACCCAACCTTTCTCTTTTATGCCGCGATTCCCTGTTTTGCCTATGCGGCTTATTTTGCCTATATCGTCGAGTCGCCGTTTATGCTGGCGAAACTGGGTCTTTCCCCAGCTTATGTGGGTTATACCTATATTCTGCTCTCCGCCAGTTATGTCGCCGGGAATTTGACGGCCAAAAGGCGTTCACGGCGCGAGGGTATTGAAGAGACGATCCGTCAGGGATACCGCATTTTTGTGCTGGGGGGGATGATTTTTGCCTTGCAGATGTATGTGAGTCCATTTCCCCTGCCGACGACGATTATCGCTATTTCCATTCTGACCTTTGGCAACGGCTTTTTGCTGCCGTTGGGGACGGCATCAGCTATTGCCGCCCATCCGCAGGCCTCCGGGACGGCATCTGGTGTGATGGGAGCACTGCAACTCGGGAGTGCTGCCATTGCCACTTTTTTAATTGGCAAACTGTCCGCCCATGCACCAGGAATGACCGCCCTGATCATCGCATGTGTGTGTGTATTCGGTTTTCTCGTTTATGTGTTGGGTCAATCTTCATTTATGCAATTTGTCTCTAACAAGGAGAGTAAGATCAATGATTAATAATATCGATGTCACATTACGGGATGGTGGTTATCAGAATGGTTTCCACTTTCCGACAGACTACGCCATTAAACATGTTCAGGCGCTGGTGGAAAGCGGCGTTGAGTGGGTTGAAATAGGTTATCGGAACGGGTCTTTTAAGCCGATCCCTAATATTGGTATTACGGGGATGTCACCCGATGACTATATTCAGCAGATTCACCATGCCGTACCGGATGCTAAATTAGTGGTGATTGCCCATCCGCACAATATTAATCACGATGATGTGGTTCGTATGAAAATGCACGGTGTGAGTCTGCTCAGGATCTGTATTAAAACAGATAATCCACAACCGGCATTGGCATTATGCGAATTTGCCAAAATGAGTGGGTTACGTGTGAGTATGAATTTCACTCGTGCCAGCCAAATTAATGTTAATACGCTTATTGATGTGGCTGCACAATGCGAAAAAGCCGGGGCCGATATTATCTGTATCGCCGATTCAAATGGCAGCTTACGCCCGGAACAGACATCGCGGCTGGTCAACGTCCTTAAATGCACCACGCGTGTGGACGTGGGTTTCCACGCGCATGACAACCTGGGGCTGGCGATGGCAAATGCGATTGAGGCTGTCAAAGCCGGGGCAACGTTTATCGACAGTTCATTAACCGGAATGGGAAAAGGCGCGGGCAATCTCGCCATGGAGACCTGGCTTGCCCTGTGCAATTTCAACAGCGGCGCTGACATTTATCAGACGGAAGTGATCTTCAGACAGGTTCAACAGCTTCAGTCTCAGGCCTGTTTTAATGCTTCGCACCGCAGCGTGGTGGACATGATCCTCGGGGTGAAAAACCTGAGCGTGGACTACCGCAAAATGATTGAGGAGAAACTTTCCGAAGATCTCAGCAACACCTTTACGGCCATTGATCACGTTATTACCGGGACGGCAGCATGAAAAAGCGGGAGGCCATTATTCTCGCCCCGGTGATGCCCGTCTGGGATGAAGGGCAGTTTTGCGCGCCACTGGTTACGTTGCTGGTGGCAAAGGGGTATCACGTCACCGTTATTGATACGTTGACCCTGATTCAGGATGCCTCACCAGAGAGGGCGGTTGAGGCTCTCTGTCAGGCGTTGAATGCCCGGTTCCAGTCTCCCTATCTGCTGGTGGGGTTCGCCATGGCGGGTACGTTAGTCCAGCTGTTGGCTCCGCAGCTGCACGGCCTCAGTGGTGTGATATCTGTCAGTGCGCCGGGTTTTGCGGATGAACAACTCAACACGCGTCTGGGCGAGCTTGTCTCGCTGTTGGAGGAGGGCGAGGTTGAGCATGCGGTGGACGTTCTGCATCAATTCGTTGTCCCTGAAGGACAAGCCGCCCCGGAGGGGCGTTTCACGTTGCCTGACGCGGCGAAAGCCTCTGCCATTCAGCGGATGTTGACCGGATTTGCCTTGCTACTGAACATGGACGCTCGCGCCGCCATTGCTCGCTATAACGGGAAATACCTTGCCATCGTGGGGGATAAATCTCAGCTGGCGTCCTGGGAAAACCAAACCCATAGCACCCAACCGACACACCTCTACAGGCGCATCCCGAAAGCGGGTATGCGCCCATGGAATGACAATCCCGCAGCGATGAATGCCTTACTTAACGAATGGGTCGACACACTATGAAAAAAAATGTGCTGGTGTTACCGGGCGATGGAATTGGTCAGGAGGTTTGCGAGGCTGCGCTACCTGTTATCAGTGCTATGGATCTTCCCATTACGCTCACCTTTGGCGAGATTGGCTGGGCATGCTGGACGCGGGAGGGAAACCCCGTACCAAACCAAACCTGGGAAAAAATCGCCGGGGCAGACGCGGTGCTGCTTGGCGCAATAACCAGTAAAGGGAAAGCGCAGGCGCAGCAGGCTTTACCTCTGCCTCTCCAGCAGAAAGGTATCGAGTATGTTTCGCCGGTGATCCAGCTCCGCCAGAAACTGGGGCTGTTTGCCAATATCCGCCCGGTGAAATATGTCGCAGGGGATCGACGTCCTTTTCGCTGCTGCGTGATTCGGGAAAACACAGAAGGTTTGTACGCCGGGATGGATTTTAAAGGGGTTAGACCGGCGGTTTCCGGCTGGCTGAAGCACCCTAATCTGGACAAGTATGGCCCGGAAGAGGCTGCCTGGACGGTTCGTCTGCAAACCCGTTATGGACTGGAGCGCCTGTTTCAGACGGCCTTTGAGTATGCCCGTAAGCACCACTTTACCCGCGTCACATTTGCCGATAAACCCAATGTGATGCGCGAGAGTGGTCACTTTGCGGGAAGCATTTTCCATGAGGTGGCTGCGCGTTTTCCTGAGATCACGGCAGATATCCATAATGTCGATGCCATTGCCCTCTGGCTGGTGCGTAAGCCCCATGAGTTCGGCGTGATTGTCGCAGAAAATATGTTTGGGGATATTTTGTCCGACTTAGCCGCAGGGGTGATGGGCGGTTTAGGCCTTGCACCAAGCGCCAATATTGGCAGCCATGTTGCCTACTTTGAGCCAGTACATGGCAGCGCGCCAGGGATGGCTGGACAGGGGAAAGCCAACCCGTGTGCCATGTTTTACACCATTGCACTGATGCTGGAGTATCTGGGCTTTGAGTCACAAGCCGAAAAACTTCAGCATGCGGTTGACCGGGTGGTTCGGGACGGGAAAGTGGCTACCTACGATTTGGGAGGGACGGCATCCACACGGGAAATGGCGCAGGACATCATCCGGGAACTGCTTCACCCGGCGCTCGGGAAAACGGCCAGCGTGATCACCATCGGTGATGAACTGTTGTCCGGGCAATACCCGAACAGCAATCAGCAGCACATCAGCCAGCGGCTTGAGGCGGCGCAGCATCAGGTGAGATTTCAGGCGTCCTGCGCGGACAACATTGCCCAGATCAGCACTCTGATAACCTCGCGTATCGGACAGGACGATCTCATTGTCATTTGCGGCGGGCTTGGCCCCACCTCCGACGATAAAACCCGCGAGGCGGTGGCACAGTCTCTCGGCAGGCCCTTAATTTATGATGAGGATGTCTGGGCCACTATTCAGGCGCAGCTCAAGGCGTTTGGGGTGAAAAACGATCCGTCTAACCGCCAACAGGCCAGATTTCCCGACGGCGTTAGCGTTCTGGATAACCCGTCCGGTACGGCCCCTGGGTTTTACACCAGCATAGCCGGCAGCCAGGTGGTGGTTCTGCCTGGTCCTCCTTCTCAGGCGTTGCCTATGCTTGATGGCCTGTTATCAGGCCGCGAGCACAGCGAACCGGCAAAGACAACATCCACCTGGACGCTGATTGGAATCAGCGAAAGCGAGGTTGGCTCAATCGTGAGCGGCTTAGTCTCTTCGACGGCGTGGGATGTGCATTTTTTATGGAAAAGTCCCTATGTGATTGTGCAAATAGAAACGCCGGAACACAGCCCGTTACCACTTCCGGTGCGGCAAAGTCTGGATCGGGCACTACGTCCGTATCTGGTGAGTAAACGTAACAAAACGGCGAGTGAGATATTGCAGAACGCCTGCAACGTTCGCTGGCAGACGGCCGATGCGGAGCTGTCGTCTTATTTGCCAGTGGCCAGAAAAAAGGCGGGAAGTGAGCCTGTGCTTTGCATCGACGTTGCGGTTAACCCCCCTCTGGTCGACGTGCTGGAGAGTGATACACGGCTGGGGCAAATGACGATGTCGGTCCACCATCAGGATGGCAAGAAACACCAGATGACCTTTCCCCTGAATAAAGCACTTCTGGCGCAAACCCTGCCTGAGTACGCGGCCTGGTGCGTACTGAAAACCCTGACAATGCAAAATGGATGAGACAATCATGACAACCAAAAAAACGATTAAAGAGCGCTTGTTGGCCCTGGACACGGCTGCTGTCTCTGATGCGCTGGACAGTTTGTACATTGCGGGTGGGCTGTTGGGTATTAAGCCGCAGATCAGCGGAAAGAAAATCGCGGGGCCGGCTTTTACCGTTCAATATGAAGCCTGTACGCCGGAAAAAAATCGCTTCATGAATGCCGGTAACTATATTGATCAGGTTCCGGCCGGAGCCGTTATTGTGGTGGACAACGGTGGACGTCTGGACTGCACGAGCTGGGGGAATATTCTGACCACTAAAGCGGTGCAAAAGCAGATTGCCGGGTCTGTCATCTATGGTTCAGCCCGTGATATTGCCGATATTCGCCAGATGGATTACCCCCTGTTCGCCTGCAATATCTATATGGTTTCCGGAAAAAACCGGGCGCGGGTAAAAGAGGTGCAGTGCGCGCTTGATATCCACGGTGTGACCGTTTGCCCTGGCGACTGGGTATTTGGCGACGACAATGGCGTGCTGGTGATCCCCGGCGAACATCTGGAAGAGGTGATCCGGCGTGCGGAAAATGTCGAAAATACCGAACGGCAGATCCTGAGTACCATCAATGCCGGCACACCGCTGGACGTTGCCCGTCAGCAACTGGGTTATGACGTTCCCTGGGAAAATAACGTATGACCCGTCAATTTTTCGCGTACTGGGCATCCCGGCTGCAGTTTCTGGACGTGCATTATCACGCGCGTCCGGATAGCTACCATCGGCGCTACTCGGCATTTGAAGCCGGGCAGCAGTATGCCCGGTATCAGGGTGGGGTAGTATTGAAGAACCACCTGGGGAGCGTGAGTGCGCTGGCGGCGGCTATGCAGGAGATGTCGCTGCCTGTGTTTGGCTCCGTGGTGCTCAATGCGGCTGCGGGAGGAGTGAGCCTGAATACGGTACGCCAGGCGCTGAGCCAGTATCAGTTTGAGGGTGCTCCCCGGTTGCTGGTGCATTTACCCACGGTGGTTTCCACTGCACACAAGAGCACACTTTCAAGAACATTCAGTAATGAATATGCCCGCTATTTTGCCGGACAACCGCTCTCTGTAACCGATGAAGACGGTAAATTACGCTCTGACGTTGAGGCGCTGATCCATTTCGCACGACATCATGACATTGTGCTTTCTTCCGGACACACCTCGAAAGATCAAACGCTGCGCCTTATTGAAGCCGTGGAACGTGTTGGCGGCGTCCGGTTGATGTTGAACCAACCGGCAAACCCGATCACGGGGTTTTCGGCGGCAGAACTCCGCGCGCTGGGAGAACACGACTGGCTCTATGTCGAGCAGTGCGCGTTGACGCTGTACCTCGGCTACCAGACCCCGCAGGACATGTATGATGTTCTGACGCAGGTGAACAATGTGGTTTACAGCTCTGATCTGGGCCAACCCGCCCAGCCGGATATCGGTGAATGGCTGGAAGACAGCCGACGCTGGTTCCAGGCCGCCGGACTCAGTGCAGAGCGGATTGATGCAGTGACCCGGTTAAACCCGCTCAGGATGCTGGATCCGGAGCGGTCGCCAGATTGAGGGTGCGAATAAAATCAATGAATGCCTGTTCTTTGGGGGACGGACGCGGATTAATATGCACCACATACATCGGTAACGGCGGAGGCATAAACTCATCCAGTACGGTAATAATTTCGCCTGATTCAATACCGGCTTTGATGGTGAAATCCGGGAGGTAGCAAATCCCAAGCCCTTGATGAACCATATTGCAGAGGTCAAGGCTGTTGCTAACTCTGGACATGTAATGGGGACGGATCTCTGTGCATTCGTTCTCGATCATGAATTTCCAGGAACGCCGGTGATTATCAAAGTGCAGCAGACAGGTATGTTTGTGCAGTTCGTCAGGATGTGATGGCATGCCGTGCTGCTGCGCATAGCTGCGCGAGAGGCAGGTATGTTTTCGCCAGTAACCAATAAGCGAGTAGTACAGATTGCTGTCGGGCAATGGGCCACACTGTAATGCCAGATCAAAACCGTGGCTGAACAGTTCCATGCAGTGGTTTCCGGTGACGATATCCAGTTTAAGATTTGGATAACACTCAAAAAAGTCTTTCAGATGTGGAATAACATGCAGATTACTGATGGAGTGGGGGATCCCAACCTTGAGGTTGCCGCTGACTGCATTACTGAGACTCTTCACGTCCCTGAGGCAGGATTCATACTCATCAATAATCAGCAGACAGCGCTGATAAAACTGTTCACCGGCGGCCGTAAGGGAAATGCGACGCGAATTGCGTTTGATAAGCTGCGTGTTGACTTCGAACTCCAGCTTCTCAATTCTGCGGCTTACCATGGCCGGTGAGAGTTTCATGGCAATCGCGGCGGCCCGGAATCCCTGACATTCCACAACCATCCTGAATGCTTTCATATTTTCCAGCATCGTGTCCTCCTGACAGGTTCAACCTGCCTATTCTTGCATTATTCCTCTGCCTGTTGTGCTGATTTTTGAGTTTTTCCTTAAGCTAAGGTTATATTTAGCCTATCTACATCATGTTTAATAACAGGGAAATTATGATCCGTTTGTCCTCGCTTGCCTTTGTGCTTGCTGCCGTTACCCAGAGCGCTCTGGCCGTATCTTATCCGCTTCCACCGGAAGGGAGCCGTTTGGTTGGCGCACCATTAACCGTAACGGTCCCGGAAGGGAATACCCAACCGCTGGAGTATTATGCCGCGCAGTACGGTCAAGGTTTCAGCAATATGCAGGAGGCTAACCCTGGCGTAGATCCCTTCCTGCCAAAAGCCGGAACCCAGTTAACTATTCCGCAGCAAGTGATTTTGCCGGATACCGTGCGTCAGGGCATTGTGGTTAACGTTGCCGAAATGCGGCTTTACTACTATCCGGCAGAGGGTAATACGGTGGAGATCTTACCGATTGGCATCGGTCAGGCTGGACGTGAAACCCCGCGTAACTGGGTGACAAAGGTGGAGCGTAAGCAAGAAGCGCCGGCCTGGACGCCAACGCCAAATACCCGACGGGAGTACGCGAAGGAAGGCAAGACCCTGCCTGCTTTCGTACCGCCGGGAGAGGATAATCCGATGGGGCTGTACGCGATTTATATTGGCAAGCTGTACGCAATCCACGGGACTAATGCCAACTTTGGGATCGGGCTGCGGGTGAGCCAGGGCTGTATTCGTCTGCGCAACGACGACATCAAATACCTGTTCGATAATGTCCCGGTGGGGACGCGTGTACAGCTTATCGATCAGCCGGTGAAAGCCACCACAGAACCGGACGGTAGCCGTTGGGTGGAAGTTCATGAGCCGTTGTCACGCAATCGTGCTGAATTCGAGTCAACGAACAGAGTGCCACTGCCGATCACGCCCGCATTGCGGACGCAACTTAAAGGGGACGGTGTTGATGGCGTGAAGGCCGATGCGGCCCTGGATCGCCGCTCTGGAATGCCCGTGAAGATCAGCTTCTGACGCCGAGCATTCTGAAGAAAGCAAAAAGCCCGCTTAAGTTTCCTTAAGCGGGCTTCTTAAATATGGCTCCTCTGACTGGACTCGAACCAGTGACATACGGATTAACAGTCCGCCGTTCTACCGACTGAACTACAGAGGAATCGTTTGAACGAGGCGCATGTTAATGGCCTCGCTAATTTGTGTCAATACTAAAATTAACATGCTGATTCAAATGATTAATTAAGCTTCAAACTGCTGTTTTAGTGAACTTGAGTGGGCGAATTGCCACCATGTTCCTCATTCTTACGTAAACGCTGCAATGGATCTTGCTGGTAAAAATGGCTAAAACGCTGCCACAGGGCCGGGAAGCGGGGGGCAAACAACTCAGGCGCACTGAAGAAGTATTCTGACAACACAGCAAAACATTCCGCAGGATCGGTGGCGGCATAGGCATCAATGCTGGCAGCACTCTCACCCACCAGGTCGATCTCATCCTGGATGTTGTCCATCGCGGCATGCAAGTCATGTTCCCAGCCAGCCACTTCGCGTAATGGGATCAGCGGTACACCACTGGCCCGATCACCATTGCGGGTATCCAGTTTATGCGCCACTTCGTGAATGATGAGGTTAAAACCTGAGGCGTCGAAGGAGTCCTGAATATCCAGCCAGTTGAGGATGATGGGACCTTGCTGCCAGCTTTGTCCTGATTGCACTACGCGCTGGTTGTGCACAAGGCCGATATCATCCTGCCATTCGTCATCCACCACAAACGGTGCAGGATAGATGAGGACTTCGTGGAAACCATCCAGCCACTCGATGCCGAGCTCCAGGACAGGTAAGCAGAAGAGCAGGGCGATGCGGGTACTTTTTAAGGCATCCAGCTCAAAACCTTGCAGCGCCACCAGGCGCTTTTGCTGCAGAAAACGATCTGCCAGTTGAATCAGCTTTGACTGTTCGTCCGGTGGGAGATTGGCCAGCACAGGGATTGCCAGTGCCTCATCCCAGGGCAGCGCCATATTTCGACTTGCATCATTCGATTTCCAGGGCCACTTAATCATCGCTTTGCTCGCAAACTCGTCACTAGAACAAAATTGAAAGGTAGGGTCTGTTAAAATGCCAAACAACGCGGCATGATGGCAACCATCAAAACGGAGAGATGCCGGAGCGGCTGAACGGACTGGTCTCGAAAACCAGAGTAGGGGCGACTCTACCGGGGGTTCAAATCCCCCTCTCTCCGCCACTATCCTCCACCGAATACCCTTCCTGATGCTTTCTCCACAGACTTACTGTGCGTGGAGTACCTTATCACTCCGTTGATGAGAAGGAATAGCCCTTTACCGTTGAGCCGCCATATATGTGAGCTAAATCAGAGTGTTTTACAAAAGAGTGAAACCAGTGAAGGATGAAATAAAAAAGCCAGGCAAGTGCCTGGCTTTTTGATGAGAACAGTTAGCGCTGGGAACAACCTGCGCACTGTTTGTTCTGGATTTGCTGGAAGAAATCGTTGCCTTTGTCATCCACCAGGATAAACGCCGGGAAGTTTTCAACCTCGATTTTCCAGATAGCTTCCATGCCCAGTTCTGGGTAAGCCACACACTCCAGGCTCTTGATGCTGTTTTGCGCCAGCACAGCCGCCGGGCCACCGATGCTACCCAGGTAGAAACCACCATGTTTATGGCAAGCATCTGTGACCTGCTGGCTACGGTTGCCTTTCGCCAGCATGACCATGCTCGCCCCGTGAGATTGCAGTAAGTCTACGTAGGAGTCCATACGGCCTGCGGTGGTTGGGCCGAGTGAGCCGGATGCATAGCCTTCAGGCGTTTTAGCTGGTCCTGCGTAATAGATCGGGTGATCTTTCACGTACTGCGGCAGTTCTTCGCCATTGTCGAGAAGCTCTTTCAGCCTGGCGTGGGCAATATCACGCGCCACGATGATGGTCCCGTTCAGTGATAAACGAGTAGACACTGGATGCGCGGAAAGCTGTGCCAGGATCTCATTCATTGGGCGGTTTAGGTTAATGCTGACCACTTCACCTTCGCCCTGCCGACGCAGTGATTCCGGAATGTACTGCCCTGGATTATGTTCCAGTTTTTCAATCCAGATACCGTCGCGGTTGATTTTGGCCTTGATGTTACGGTCTGCGGAGCAGGATACACCCATACCAATCGGGCAAGATGCACCGTGGCGTGGCAGACGGATCACGCGGATGTCATGGGCAAAATATTTTCCGCCAAACTGCGCGCCCAGACCGAGATTCTGCGCTTCCTGCAACAGTTCCTGTTCAAGCTGAACATCACGGAATGCCTGGCCATGCGCATTCCCTTCGGTGGGTAAACCGTCGTAGTAACGGGTGGAGGCCAGTTTCACGGTTTTCAGCGTACTTTCAGCAGAGGTTCCGCCGATAACAAACGCGATATGGTAAGGAGGGCAGGCCGCCGTTCCCAGGGTTCGCATCTTCTCAACCAGGTAATTTTTCAATTTAGCGGGTGTAATCAGCGCTTTGGTTTCCTGGTAAAGATAGGTTTTGTTAGCTGAACCGCCGCCTTTTGCCATGCACAGGAATTTATACTCGTTGCCATCCACGCTGTAGAGATCGATCTGGGCTGGCAGGTTCGTACCGGTATTCACCTCTTTATACATATCCAGCGCTGCATTCTGGGAGTAACGCAGGTTGTCTTCGATGTAGGTGTTATATACGCCCTGGCTCAGAGCGGCTTCATCGCCACCGCCTGTCCAGACGCGCTGGCCTTTTTTACCCATGATGATCGCTGTGCCGGTGTCCTGGCAGGTTGGCAGAATGCCTTTGGCAGCAATTTCAGAGTTACGCAGGAACTGCAGTGCAACGTATTTGTCGTTTTCACTGGCGTCGGGGTCGCTAAGGATGGCCGCAACTTGTTTCTGGTGAGAAGGACGCAGCATAAATGCTGCATCGTGGAAGGCTTGTTGTGCCAGAAGTGTCAGGGCTTCTGGCTCCACTTTCAGGATTTCCTGTCCTTCAAATTCGGCAACAGAGACATGCTCTTTAGTCAGCAAATAGTATTCGGTGTTGTCTTTTTCCAGTGGGAACGGATCCTGGTAAACAAACGGTTTATTCGACATAGCTCATCACTCCATAAAATAAAACCGCCGGACGTTAGCCTCCGGCGGTTATGAATCAGAACATCATTGACATCCACGGATAGCCAATCAGCAGTAGGGCGGCCAGGAAGATGGCCCCGAAGATCGTACCCAGACGCCAGTAATCTTTGGTCGGCAGGTAGCCACTACCATAGTAAATCGGGCTTGGGCCAGTACCGTATGGGGTGATGATCCCCATGATACCGAGGGATGTCACCATCAGCAGAACAAACACTTCCATGTTCATGCCTGGGATCGTGGCGGCGATGGTCAGCATCGCGGGCAGCAACGCTGTGGTGTGCGCGGTGGTGCTGGCGAACAGGTAGTGCAGCAGGTAGAACGCCAGCAGCAGAACGATGGTGGCAACACCCGGAGAGATGCCGCTCATCAACAAGCCACCTTCCTTACCCAACCAGCTGATGAAGCCCGTAGAGGAGAGGCCGTCAGCCAGGGCGACCAGCGTGGCGAACCAGACGAAAGTGTTCCAGGCCGCTTTGTTACCGGTGATGTCGTTCCATTCCAGCACGCCAGTCCACAGCATCAGGCTGACAATGAGCAGAGCAGCCATCGCAGGTTCAATCCAGGCGGCAGCGAAGATCCACATCAGCAGCGCACAGCATACAAACACCAGCAGCAGGATTTCATTACGTGACAGTTTGCCCAGTTTTTCCAGCTCACGGCATGCCCACAGCGGCACTTCATCATTCACTTTTACTTCAGGTGGGTAGAACCAGTAGGCCAGCAGCGGCATAACTAAAATCAGCAGGACACCCAGTGGAAGGAAGGCAATGAACCAGGTCCCCCAGGAGATGTTAATCCCTACGATGCTTTTCACCAGCGCCAGTGCCAGCAGGTTAGGGGCCAGGGCGGAGAGGAACATTGAACTGGTGATACAGGCTGCGGTAATTGCGACCCACATCAGGTAAGAACCAATCTTACGTGCGCTTGGGTCGTTCGGTTTAGAACCATACAGCGGCGGCAGGTTGGCGATAATCGGGTAGATGGTCCCGCCACTACGCGCGGTATTGGAGGGAGTAAACGGAGCCAGCAGCAGATCGGCGAAGGTGATGGCATACCCGAGAGTGAGGCTGCGGCGGCCCAGATATTTCACCAGAATCAGCGCCAGACGGCGACCGAAGCGCGTTTTGTCATAGCCTGCGGCGAACATGAATGCACCGAAAATCAGCCATACCGTTGAGTTACCAAAGCCGCTCACGGCCCATTTAAAGGACGCACCTGCGAGTTTGAACTTTGGATCAGCCAGTTGTTCCGGGCTGAACAGCACCCACTGGCTGCACAGTGCAATGGCCACGACACCCGTCAGGCCAATGACTGCGCCCGGTAAAGGTTCGAAGATTAACCCGACGATGACACCGACAAAGATGGCGAAGTAATGCCATGCATAGGGAGGCAATCCATCAGGTACAGGAACAAACAGCAGCAGTACCGCGACGATAATCGGCAGTGCCATCATCAGCAGACGTTTTTTATTTCCGTCTGTTGGCTTGCTCGCCACTGTGGGCGTTACAGCAGTTTTTGTATTCATAGTTTCGCGTCTTAAGTTGTCAGTAATTCGATTTAGCCTGAAATTACAAATTTGATTTCTTTAGTTTCTTTTCTTTCTTTAGTTATTAAAGTCGTATTTTGCAATTTCACTAATAACGATTTAACGCAGTTTTGAATGCGCTAAATTAAAAAATGATGATATTTATATATTGCTCCTTTGGGGGCTACTTCTGTTGATCGCGATCAATAAAATAGAATGAGGGAAGCATTTTTAATCTTTGCTTAATAACTATATAGAGTTATATGGGTATTATTTGTTTTGCGACATTTATCTTCACAATTTAATCTCAATAGCAAACGATTGTTTTTATTAACTCATTGTTTTTATGGTGTTTTTATTGATTTTATAATGACAGTTAAAGTAACTAAAAAGTTAACGGTTTTTAAATATATGTAAACGGCTTAATTTATATTGCTAACACCAATGTGTTATTAATGTTATTGCAGTGATTAAATAGTTTTATAACTAACGTAATAACTTTAGAAACTAAAAAAACCGCTATATTAATATCATGACATCGGCATAAAAACGAAATAAAACCTGGCCCGATAACGAATTCTTAATTTTTAAAGTTTGGAGTTTCTATTATGAGCACTAACGAACGTATTCTTAGCCCATTCACATTACCGAATGGCACAGAACTGAAAAACCGCTTATTAATGGCCCCAATGACCACCTGTACTGGTTATTATGACGGCACAGTCACCAGTGAGCTGGTGGAGTACTACCGGGCGCGTTCTGGCAGCATCGGTACAATCATCGTGGAATGCTGTTTTGTCGACGATCTCGGCCTGGCTTTCCCTGGCGCGATTGGCATCGATAACGATGAGAAAATCGCCGGTCTGGCCAAAATCGCGGAGGCCATTAAATCCAAAGGGTCGAAAGCCCTTCTGCAGATTTATCATGGTGGTCGTATGGTCGACCCAAAACTGATCGGTGGCCGTACCCCTGTTGGACCAAGTGCTGTTGCTGCACCGCGCGATGGGGCTGCAACGCCGGTTGCCTTAACGGCAGACGAAGTAGAAGGCATGATCGGCAAGTTTGGTGAGGCCGTTCGCCGTGCCATTCAGGCCGGTTTCGATGGTGTCGAGATCCACGGTGCGAACACCTATCTGATCCAGCAATTCTACTCTCCGAACTCTAACCAGCGTGACGATGAATGGGGTGGCAGCCGTGACAACCGTGCGAAGTTCCCGCTGGCTGTGCTGGATATCACCCACAAAATGGTACGCCAGTACGCAGATGACGCATTCATCATTGGCTACCGCTTCTCCCCGGAAGAGATGGAAGTCCCCGGAATTCGCTTTGACGACACCATGTATTTGCTGGAAAAACTGGCGGCACGTGGTGTGGATTATCTGCACTTTTCCGTTGGCGCAACGCTGCGTCCGTCCATTGTCGATACACAAGATCCGACCCCGCTTATCGAAAAATATTGTGCGTTGCGTTCAGAAACGCTGGCACAAATACCGGTGATGGGCGTGGGCGGCGTCGTCAATGCGTCGGATGTGAATGACGCGCTGGATCACGGCTACGACCTGATTGCCGTGGGTCGTGCGACCATTGCATACCCGGACTGGACTGACCGCATTCGTGAGGGTGAAACCCTTGAGCTGTTTATGGACAGCACCAAACGTGAAGCGTTGAGCATCCCGGAGCCGCTGTGGCGATTCTCGCTGGTAGAGGCGATGATCCGCGATATGAGCATGACGGAATCCAGATTCAAACCGGGCATGTTTGTCGAGAAAGTGCAGGATGATGTGAATGAGCTGGTCATCAATGTCAGCCTGGAGACCGACCGTATTGCCGATATTGAGCTGGCTGAAGGTCCAAATCAGGACGTTGAGTTTGTGACCAGCTTCGAAGAGATCCGCTCGCGTATTCTGGATGCCAACACCCCGCATGTGGATGCCATCACGGGGGCAACCAGCCAAAGCGAAGCGGTTAAGAAAGCGGTGTCAAAAGCGATGGTGAAATCCAGTAAGGCACTTGCTGCTGAAGAGGGTGTAGATCCTAATGAAACCAAATGCGTAGACGTTGTGGTTGTCGGGAGTGGCGGCGCAGGGCTGGCCGCGGCTATTCAGGCTCACGATGAAGGCGCTAGCGTACTGATTGTTGAGAAAATGCCGACTATCGGCGGGAACACCATCAAAGCGTCTGCCGGGATGAACGCTGCGGAAACCCGTTTCCAGCGTGTGAAAGGTATCCAGGACAGCAAAGAGCTGTTCTACCAGGAGACGCTGAAAGGCGGCAAAAACAAAAATAATCCAGAGCTGCTGCGCCGCTTTGTTGAAAATGCGCCAGAGGCCATTGAATGGCTGGCAACGCGTGGGATTATGCTGAACGACATCACCACCACCGGGGGAATGAGCATTGACCGTACCCACCGTCCAAAAGATGGTTCTGCGGTAGGCGGTTATCTGATCAGCGGTCTGGTGCGTAACGTCAACAAACGCAATATCGACGTGATGCTTGATACGTCAGTAAGCGAGATTATCTTCGAAAACGGTGAAGTGACGGGCGTGCGTTTAACGACGGAAGAGAACGACATTGTCACCGTCGCGACCAAAAGCGTCATCATGGCAACCGGTGGATTCAGTGCAAACAGCCAAATGGTCGTAAAATATCGCCCTGACCTGGAAGGCTTTGTGACCACCAACCATAAAGGTGCGACAGGCGGCGGTATCGCATTACTGGAACGCATTGGCGCGGGGACTGTGGATATGGGTGAGATCCAGATCCATCCAACCGTGGAACAGAAAACCTCGTACCTGATTTCCGAATCAATTCGTGGTGGCGGGGCCATTCTGGTGAACCAGCAAGGGCGCCGTTTCTTCAACGAAATGGAGACCCGCGACAAAGTATCGGCGCAGATCATCGCCCTGCCTGAAAAATATGCCTACATCGTCTTTGATGAGCATGTCCGTGCTAAAAACAAAGCCGCTGACGAATACATTGCCAAAGGGTTTGTCACCAGCGCCAGTTCACCAAAAGCACTGGCAGAAGCATTGGGTATGGATTACCACACCTTCCTGGCGACGCTGGAGCGCTACAACAGCTTTGTTGAAAAACAGCATGATGATGATTTTGGCCGTACGACCGCATTGCGTGCACCAATCAATGAAGGCCCGTTCCACGCGATCCAGATTGCGCCAGGTGTGCACCATACAATGGGCGGGGTGACAATCAACACCGACACCTGCGTGCTGGATAACGATCACAACGTGATCCCAGGGGCATTTGCCGCTGGTGAAGTGGTTGGCGGTATCCACGGCGGCAACCGTATCGGCGGCAACGCAGTGGCGGATATCATTATTTTTGGTACTCTTGCCGGGCATCAGGCGGCGATGCGTTCAAAAAAAGCATAAGTCAGCCGTCATTGTAGGCCGGATAAGCATCACGCTTGTCCGGCAATCTCCCCGGCGGCGTGGCGCTGACCGGGGCTACAACCGAGGAGCTACTGCATGCCTGCCGATCATCGCGTTTACAGCTATTCTGCCGTCCTGATGGGGTCTCCCATTCTCCTGAAGCTTTTTTCCCACGACGAAGCCCTGGCTTCTCGCGTTTTCCGCTTAATCAAGCAGTATGAAGATTTACTCACTGTAAACCGTGTACCTTCTCAGGTGATGGATATCAACCTTGCGGCCGGGCAGCATCCGGTGGTCGTTAGCCGCCCGGTGTATGAGCTGATTCGTTGTGCTAAAGCCGCCAGCGTGCTGCCGGGAAGTGCATTTAATCTGGCGATTGGCCCACTGGTGAAACGCTGGAAAATTGGTTTTAAGGGCGACACCGTGCCGCCGGCACAGGAGATTCGTGCACTGCTTGCCATCACTCATCCTGACGATGTGGTACTTGATGACGCAAATACCAGCGTTTTTCTGACTCAGGCGGGCATGGAGATTGATCTTGGTGCAATCGCCAAAGGGTATATTGCTGATCGGGTGCGGGATTATCTGCGCAAACAGGGCGTTGAACGGGGGCTGATAAATCTGGGCGGTAATATTCAGACGCTAGGATCGCCGGAAGGGGGCTGGAGCGTGGGATTGAAAAAGCCCTTTGCACACGATGAACTGATTGGGTCGATGGAGGTGGAGAATCTCTCCGTCGTGACGTCGGGGACGTATGAGCGTTATTTTGAGCTAAATGGCAAACGCTATCACCACATCCTTGATCCCCGTACGGGATATCCGCTGGATAATGAGCTGGACAGTGTCACGATTATTTCATCCCACTCTCTCGACGGCGATATCTGGACCACGCTGATGTATGGCATGGGCGTTGAGAAGGGATGTGCCGCGCTGCATGCGCGGCCCGATATTGAGGCAATCTTTGTGACGAAAGCGAAAGAGGTTGTTATCTCGTCGATGAACCACTTCCGCTTTACGTTATTGGACAGCCAATACCGCGTTACTGGCAATATTGTCTGAGCAGTGCCATCTGCTCTGGCTGGAGGCGATAACGATAGACCGGACGTCCGGTCGCGCCGTAGTGAATGCTGGTAAACAGAATGTTGATTTGCGCAAGCCAAATCAGATATTTACGACACGACACGCGCGAAATGTTGACTGCATTCGCCAGGTCATCGGTTGAGAATTCTGTCTCCGGATGTCCGTCAATCCACTGACAAATGGTGCGCAGCGTTTGCGGGGTGAGTCCTTTTGGCAGTCGCTTGCTGTCGGCCAGCTCAGGCGCTCCGCCGTGCAGCAGCCTGTCCACATCCGCCTGCTCATAATACTGGTGTGAACCCATCAGGCTGTTTTTGGCTTTCCAGCCGTTGAGCGCCTCTTCAAAGCGTGGGAACTGGAAGGGTTTAATCAGATAGTCCACCACGCCGTAGTGCATCGAGGTCTGGATTGTCGTGGCATCAGAGGCTGATGAGATCATAATCACATCAATAGGGCGACCTGACGCGCGAATAATGGGCAGAAGATCAAGCCCATTGTCTTGCTGCATATAGACATCCAGCAGCACCAGATCGATGGGGTGACCCGGATTATTGATGAGCGCCTCGGCCTGGTTAAGCGTGGAGGCGACGCCACAGCAGCTGAAACCTTCTACACGGTTGACGTACAGACGGTTGAGGTCGGCTACCATGGCATCATCATCGACAATTAATACATTTATCACGCGATATTCCTCTCGCTATCCCAGGGGATCTGAACAAAAAATTGGGTAAATACGCCAGGCTCCGATTCGACGGTGATATCTCCGCCCAGATTCTGGAGCTGTTGACGTGCAAGGAACAGCCCAACACCACGGTTTTCACCCTTCGTTGAGTAGCCCTTCGTAAAAATATCGTCAAGCCGCATGGGGTCGATTCCCGGACCGTCATCGCTGACCTCACAACTGAGCCAGCCATTTTGATAGTGCAGCAGCAGGCTGATTTCACCTTCAGCCTGACCGACCATGGCATCCAGGGCATTTTCAATCAAATTGCCCAGAACGGTAATCAGCACAGCCACCTGTTGTTCATTGGCGGTATCCGGCAATTGACATTCATCCGCCAATGACAGGCTGACTCCGGCCTCTTTGGCGCGATTAATTTTGCCCAGCAGAAAGCCGGCAATCACCGGCGATTTAATTTTGTGCTGAATCGCCCCAATATCGGTCTGATAATTATGTGCTGTCTGGATAATGTACTCTTCCAGTTTGTCATAACGCTTCATGTGCAGCAGGCCCAGAATTACATGCAGCTTATTCATAAATTCATGGGTGTGGGAGCGAAGCGCATCGACATAGTTGACCATACCGTCAATACGTTGCATCAACTGGCTGATCTCGGTTTTATCGCGGAAGGTGCTGATTGCACCAATGATCTGGTTTTGACTTTTGACTGGAACCATATTGCACAGTAACAGCCGCCCATTGCAGTTAATTTCCTGATCCTGCCGCGCAACACCCGTTTTCGATACGTCGCGCAGGCTTGCCAGCAGAGGAGAGTGGGGCGCTTCACCTGATGTTTCGGTCTGGTGACCTGCGGGCAGAAGTAACATCTGCCGTGCGGCATGGTTTATCATCGTAACCCGCCCCTGAATATCGACAGCAACAACACCTTCTCTGAGCGACTGCAACATCGCCTGGCGTTGTTCAAATAACGCCGAAATTTCATAGGGTTCGAGACCAAACAGGATGCGCTTCAGAACCCGAACCAGACCCCAGATCCCCAATGAACTCATCAGAATACTGAAAAGAATTGTCCAGAGGGCGTTTTGGCGACCTCGAGTAATCTGTTCTTCCACTTTATTGAGTGAGATCCCTACCACGACAACGCCAATCTGCTGGTGTTGGGCATCATAGATGGGGGTAAAAACGCGCAAGGCTTCAGCGAGGACGCCCCGGTTCACCGAGACATTCTCTTTGCCCTCTAAAGCCGGAAGCAGGTCATCACCAATAAAATGCAGCCCAAGCAGGGCTTCGTTCGGGTGAGAATAACGGATGCCCCGCATGTCAGTGACAACCGCAAACAGCAGGTCGTTGCGCTGCGTCACGGCCTGGGCAATGGGCTGAATGATATCGGCTTGAGGCGGTTGCATTAGCCCGCGTTTGACTTCCGGGCTGTCAGCAAGGGTTCTGGCAATCCCGAGGGCTGTATCTTTGACATCATCACGAGTTGCTCTGGTGATCTGCACTGAATAGAGTGCAAACACGACCAGCAAAACCGAGCCGATAATCCCGCACACCATTAACGTCACTAATGTGTTCAGTTTCATGGGACGCTTGCGCGTCAGAGTGAAAGGCTGTAAATCGCTCATTAAAACTCCGCGATGAATAAGAAAGGGCTAATTATCGCCGATGACGCGCTTTTCTTAAAGCCATGTAAAAGCATGCAAATGCTCTTCTTTTCGTGACCCCCTTCGCAGGTCATCCATATAAAACACTTTATAGTGTGTGGGAACTCATAAGAAGGAGGCAGTTTATGAGCATTATGCTTACCGGTTCAGTCAAGGAAAGACGGCACGCCAGCACGATGAATATCGACAGATTGTCTACGCTGGATATGCTGAATGTCATTCACCAGGACGATGCACAGATCTCCGACGCTATTACACCATTTTTAAATACCATTGCTCGTGTCGTGGATAATGCGGCGGCGACGCTTAGTCACGGTGGCCGTTTAGTGATCGTTGGCGCGGGGCCTTCGGGACGCATGGCCGAACAAGCGGCGGCAGAATTTGCGCCTGGAAAACATCCAGTCATCAGCCTGACGGCGGGTGATGTGGCGGGAAGCTATGAACGCGGTGTTGCCGCCCTTCAGGATATCAACTTTGGCGAGCACGATATGATGTTGGCGCTCACCGTCAGTGGAAAGACGCCCTGGGTCTGGGGAGCGATGCGCCATGGCTGGTCGCTGGGTTCGCCTGTCGCTATCATTACTGAGGATGCGCAAAGTGAAGCCGCACAATTAGCGAGCATGGTGATTGCCCCTGAACTTGGTGCAGATGTCGTGGCGGGGTACGTGAATGCCAAAGCGGGGATCGCCCAAAAAATGATCCTCAATATGATTATGACTGGCCTGGCTATTCGTTCCGGCCGCGTATACAGCAACTTGCGCGTTGACCTTGAAGCCAGCAGCACCAAATGGGCTGAGCGGCAAATTGCCATCGTGATGGAAGCGGGAGGGTGTAACCGGTCTGTCGCGAAAGCCGCGCTGGAGAGTTGTAACGGTAATTGCAAAACAGCGGTGTTGATGGTGCTCACTGGGCTGGATGCATGGAAAGCCCATGACTTGCTTGCACAGAATAATGGATTTATTCGCGTGGCATTGCAGGAAGCACCTTAAGAATAAGCCTTAAAGACAAAAAAAGCCCGCTAACGCGGGCTTTGGTATTGATGGGGATTAGAACTGGTAAACAATACCCATTGCGAACTGGTCGTCAGTGGCGTTACCGGTAATCGCACCGTCTTCTTCATCCAGCAGGTTGAATTTATAAGCGGTGTACACGTTCATGTTTTTGTTGAAGTAGTACCAGGTACCCACTTCGATGTAATTGACACGATCTGCGTTAACGCCTTTCTGGCCGTCTTTAGCACCCAGGTCTTTGCCCTGAGAATAGACGTAGCCCAGGGATGGACGCAGGCCGAAATCGAATTGGTACTGAATGACAGCTTCAATGTTCTGGGTTTTGTTAGCAAAACCGTGGTCTGAGCCCGTTTTCGTCATGTTACGGGTTTCGCCGTACATCACTGCAGCATAGACACTGTTTGCGTCATATTTTGCAGCCAGTGACCAGACTTCTGCGTTGTCGCCGTAGCCATCAGCACTCTGCTGGTTGGTACGGTCAGATTTACCATAAACGCCGACAAAGCCAAAACCATCTACATTGTAGTTGACGGACATACTGTAGCCGTCGCCATTTGCTTTGCTTTGGACGCGGTTGTCATTCTTGCCCTGGTATTGCAGCGCGAAATTAAGGCCATCAACCATGCCGAAGAAATCGGTATTACGGTAAGTTGCTACACCGTTGGCACGACCATTCATGAAGTTGTCTGCAGAGGCCCATGAATCGCCACCCCATTCAACTAACATATCAGTATACGCAGCTGCATCATAGGCTACGCCGTAGTTACGGCCATAATCGAATGAGCCGTAGTCAGCGTATTTCAGGCCAGCAAAAGCCAGACGGGTGCTTTCGTCCTGGCTACCTTCAGGTTTGCTGGCATCGATGTTGTATTCAAACTGGCCGAAACCCGTCAGTTGAGTGTTGATTTGCGTTTCGCCTCTGACGCCGAAACGTGCGTAAGAGGTATCAGCATTCTCGCTGTTGTTGCTATCAGTGCTCGACCAGACGCGTTCACCGACCATTTTGCCGTAGAAATCTATTTTGTTGCCGTCTTTGCTGTAGATTTCGGCTGCATTTGCTGCGCCAGCCACTAATAATGCGGGTACAAGAATAGCCAGAACTTTTCTTTTCATTATATATTCCCTTTAAATATAGATATTATGAATATACGTGATTACCCTCCGGAATCACGGGGTTGATACTATTCTAAGTGTTCGCATTTAGTTTCAAAAATATATGTAATTAAATGATAAAAAGTATTTCTATATATTTCAATTTATCTCTTTATTTTTCACATGAATGATTGTTTGAAATGCATTAGTTTAATGCATGATTATGTATTTACTATGTTTATTGTTGTTTTGTGGATATTTTTTATTTGTATATTAGTTGCGATATCTATGTTTTCTGGTTGAAATATAAATAATGAGTATGGTGTTATTTTTGAGTCCAGTAATGATTACTTTTACTTACTCTTCAGGAAATATTTCTCAGCATTTTTATTCTGAAATGCCAGGAACTCACTTATTCATATCATTCAATAAAATCAGACGTGTCATCTATTATGCTCATTCGTATTACTGGATCAGGGGGGACGCGGGAAAACTTGCCTGAGATCAACTTAACGCAAACTGATGGCTTGAAAGGGTCGCCGATGGCAGCATTAAATGACAAAATGTGATAAATATCACAAAATGGTGTGTGCTATGTGAAAACGGTCACGCGTATTGACCGTTGAGTAAGGGTTCAAGATGGAACAACAAAACGAACGTAGCCTGGGAGGCAAACTGGCCCTGTGGGTGTTCTACGCATTTTGCGGCTACTTTGTCTGGGCTATGGTCCGCTATATGTGGGTTGTCAGTAAAATTCCAGCCCTGTCTGGTACAGTGGTTGAGGGCGATTTAGGATCGACCAGCGGTAAATGGCTGGGTGCATTGCTGGGTTTCCTGGTCCTGGGTACGGTGGGACTGATCCTGGGCGGGATTGCCTGGTATACGCGCCCTCGTGCGGACAACTCGTGATAGCGCTGAGAAAAGTTGTTATTGTAGCGATTTCCGGTGACAGGACGTGATAATGACACTTTCTCAGTGGCAACACCGTTTCGAATGTTGGCTTGAAGAAAATCATGCTACGGACGACGCAGCACATGATATTTCCCATTTCCGCCGTGTCTGGATGACGGCGCAGCGCATCATGGTTAACCAAACAGTCGATCACCTGGTCGTCCTCACGGCGTGCTATTTTCATGACATTGTTAGCCTGCCCAAAAACCATCCGCAACGCAGTCAGTCATCTCAGTTAGCGGCACGTAAAACTCGCCAAATTCTGAGTCGTGATTTCCCTGATTTTCCGACAGAAAGCTATGCTGCCGTCGAGCATGCCATTGAAGCGCACAGCTTTAGCGCCGCGATTGCGCCAAAAACGGTGGAGGCCTGCATTGTCCAGGATGCCGACAGGCTAGAAGCATTAGGCGCTATTGGCCTGGCGCGCGTTTTTGCTGTGTCTGGTGCACTTGGCGTTGCATTATTTGATGCCGAGGACCCCTTTGCGGATGCCCGTACGCTGGATGACCGGAAATTTGCCCTCGATCATTTCCAGACCAAGCTGCTCCGTTTACCCGAAACGATGCAAACAGAAATAGGCCGTGAACTGGCACGCCACAATGCCGATTTTCTGATCCAATTCATGGCCAAATTGAGCGCTGAATTACAGGGGGATTGCCTGGGTTTAGATAGCCAGGTTCAACGCCGTTTCCGCCGCAGTTTGACATCCTGAACTGTGGTAATCTGTCCGCCGTCTTTATTGTCCGGTTAAAAGAATGCAGGAAAATCGATCAGTGACTGAGCCCGAACTTCAGCTGGCAGAGAAATCCACGGCCGCTGTGCAGGCGTTATTGCAGCATCTGCTGGACATTTATGATGCTAAAACTCTGGCAAATCAGCTGGAGGCTCACGGTGAGAGTCACTGGAGCCCGGCGATTCTTAAACGACTGCTTACCAGTGAGCGCGCCGGGCATCGCATGAGTGACGGCGAGTTTCGGCTCTTGCAGAATCTGCTGCCGCGGCCTTGTGCAGCTCATCCGGCGTATGCTTTCCGATTTATCGATCTCTTTGCCGGGATAGGGGGGATTCGTCACGGGTTTGAAGCGATTGGCGGGCAATGTGTGTTTACCAGTGAATGGAACAAACATGCAGTGCGCACTTATAAAGCCAACTGGTATTGTGATCCTTCCGCTCACCATTTTAATACCGATATTCGTGATGTTACGTTGAGCCACAAAAGCGGAGTCACGGATGAAGAGGCCGCAGAGCATATTCGCGCAACGATCCCTGCCCATGATGTTTTGCTGGCGGGATTCCCGTGTCAGCCGTTCTCCCTTGCGGGGGTCTCGAAAAAAAATGCACTGGGGCGTGCGCATGGTTTTGCCTGCGATACGCAGGGAACGCTGTTTTTTGATGTTGTCCGTATTATTGATGCGCGCCGCCCGGCTATTTTTGTGCTGGAAAACGTCAAGAATCTCAAGAGCCATGATGGGGGGAAAACCTTCCGCATTATCATGCAAACTCTCGATGAGCTGGGTTATGACGTGGCTGATGCGCAGGATATGGGCGCTGACGACCCTAAAATTATTGATGGTAAGCATTTTCTTCCTCAGCATCGGGAGCGCATTGTGCTGGTGGGATTCCGTCGCGATCTCAATTTGCGCGGTGATTTTACCCTGCGTGATATTCCGGCTTTATATCCAACTCGCCGGCCATCACTTGCCAGCCTGCTGGAGCCTGTTGTGGATGCAAAATTTATCCTGACGCCCGTGTTGTGGAAATATCTCTACCGTTATGCCAAAAAGCACCAGGCGAAAGGCAACGGCTTTGGTTTTGGGATGGTCGACCCAACAGACCCACACTGCGTTACCCGAACATTGTCTGCTCGCTACTATAAAGATGGCGCAGAGATCCTGATCGACAGAGGCTGGGATAAAGCGCTAGGGGAGAAGGACTTTGACGACCCGCAAAACCAGCGCCATCGTCCCCGTCGTTTGACTCCACGTGAGTGCGCCCGTTTGATGGGGTTTGAGACGCCTCAAGGCTACAGTTTCCGCATCCCTGTATCAGATACGCAGGCTTACCGACAATTTGGCAACTCAGTCGTGGTTCCGGCTTTTGCGGCCGTGGCAAAACTGCTGGAGTCGCGGATTAAACAGGCGGTCAAACTTCGCCAGCGTGAGGCCGTTAATGACGGATGTGCACAATAAGGCTACGCGCAGTAAAAACATGCGTGCGATAGGCACGCGTGATACCGAGATTGAAAAGCGCCTTGCCAGAGGGCTTTCACAGGCAGGTTTTGCATTCCGGGTGCAGGATGCGACGCTTCCCGGCCGTCCTGATTTTGTCATCGACGAGTACCAGTGCATTATTTTCACCCACGGTTGTTTCTGGCATCACCATCATTGCTATTTGTTTAAGGTTCCTGCCACGCGAACCGAATTCTGGCTGGATAAAATTGGCAAAAACGTTGCGCGAGATGCGCGGGACATTGCCGCACTTGTTGCGCAGGGATGGCGGGTTCTGGTCGTCTGGGAGTGTGCACTACGCGGCAAAATGAAGCTGGATGATGTTGCGTTAATCGACCGACTGGAAGAGTGGATCTGCGACGGCGGACAAGCCGCGCAGATCGATACTCAGGGCATTCACATGGTTAAGGTTTCTCTGCCTAACAAGGTGTCACCACGGGTTTAGCGGGCAGTAAATATTTGCCCAGTGTCACGAGCACAACTGCAAGAATGATCACCCCAAGAGCCAGCCATTCGACGGTTGATAACGTTTCTCCGCCAAAACCTGTTCCCAGTAATACCGCAACAACAGGGTTAACATAGGCATAACTGGTCGCGACGGCAGGTGACACACTGCGGATCAGGAACATATAGGCGTTAATGGCGATGATCGAACCAAACAAGGCCAGATATCCCACCGCCAGGAAACCGGATAAGTCCGGCATCGCCGTTAACTTCTCGCCGGTCAGCATGGAGGCCGTAAGCAGTACAATACCCGCAGCCAGCATCTCGATTGCACCGGCCATCATGCCGGAGGGCAACTCGATACGTGAGCCATACACCGAGCCGAACGCCCAGCTCATCGAGCCAATCAAAATCAATAACGCCCCCCAGGGATTGCCGCTCAAATTGCCGCCGCTGTTAAGCAGAATAATCCCGGCCAGTCCAATTCCGATGCCCAGCCATTCCAGTTTACGGGTACGGATGCCAAAGAGGCGGCTAAAACAGAGCGTAAACAGCGGAACGGTGGCCACAACAACCGCCGCGATGCCTGATGGCACATTTTGATGTTCCGCTACGGTGACAAAGCCATTCCCGACAGCTAATAACAGCAAACCAATCAATGCGGCATTGAGTAACGGTCGTAACGGGGGAAGTTTATGCCCACGTAACAGTAGAAAAGCCAACAGCAGAATGCCAGCAGAGAGAAAACGAATGCCAGCCATCATTAGCGGTGGCCAGCTTTCCACACCGATACGAATGACGAAATAGGTCGAACCCCAGATGATATAGAGCGAAAAAAGCGCTCCAATGAGTGGTAATAAGTGCCGGAAACGCATAATCCCTCACGACGGAATAAAAAGGTCGCTCATAGTAAACGTCAAAACTATCGCGCTGGCGAGCCCTTAATTGTGGCGTTGATGTGAATTTATTGTTGACTTAAAGCACTTGTTCCAGCGCTTTCACTTTTGCTCCATACTATTCACTTAATTATCAAAAAAAGAAGGATAGAGATTTTGGCAGGAAGTAGCTTGTTAACATTGCTGGATGATATTGCCACCTTGCTGGATGATATTTCGGTCATGGGAAAACTGGCGGCCAAAAAAACCGCGGGTGTGTTGGGTGATGATTTGTCGCTTAATGCGCAGCAGGTCAGCGGTGTTCGCGCAAACCGGGAATTACCGGTTGTGTGGGGAGTGGCAAAGGGATCGTTCCTCAATAAAGTGATCCTGGTCCCGCTGGCATTGCTGATCAGTGCGTTCATTCCCTGGGCGATTACGCCTTTGCTGATGGTTGGGGGTGCGTTTCTGTGCTTTGAAGGCGTGGAAAAAGTACTGCATACCCTGGCCTCCCGCAAAGAAAAAGAAACGCCCGAGGCGCGTCAGCAGCGACTGGAGGCACTTGCAGCACAAGATCCAAAAACGTTTGAACGCGATAAGATCAAAGGAGCCATTCGCACCGACTTTATTCTGTCAGCAGAAATCGTCGCGATCACACTGGGCATTGTCTCTGAGTCGCCGTTGCTGAATCAGGTGCTGATTCTGTCCGGCATTGCGATTCTGGTTACCGTGGGCGTGTATGGTCTGGTGGGGATCATCGTCAAACTGGATGATATCGGCTACTGGCTGGCGGATAAATCCAGTAAGGTGGCGAAAGCGATTGGTGGAGGACTGCTGGTCCTTGCTCCCTGGTTGATGAAGAGTTTGTCCGTTATCGGGACGCTGGCGATGTTTCTCGTCGGAGGGGGGATTGTGGTACATGGTATTGCGCCACTTCACCATGCGATTGAACATTTCGCAACGTCCCAGGGGGCGTTGATGGCGGCAATCCTGCCGACGCTGCTCAATCTGGTTCTTGGGTTTATCGTTGGCGGCGTCGTCGTCATGGCGGTTAAGGTTGTCGGAAAGATCCGCGGAACGTCGCACTAATTGTTTCATCCTGAAGGATGCAAAAAGGCCATTCCTCGTCTAAATTGAAACAGTTTCACCCTGATACAGGAGGCAGGTATGGTCTTTTTGGTCAGTGATGAAGTTAAGCCTAAGAAGGGCGGTCCTCGCATGATTGTCACCGGATATTCCAGTGGTATGGTGGAATGCCGGTGGTACGATGGTTATGGCATCAAGCGAGAAGCGTTTCGTGAAGACGAACTCAAGCCGGGGGATGGACGGCAAAAGTGCGACAAGGCTTAATCACATAACGCCCGGCTTGTCCGGGCGTTTTTACTGGCGAGTCTCTACATAGGTCTCCACGCGTGGTGGGTATACGCAGGGGAAGACGGGTAATCAGGGAGTGTGTGTGCAGCGTGATACCTATGTTGTAAAACGATCCTTTCTGCAGTGGCTGCAAAAGCAAAGCAATCCAGGGCGGATTGTGAATCTCTGTTTTCTTGTGGTCTTGATCTTCTCCACGCTATTGACCTGGCGTGAAGTTGTGGTGCTGGAAGATGCTTATATATCCAGCCAACGTAACCATCTGGAAAATGTTGCCAACGCACTGGACAGGCAACTGCAGTTTAATGTTGATAAATTGCTTTTTTTCCGTCACAGCATGCGTGATGCCCTGCAAACACCCCTTGCCTTTGGCGTACTGCATGATGCCGTCTTTCGCTTTAAAACGGTACGTAACACGCCATTCTGGCAACTTGCTGTCGATAAAGACCGTACACTTCCGATAAACGGCGTCTCAGATGCTTTTGTCGAAAAAACAACGTTGTTGTCTCGTGATGACGAACGGGTGAACAACGAGCTTTCTGCGGCACTTGAGTTAGGCTATTTGCTCCGTCTGGCCTCTTCGTCACCGCAAAGGGAAGAGCGGGTTTTTTATATTTCGCGTGCTGGTTTTTATCTTTCTACGGACACGACATCTCAAACCGTTGATATCGTCTCGCGTTACTACCGGTTCGTCACTCAGCCCTGGTTTACGCAACAATCAGAGCGGGAAAATCGTTCACGTGCGATACGGTGGTTTGTCTCTCCGCCGACAGCGTACACGGGCAATGCCCCGGTAATTACTGCAAGCGTACCAATCTATTATGACCACTACTGGTATGGCGTTGTCGCAATGGATTTTGCCTTAACGACCATGAAGCGCTTCCTGATGGACGCAATGGATGATCATACGGAAGGCGAGTATCAGCTTTACGACAGCAGGCTCAATATGATTGCCTCTTCTGAACCTTCTGTCCGTCATATTAATCGCTTTGATGAACGTGAAATGGCACAGGTAGCGCATGCTATTGAGAGCGATACCCAGGGCGAAATTCGCATGGGAACGCGTTTTGTAACCTGGGAACGGCTCGACCATTTTGATGGTGTCGTTCTGCGCATCCACACCCTGCATGAGGGCGTGCGCGGTGATTTTGGGAGTATCAGCATCGCGCTGGCATTACTTTGGGCGCTGTTCACCGCCATGCTGCTGATCTCCTGGCTGGTCATCCGCCGAATGGTGAGCAATATGTATACCCTTCAGCATTCGCTTCAGTGGCAGGCATGGCATGATCCACTGACGCGTCTGAATAACCGAGATGCATTGTTTGAGCGCGCTAAAATACTGGCGGTGCAGTGTCAGGAGAAGTCACTGCCGCTGGCGGTGATTCAGATAGATCTGGACCATTTTAAGAGCATTAACGATCGCTTTGGCCATCAGGCCGGAGACAAGGTGCTTTCACATGCCGCAGGGTTAATTGCCAGCGGATTACGCAGTAATGATGTGGCGGGGCGAGTGGGTGGGGAAGAGTTCTGTGTTGTGCTTCCAGGCATCACGCTTGAGGCCGCCGCCGGGATTGCAGAGCGCATTCGCGCACGCATTAACAGCAAAGAGATTCTGGTGAAAAAGAGCACGACAATACGCGTCAGTGCCTCGCTGGGGGTGAGTGGCTCGCAAGAGAAAGGTCATTATGACTTTGAACAGCTGCAGTCTATCGCTGATGCACGTCTGTATCAGGCCAAGCAATCTGGACGCAACCAGGTGGTATGGCACGATCACGAGAAGAAATGATCAAGCCCTTCACGCCAACCCGCAGGGCCGGGTAGCTGAGTGTGATAAACCCTCGCGGGGCGATCATCCAGAAGGTGAACACCGTGGCGGTTTATCCCTTTCACAATGACGGCGTAATCAACGCTGTCCAGCAGAGGTGCATCGTTAGGGCCATCACCGAGGCCAATGGTCGTGAGGGCTATACCGTCGAGTTGCCGGTATTGTTCAATGACCCATTTAACCGCCCAGTCCTTGCCACATCGGGCATCCAGAATGTGCCAGAAGCGTGCGCCTTGAACGAATTTCAAACCCTGCCTGACAAGGGCCTCTTCAAAATGCACCATGTTCTCATCGCTATCGCGCCAGATCAGCGTTACGGAAGCTTCGTGCTTGCGGGCCAGCCCTGATCGGGAACGATTAAGGCCCGTCCACTGGCTGACAGTATGCTCATCAACGTCGTCGAAAGTGGTGAATCGATAACCTTGATGTTGACGGAGGTGTTCAACCACATGGCGAATTTCGTTATGTGGTACACCCAGTATAAGTCGCGGTGCGGTGTAGGATGCGTCCCAGCGAATATCCGCCTGAACGACTGCCCCATTTTCAGCAATAAACGGTAGCCCTTCCAGACCGAGATCTTGCTGAATATCAATAATCTCTTCAGCGGTCTTACTGCTGCAAAGAACCACCGGGATTTGGTGATCCAGCAGCGTGTCCAGCCAGGCTGCCGCAGGCTGCCAGTCGTAGGTATGCACATCCAGTAGCGTTCCATCAAGATCGGTGAAAATCAACAGCGAATCCTGGAGTGAAAGCATAGTAACTCCTGCAACGTATTGATGATCTTCCTAAGATTATTCCCAAATGAAAAGGGGCGATAAGAAGGAGGATGACCTGGAATCGATCCCTGCCAACCCGCATCGGATGGCCGCTCAGACGTATAATTAAAAAAATCTCATTGATTCAATTAAACATTCATAGTGGAAATAATTACTTGTCATACAAAAATGTTGGAGATACTGTGCTACGGCACATCAGATTTCCTGGTGTAACGAATTTTCAAGTGCTTCTTGCATTAGCAAGTTTCATCCCGGTCATCCCCATGACCGGGATTTTTTTCACTTCAGCGGTTTATTTCAGTCACGCTAAAGTCGTGAATGTCGAGTTCAAACGCCTCGGCCAGCTCGCGGTAGGTATGGTAATCCCTTCCATTGACAATCACCCTCGTGGGGTCGTCTTCCGTACGGCGAACCTCGCTTTCACTGATTTCATTGATTGCTGCAAGTAGGGCATCGACATTTACGCCGACGTTACTGCTCTCTTTACCACTCTTCATTACACGTACCTCATTCCACCCTCTCCATGGGTAAGTATAGACTGCTCAGAAAAACGTCATTCGCACCGGGCGAGCGATGCCAGATAATGTGTTTTGTTCTACACTGGCTCAAAACCACAGGAGGAATGTATGAAGGTCAACGATCGGGTAACCGTCAAAACGGACGGTGGGCCGCGCCGCCCTGGCGTGGTGCTGGCGATAGAGCAGTTTAATGAAGGCACAATGTACCTGGTATCGCTGGAAGACTACCCGCTTGGTATTTGGTTCTTTAACGAAGCAGGACATCCCGACGGGATCTTTGTTGAAACCGCAGAATAGTGTTGTGTCGGGAGGCGTGCGCTTTCCCGGCAAAATGCGAAAATCTCTGGCCAGGCCAGAGATCAAGGTGATTGCTAAAAGGTATTGTGCGTGCTAACGCATGTTAACGAAAATACCATTCGTCACATTATCTGTCAGGCGGACGACGTGGTAGATCACTTGCTTATTATGCGTTTTAATTTTCCTTTTAATATTTCCTTTATGTGACGAAACAGTTTTTGCTTTGATATTCATTTGGTCCGAGATCTGAATCGTCCCTTGCCCATCCATCCACATTCGCAACATACTTGATTCAGTTCTGCTTAATGATAGGGTGGGTAAGTTAACCGCTCCTACATTCTCTACTTCTTTATTCAAATAATCGCCCAGAATGTCATCCAGCGACTCTGGTTTAATCGATTTGGAGCTGATCAATAAATTTTTACGAACTAACAAATATTCATCGAAATGAATATTTGCAATAGCCATAAAAACAATAAACAGAGTTTTAGGATGCTGATTAATGATTTGCTTAATGTGCTGACTGTTGGCTGGATCGTGAATGAAACAGTCCTCATTAATAAACACCACGCCAGGCTTGTGTTCTTCACAAGCGGCTGAGAGTTCGTCAACGGTGTGTACATCGTTGATGTCTCTCTTTTTTACCCCTCTGCTTGCCAGATACCCGGTTAACCCTAGCCGGGTGTAACTGCATAAATCCATAATGATCGTTGACATGGCATACCCTCACTCAATGCGTAACGATAATTCACCATCTGCCTGAGAGCTCATAAACAGCCATACGGGATGGAAAAAATTAATAACCTGTGAGCATGACAAAGACTTTCAGGCGAACTCACTATCCCGTAAAGTTACGTATAATTTGCCAGGAATCATCTTAAAGTAAAGTAAATATTAAGTATTGTGAGGTGGTTAGAAACAAATAAACCGCACCAGATATATCCTGGAAGATGTTTTTCATGTTTTATTTTAGGAATATCCTCAGAAAGACAATGTAAACAATGCGGGTTATTATTTACGTGGTAGTTCGCTGACAATATCCGCCAGAAGATTGAATATCTCGCTGAATAAATGTTCGCAGAAGGGGGCGATAAGTGGCATTAGTAATGACATTAATAAAAGTCCGACCGTCAATGTCACCGGAAAGCCGATGACAAATACGGAGAGCTGTGGCGCCATTCTGTTCAGCAAACCTAATGACAGGTTTACGGTCAGCAGAAGCGTGATGATCGGCAGCGCCAGCATCAGACCATTGAGGAAAATAAGTCCTGCGGCTCGAGTGAGCGCCAGAAACGCGTTACTGTTTACAGGACTCGCACCAATGGGCAGCGTGTGGAAGGTGTCCACCAGCATAGAGATCAGCCACAGATGCCCATTGAAAGAGAGGAACAACAACATGGCGAGCAGGTCGATGATACGAGCCAGCACAGGCATGTTCAGATGGCTTCCAGGGTCGATAAAGGTGGCGAATGACAAGCCCATCTGCAAACCGATGAGTTCCCCCGCCGTACGCACGGCGGCGAAGGCAAGTTGCATGGTAAAACCGACCGCAACACCGATAAGGATCTGTTGCAAGGCGAGCCAAATCGCGTTGGCTGAAAAAATAGGTACGTCAACAGGCGGTAGCGAAGGGGCAATAATAATCGTAATGATGATGCCCAGCCCAACTTTGACGCGCTTAGGTATCGATTTTTCACTGAGTATTGGGGCGGTTGAAATCAGCGCAAGCACGCGCAGCATCGGCCAGAAATAGACGCCAAGCCACTGGACCCACTGATCGCTGGTAAAGTGCAGCATCCTGATATCAGCCGATGATGTACGGCAAGTTGGTAAACAGATTGCGCATATAGTCCAGCAACAAATTCAGCATCCACGGTCCGGCAACAATAATCGCCACGAATACGGCGATGATTTTTGGGATAAAGGACAGTGTCATTTCGTTAATCTGCGTGGCGGCCTGAAGAATACTGATAATCAGACCGGTAACCAGGGCAACAAGCAACAGGGGCGCGGCAACAGCGATAGCTACTTTCATCGCCTCCGTGCCCATCATCATGACCGATTCTGGTGTCATTGCGCGCTCCTTAACTGTAGAAACTTTGCGCCAGCGAACTGACCAGCAACTGCCAGCCATCAACCAGAACGAAGAGCATAATCTTAAATGGCAGCGCAATGGTTGCAGGTGGAACCATCATCATCCCGAGGGCCATCAGGACACTGGCGATAACCAGGTCGATAATCAGAAATGGAATAAAAATAGTAAATCCAATCTGGAATGCCGTTTTCAGCTCGCTGGTGACATAGGCTGGCAGCAAAATACGCATTGGCACAGCTTCCGGCCCCTGAATCGGGCCCGCATTGGCCAGACGGGCAAAGAGGGCTAAATCCGCTTCACGCGTTTGACGCAGCATGAACTCGCGCAGAGGCTGAGCACCTTTTTCCAGTGCAACCTGCATGGAAATCTTATCTTCGCTAAATGGCTGATAGGCGTCGGTATAAATCTTATCAATCACCGGCGACATAATGAAAAAGGTCAGGAACAGTGCAAGTCCCAGCAGAACCTGGTTAGGTGGCGCGGAAGGTGTACCGAGCGCATTTCGCAGCAAACCGAATACGATGATGATGCGCGTGAAGCTGGTCATCATCAGCAAGATTGCCGGAATAAACGTCAACGACGTGATAAACACCAGAGTCTGTATCGGAAGTGACCAGCTCTGCCCGCCACCGGCAAGGGGAGTTGAGACTAAACCTGGCAGTTGTGCATAGACGGCGGGAGCAAACAGACCAACGCCTGCAAGCGTAAGGGACAACAAACGGCGCATCAGGATCTCCCGGAACGCTTAAGCAAACTCTTCATGACGGACTGAAAATCCGCAGGTTTCTCTGCATCCGTTTCGCCAGAGACAGGCGCCGGAGGCAGTTTATGCAAGACATTGATCTGTGATGCGGTCACGCCCAACACCAGTCGTGCATCTTCAACATCAACAATCACCACACGTTCACGTGGCCCAAGCGATGTGCTGGCACTGACTTTCAGGCCGCGAGCAGTGGCCGTTTTCCCCGCCAGGCCAAAGCGCTTTGCCAGCCAGGCGGCGATGAGAATAAAGGCAATAATACCGAACAGTGCGCCGCTCACCTGGAGTAGCGGTGAATCCGGGACGGCGGAAGGGTGCGATACTGTTGCCTCCGTTTTCATTCTTAACGGCTCAGACGACGCATACGTTCAGACGGCGTGATGATGTCGGTGATGCGCACGCCATATTTATCGGCCACGACCACAACTTCACCCTGAGCAATCAGATAACCGTTGATCAGAATATCCAGTGGTTCACCGGCCAGGCCGTCAAGCGCTACCACAGAACCCTGCGTCAGGCGCAGCAGTTCTTTAATGGTCATGCGGGTACGGCCCAGTTCCACGGTCAGTTTGACCGGGATATCCATGATCAGGTCGATATCCTGAAGCGTCCCGCTAACGTCACCACCGCCCAACTGCTGGAAGACAGCATCTGCTGCACTTTTAGCGGGTGTCGTTTTTTGCTCGTTTAACGCGTCAGCCCACAGATCGTCCAGTGCTCCGCTGTTTTCATCGGACGGATTGTTAATGTCACTCATTTGGGCTGTTCCTCATTCAGCGAATTCAATATCGGGTTGATCAAGTGCTCAACGCGTAACGCATACTGGCCGTTTACTGTGCCGTACTGACTTGTCAGTACGGGGACACCATCCACATGGGCAATAATGCGGTCGGGTTTTTCTATCGGCAGAACATCACCGGGTTGTAATTTCAGGATCTGTGATAACCGCAATGAGATATCAGCGAAGCTCGCCACGAGCTCGAGTTGTGAATGCTGCACCTGACGCACCAGATTTTCACGCCAGTTCTGATCTTCATTACGGGAGTTTTCCAGCGGTGGGTTCACCAGCAGCTCGCGCAACGGTTCAATCATGCTGAATGGCAGACAAATATTAAACTCACCGGTCAGGTTACCGATTTCCACATGGAATGGCGTGTTCACGACGATGTCGTTCGGAGAGGTGGTGATATTGGTGAATTTCACCTGCATCTCAGAACGGACATATTCCACTTCCAGCGGGTTAATCGCTTTCCATGCGTCGCTATAAGATTCCAGCGCCAGTTTCAGCATGCGGTTGATGACACGCTGCTCAGTGTGGGTAAATTCACGTCCTTCGACTTTCGTCGGGAAGCGACCATCACCGCCGAACAGGTTATCTACTGCGATGAAAACCAGACTCGGAGAAAACACGAACAGCCCGGTTCCGCGCAGAGGCTTCAGATGAATCAGGTTAAGGTTGGTTGGCACCGGCAAGTTGCGGGCGAACTCATGATACGGCTGAATGCGGATCGCACCGACGGTAATGTCCGGGCTACGACGCAACAGGTTGAACAGCCCCATACGGAACTGTCGTGCAAAACGTTCGTTGATGATCTCCAGTGCCTGAAGACGCTCACGCACCACGCGCCGCTGTGTATTCGGGTCATAGGGACGAATATCGCTATCGCCACCGAGCCCCGGTTGCGGGTCATCACTTTTATCGCTATCGCCGTTGAGCAGCGCGTCGATTTCTGCCTGAGAAAGAATACTGTCGCCCATGTCGTTACCGCAGAATGAAGGCTGTATACAGAACGTCAGTGACTTCCTGCTTAGGTTGACCACTGACCAACGGAGCGGCCAATGCTTGTTTGATGGCTTCGACCAGCTTTTGCTTTCCGTCATCGGTAGCAAGCGTCGAGGCATCCTGACGAGAGAACAGCAACAGCAAACGGCTGCGCACTTCCGGCAGGTAATCATTCAGACGGGAACGGGTTCCCTCGTCTTTCAGACGTAGCGTAATACCGATGTACAGCACACGATCCGCATCACCCAGGTTAACGGTAAAGGTATCCAGTGGGAAAAATACCGGGACCGGCGGTGGCGGGGGTTCAGCTTTGGCTGCTGCAGTAGGTTCCTGCTGCATGCGCCAGTAACTATAGCCTGCGGTTGCGCAGGCTGCGAGCGTGATCAACACCAGCAGCGGGATCCAGATGGAACGCTTACTTTTTTTGGTGATAGCGGAGTCAGTCATCTGATACGAGCTTCCTGTTTCGGTACAGCTAATGAGGTGATTATCCCGTGTCCTGCTTACGTCAAAGCGTGGAAAAGACGGAGATAATCACGCTACCTCTGGCGTTTAGGCGAAGATGTCTACTGCACCGTTTCCACGTGCGGCGGATTGCAACGCAGCAGGGGTTAGCAGTAACTCATCACTCTCTTCATTAAAACCGCCTTGTTGGCCGGAACGTGAAGCCTGCTGTTGTTGCTGGGATGACGACTGCTGCTGTCCGGCGAAGCTCTCACTGCTGACGCTGCTCTGAGACAGCTGAATGCCGTTTTCCGCCAGTTGAGTACGCAGTACCGGCAAGGCCGCTTCCAGGGCTGCACGTACATGGCTGTGTGCAGAGACCATCTGCAGTTGCGCCTGGTTATCATCCAGTTTAAGCGAAATCTGAACCTGGCCCAGATCTTCCGGGTGCAGACGTAATTCCGCTGTTTGTTGTCCCTGGCGGGTAAACAGGGTGATGTGCTGGCTCAACGTCTGTTGCCACTCACTGCTTCCCAACGGTTGGCTCAGCACCGGAGCCGTTGCAACGGTTGCGGCAGGCTGAGAGGTCGCCTGGCTGCTGACAATCGGAGCCAGAGTGGCCGTCGGTGTTGTCGACGAGGTATTACTCGCCAGATCCTGTTTTTCGGCAATGGCGGCGACTGCCGGTGTAGCCGTTGTATTGGCTGGCAGCGTCGTGTCAGCACTCTGGGTCAGAGCCTGATATTGAGACTGTGGTGGCGTCTTATCATGTCCAGCGGAAACATTGCTCTGCACGGGCTGTTGGCCAGTAGCGATTTGCGCTAATCCGGTAGAATTGAGAGCCGCTTGTGCAGTAACACCTTCAGCATGTGTTGACTGGGGAGTAACCGGCGCGGTTGTTTGCTGGTGTGGCAACATCGCCATCAGCGCACTTAAGCCAGCCAACTCTTCTTCATTAAGCTCGGTCTTGCTGTCATCTTTTGTCGCCGTGGTGTTCAGCGCTTTGAGTGCCTCCCCAGCTTTAACCGGCATCAGGCCGGAGACAAGACTTTGCAGCGCAGTAGTTTGCGCAGTGTCATCGCCACTGAGCGTCTCCTGACGGGAGAGCAGATCGGCAATTTTCGCCTGTAGCGTCGTGTCGCCATCTTTTTCAAGCGCGGCTTTGGACAGCTTACTTCCGGCCGCTTTGAGGTCGGCAAGGGTCAGCGGAGCGTCTTTGCCCTGGCCTGCGGTATCCGTTAAGGCTCCGGCCAGCAGCGAGAGAAAATCTTGCGCGCCATCGGCTGATTTTCCCGTCTGTGAACCGCCAGACAGGTCGAGGTCGGACACCAACAGTTGTTGCAGTGTGATCATTCAGGTTTCCTCATTGATGCGCGCTGGGCAAACTCATCCATTTTTTTCTGATCCAGGCGGTTTTCGGCGAGGGTCGTTGCAGCAACTTGCCGATCCTGTAATGTTTGCCAGGCCTGCAGTCGCTGCTTTTTCTCGCGCCAGAAATTCAGCGCTGTATCCACTTTTTGGGTCCACTGGTTAAGCTGCAGGCGATGCTGTTCGATCGCCTTTTCGAGCGTCTGGATAAACTGCTGATAGTTAATCCATCGCTGGCTACCAATGCCTTGTGTCATATCGGTATTGAGGTTGGTGCGATACTCATGCTGATAGTCGATTAACATCTTCAACTGTTCTTCAGCCTGCTGACATCCACGCCGCATTGCACCAAGTTGCAATGCGGCATCATCAACTTCTTTTTCAGCCAGATCTTTTAGCGTTGATAACGCGCTATTTTGCGCCATGACCTTCGCCCTCCACCTGTGTTACACCTGCGGGAAAATCAGATCCAGAGCCTGAATTGAATCTTCCCAGTCGGCACGTTCAAAAATACCTTGTTGCAAGAACGCTTCCAGTTGCGGCCATAAGGCAATCGCTTTATCGAGCATCGGGTCGCTGCCTTTGGCATACGCCCCCACGCTGACCAAATCGCGGTTACGCTGGAAACTGGAGAGCAGTTGTTTGAAGTTACGCACACGGGCGTAATGCTTCTCTGTAATCAGTGCCGTCATTGCACGGCTGATTGAGGCTTCAATATCGATTGCAGGATAGTGTCCTGCTTCAGCCAGACGACGCGACAGTACAATGTGTCCGTCGAGGATCGCACGTGCTGAGTCGGCAATCGGGTCCTGCTGGTCATCGCCTTCGGTCAGTACGGTATAAAATGCCGTAATTGAACCGCCGCCAGTGATGCCGTTACCCGCGCGTTCAACCAGAGCGGGAAGTTTGGCGAATACAGAAGGTGGATAACCTTTAGTGGCTGGTGGTTCGCCGATTGCCAGGGCAATTTCACGCTGCGCCATGGCATAACGGGTAAGCGAGTCCATGATCAGCAGGACGTGCTGCCCACGGTCACGGAAATCTTCAGCGATACGCGTGGCATAAGCAGCCCCTTGCATACGCAGCAGCGGCGAAACATCGGCCGGAGCGGCGATCACCACCGAGCGTGCGCGGCCATCAGCACCGAGAATATTCTCGATAAAATCTTTAACTTCACGACCACGTTCACCAATCAGCCCCACCACAATCACGTCGGCCTGGGTATAGCGTGCCATCATGCCGAGCAGAACCGATTTACCAACACCGGAACCGGCAAACAGACCCATACGCTGCCCTCGACCCACGGTGAGCAGGGCGTTGATCGGACGAACGCCAGTATCCAGCACGTGCTCGATAGGCGTACGTTGTAGCGGGTTAAACGGCTGTGTGATTAGCGCACCGGTTTCGGTGGTGTCAGGGGAGGGCAGACCGTCGAGCGGCTTGCCGCTGCCATCGAGCACGCGGCCTAAAAGTGCCGGGCCAAGCGGTAACTGTTTCCCGCTTTGCAGACCGTCGCCCGCGTAGTTCTTAGCGTAGACACGTGCGCCGGGAAGCACGCCCTCTACCTCTTCAAGCGGCATCAGAAAGAGACGTTGACCGTTAAAGCCAACCACTTCACTTTCCACTTCGCGTGTCTCAATTCCGTCCTGGCGTTCAATAACACAGGTTGCTCCCAGCGGTAACTGTAAACCTGTGGCTTCAAGCACCAACCCGGTGGCGCGCGTCAGACGTCCATAACGACGAACAGATGGCAGTTGCGCCATCTTCGTTTCAAAATTATCGAGCGTGTTAAGCCAGCGCGTGAGGCGTGCAGTCATCAGACGACTCCCGGTGCAGCCAGACGGCACAGCTCTTGCCAGCGGGTTGCCACGCTGGCATCGAGATCGCCCTCATCGGCAGAGACTTTGCAGCCGCCATGATGAAGTGACGGGTCACCGCGTAAACGCCAGCCATGAAGGCTAAGCGTCGCGCCAAGGCTCTCTTCAACACGTTGTAAATCATCAGGATGTACACGCAACTGAGGTTTGCCGCTGAACAACGGTTCCTGTTGCAGCAAACCCTGTATTTGTTTGATCAGTGCAGCGTTATCGACAACGGGTGTCTGGCCGATCACCTGGCGTGCAGCCTCTAGCGCCATCTGCATCAGACGCGATGCAATGACGCTGTCCAGCGCATCAAGAGTATGTTGGAACTCACTCACCAGTTGTTGCATGCGGGCATTGATCGGCGCTTGCTGCTGACGCGCCTGTTCCTGACCCTGCTCTAATCCTTGTGCTAAACCTTCCTGATAGCCTAGCTCATGGCCTTTTTGACGCCCTTCGTTCATACCGGCGTTAAAGCCCTGCTCGTGCGCCTGCATTTGCAGTTGAGCCAGCATCTGCGTGCGTTGTTCTTCCTCACTGAGCTCAGGAGCATCATCAGTGACATCGCCCTCATCGGGCAACATCATTGCTGGCGTGAACTCGGTCACAGGAGGGGCGAGGTCATCGGGTGTCCAGCGCGTCCACGGCAGCTCATTAGACATAAGTGTCGTCTCCGCTGCCAATTACCATTTCGCCGGTTTCCGCCAGACGACGCACAATAAGCAGGATCGCTTTCTGTTCGTTTTCGACCTGAGAGAGACGAACCGGGCCACGGTTGGCAAGGTCGTCGCGCAGGATATCCGCCGCACGCTGAGACATGTTGCGCAGGAACTTCTCGCGCAGTGGCTGTTCGGCCCCTTTGAGAGCGATAAGCAGCGACTCGGAGTCCACTTCCTGAAGCAGGCGCTGGATGCTGCGATCGTCCACTTCGACCAGGTTTTCGAACAGGAACATCTCGTCGATAATTTTTTGTGCCAGTTCGCCATCGAATTCGCGAACTGCAGTAATAACCGCTTCTTCCTGCTGTGTTTTCATCAGGTTGATAATTTCGGCTGCCGTTCTCACGCCGCCCATTTTGCTGCGCTTGAGGTTCTGGCCGTCGAGCAGGTTGTTCAGCACTTCGGTCAGTTCCGCCAGCGCGGCTGGCTGGACACCACCAAATGTGGCGATACGTAGCATGACATCGTGGCGCAGACGTTCGTCGAACAGCGCCAGAATATCGGCTGCCTGGCCGCGTTTGAGGTGGACCAGAATGGTGGCGATGATCTGCGGGTGCTCGTCGCGAATAAGGTCGGCGGCACTCTGCGGCTCCATAAAGTTGAGCGTTTCGATGCCGCTGGCAGTGTCGCGGGTTTCCAGAATATCTTCCAGCAGACTGGCCGCACGTTCTTCACCCAGCGCTTTGACCAGTACTGAACGCAGGTATTCGTTGGCGTTGACGTTGAGGGCGGCAAACTGTTCTGCCTCGCGCTCAAACTCAGCCAGCACCTCCGTTAACTGGGTGTTCGAAATCTGACGCACGTTCGCCATGGCGGCGCTGAGCGTCTGGACTTCGCGATCGGAGAGGTGTTTAAACACCTCCGCCGCGCGGTCTTCGCCAATGGTCATCAGCAGGATGACACTTTTATCTGTGCCTGAAAGGGTAGTGTTACTCATGATCGTTATTCATCCACTGGCGAATGACCAGCGCCACAACGCGCGGATCGTTATCTGACATTTCGCGAATACGCTGGCTCATGACTTCAGCACCCAGGCGCTGGTTAGCACGGCGCTGCTGCATTTGCTCGTCTTTGCTCAGGCGAACCTCGACCGCATCTTCCACTTCCTGACGTGCCGAGAGTTGTTCCCGGGCTGCTTTCGCTTCTTCAGCACGACGCGTGAGCTGTGGACGAATGCCTTTGCGCCACAGTAGCCAGGCCACAATCAGCACCAGCAACCAACGACCTGCGGACATCAACTGATCGATAAACGACTGCTGTTGCCAGAATGGAAGTTCGCCACCCGTTTCATCAACTGCGCTGAATGGCGAGTTCACCACGTTGAGGGTATCGCCACGTTTTTCTGAATAACCCATGGCTTCGCGGGTCAGGTCTTCGATCTGCTTCATCTGATCGGCAGTCAGCGGCAGCGGTTTGCCATCCGGCAGCGTTTTGTAGTTCACCACGACAGCAACTGACAGACGCTGCACATCACCGACATTCATTTTGGTGTGGCGGATCGTACGATCAACTTCGTAGTTGGTGGTCTCATTGCGGCTGGTGGAACGTGGTCCAGATGAATTATTGGTCGCCGTTGAGCCCTGCTGTTGATTATTTTGCTGACCGTTCTGCTGACCATTCTGTTGATTGGCAGCAGGTGTCGTGATGGGGGCAGCGTTAGCCGGAGCAGGCTGGTTAGAGAGCGCACCGGGTACGCCACCGGGGTAAGCGCCACCAATTTGTTCGTTCTCATTGACCTGACGGGAACGCATTACCGCTTGTGCCGCATCACCGTTCGGGCTGTACTGCTCTTCGGTTTGCTCTTTATTAGCAAAGTCGATCTGCGCAGTAACCTGTGCGTGTACGTTGCTGTTACCGACGATAGGGCCAAGAATGGCTTCGATGCGACGCTGGAGACGGTTCTCTACGTCTGTCGCGTATTTCAGCTGCGCGTCGTTCAGATCACGACCGGCAGTATTGGATTGGGTTAACAGATGGCCGCTCTGATCAACCAGCGTAACGTTGCCTGGCGGCAAGCCTGCAACCGCACTGGATACCAAATGCGTTACGGCACTGATTTGTCCCTCATCCAGCGCGCGGCCGGGTTCGAGATTGACGGTAACAGACGCTGACGGAGATTTTTGTTCGCGGACAAACAGAGACGGTTTTGGCATGGCCAGATGCACGCGTGCACTTTTTACCGGGCCAAGTGTTTCAATTGTTCGGGCCAGCTCACCTTCCAGCGCACGCTGGTAGTTCACCTGCTCGCTGAACTGACTGATACCGAATTTTTCCTGATCCAGCAGTTCAAAGCCGACAGCGCCCCCTTTTGGCAGACCTTGTTGTGCCAGGCGCAGACGCAGTTCATGCACTTTATCCGCAGGAACCTCAAGCGCACCGCCGTTATCAGCAAAGCGATAAGGGATGTTCATCTGGGTGAGTTGGGTGACGATCGCACCGCCATCCTGGTCGGAAAGGTTGCTATAAAGTGTCCGGTAATCAGGGCTTTTCGCCCACAAGACCATCGCTACGAGAATCGCAATAGCGGCAGCGCTTGCCACGATCAACGGGATTTTAGGATTCGCACGCAGGCGGTTCATCCACTCGAGTGATTTATTTTGCGGTGCTGTCGATGCTGTCGCACTCATTGCGCACCTCTTAAATCCTGGTGGGTTACGTTATTCGTGTAGAGAAACAAAACTGACTCCCGGGTCGGCAAACACGACAAAAGTTCCATACTGATGGCCCTGCCATTATTTGATGATTCAGGATTTTCTATGCGTCAAATAACCTGGTTTTTTCATGCTATTTACCGCCTTTATCTTATTGACAAGCTGTTAGTCTTGACCGCGTAAAAAACCATCCAGGGGAAAGTCATGGCTATACAGGGCATTGAAGGGGTAATCAGTCAGTTGCAGGCAACGGCAATGACGGCCCGGAGTCAGAATGTGGCGGACGCACAGCCGACCATCAGCTTTGCCGGGCAACTGCATGCTGCGCTCGATCGCATCAGCGATACGCAGACGGCAGCGCGGACGCAGGCAGAAAAATTCACCCTGGGTGAACCTGGCGTGGCACTTAACGATGTGATGACCGATTTACAAAAAGCATCCGTTTCCCTTCAGATGGGGATCCAGGTGCGTAACAAGCTGGTTTCAGCCTACCAGGAAGTGATGGGCATGCAGGTGTAGTGTCTGACGTCATTTCCAGTGATTTTTCAACAATGTTGCTTTTATAAAGAAAAATACAGGATTACCTATGTTACCAAGAGTGCATGTCGTTAACTCATCACAAGGTAGCTTTTTGACCTTTGGAAATGATGTTATTTCAAATCATCTCTTTACCCGAGATAACTGGGAAAACTGGCTTTTTGCCATCACGGGAGAATTCACGCGTGGATTTGACCAGCCTATTGTTTTCGACCTCGGTGCTAACCTCGGGGCATATACCATCCCAACAGCCCTGATGATTGCTGAACAAAATGGGCAGGTTTATTCTTTTGAACCTCAGAAAACGGTTTATTATCAACTGTGTGGCAATATTTTCCTCAATCGACTGAATAACGTAACCGCCCTTAATAAAGGTGTTGGACAGGAGAGCGGACTGCTTGAGCTTCCTGTTCCTGACTACCACAAAATGAATAATGTTGGCGGTTTCTCCATGGTTGAGCAGTATCGCTCAAACACCGGCGTTCAGATGGCGATGAGTGCTGAAAAAGATGTTGTTCAGGTGGTTAAGCTCGACGATATTCTTTTTGAGCAGAAAACGCGCTTCCTGAAGATCGACGTTGAAGGTCTCGAACTGGATGTACTGAAAGGAGCGGTTGGCTTCCTTGAACATAACAATTTCCCGCCATTCTCATTCGAAGCATGGGATTTACCGTGGTTCCACGAGCAGCGTGATGCACTGATAGGTTTCATCCTGGATCTGGGATATGTCATTGAACATATTCAGTTTGATGACTTCCTGGCTCACCATCCGCGCAACGAAGCGAAGGTCGATTTCATTCGTGATGACAATGAAAAACTGACCCGCGTGGTGCGTGCTGGGTAATCTCGAGGGGCCGGTTTCATCGCGGGCTGATTGTTGCAGGGCATGGGTTGTTGCTGGAGTACAGTGGACTTTAATGCCACAATGTATTTTTTCTTTGTATACGGTTTATCTATGAAGAAGATAGCAATTATTGGTGCTCTGCTGGCCTTGTCTGGATGTGTTCAGGTCGATAGCTACAAGGATGTTATTAAGCATCCTGTCCCTTCTCATCTTGCCGGTTACTGGCAGTCGAAAGGGCCGCAGGGGAAATTGGTCAGCCCGGAGGCCATTGCCACGCTCGTGGTGACAAAAGATGGTGACACGCTGGATTGCCGACAATGGCAACGTGTTATCGCTGTGCCGGGTAAAATCATGTTGCGTTCCGATAAGTATTATAACGTTACCAGCAAACTGGATATCTATCCGTTACACCTGGACGGGATGACGCTGGAATATGACGGCATGGAGCTCCAGCACGTCGCGCGCCCGACGGTAGAGTGTGCTGATTATCTGAGCAAAAACCCGCTCGAAAGCCATCACCCATAAGAAGGATTGTCGGGTGAGTATTCTCACCCGACGCCTGATTACAGAACATCTTCCATTACCCAGATACTCACACTGCCACCCTTACAGGTAAATGTACCTTCGCCATCGGCTGCAGTGCTTACCGTCTCCTCACGGTTTCCCAAAAAATCCCGCCAGGTCTTATTACCGTAGTTTTCCCCCAGACACAGGATTTTTTCTCCATCATCTCCGTTGGAAAGTACCACCACACAGCCTGGGTTTTCGTCAGTACCGCTTCGGCTAAAAGCGATACAGTTCGGATGATCGAAATAGAGCGTCTGTATACCGTGGGCGAAACGCTGACGGGCCAGGATCAGTTCGTGGAGCTGTTCAATGACAGGCATGTCAATGTGATAGGTTTCACCATCTCCCCCGACGTCATCGTAGCTCGCACCGAATAAGTCTGGATAAAATACGCTGGGAACACCGTTTTCACGCAGCAGGATTAATGCATACGCCAGGGGTTTAAACCAGGATTCGACCGGGGCCTCGAGAGCCTGCAGCGGCTGAGTGTCATGGTTGGCGACCAGCGTGACGGCATGGAAGGGATCAACTGAGACCAGCGTGTCGGTGAAAATCTGGCTCATATCGTAATCACGCCCCTGACGAGAGGCCTCGTGAAACTTCATCTGGAGCGGCGCATCAAAAAGCAGTGTTTTACCGTCAACCTGATCAATATATTGCTCGAGTTTATCGACTTCGTGTGACCAGTACTCTGCAACAATAAATAACGGCTTTTCCGTTGTGTCCTGGACGTGTTCAATCCACTCCTTGTAAAACCATGCCGGAATATGTTTGACCGCATCGAGTCGAAAGCCGTCGCAATGGGTTTGTTCTATCACCCAGCGAGCCCAATATTTCAGTTCTTCAGTAACCGCGCGGTTGCGAAAGTCGATATTCTCGCCCATCAGGTAATCGAAATTACCCATTTCGTCATCCACTTGGTCATTCCAGCCTTCGCCGGTGTAGTCGTTGACGATTTTAAAGATGCCGTCCTCGTCCGGGTTTTCGATATGGTCAACACCGCTGAAACATTTGAAGTCCCAGATAAACTGAGAGTATTGACCCGCCCGGACAGGGAAGGTGTACCTGGTCCAGGCTTCGCACTCGACAATATCCTCGGCGATTTGGTTACGATCTTGCTCGTCTACGCGCTGCACCCGGATCGACTCTTTCTCATCCGCACCCATCTTGTGATTGACCACCACATCCAGCAATACCGCAATCTGGTTGCTCTTTAAGGCATCGATGGCGTCGAGTAATTGTGCTTTATCACCGTATTTTGTGGCGACGGATCCTTTTTGGTCGAACTCTCCAAGGTCAAAAAGATCATATGAATCGTATCCAACCGAAAAGCCACCTGATGCCCCTTTATAGGCTGGCGGTAACCAAATCATATTAATGCCAATTTCATTCAGGTTGGGGGCGAGCGCAGTGACTTCTCGCCACAACTCTCCTCCTGCAGGGTAATACCAGTGAAAACATTGCAATAAAGTGGGATTTTTCATCGTCCGTGCTCCAGAAGTCATTGTGCTGACTTCTGGAGTATGGATGACAAAATCATAATTGGGGGTCGCGTGTCAGACTTTCGGGGTAGAGAATATTACCCGAGAGTTTGCCATAGGTAGAGGTTATTGATTGCTGCCTGCTGGTCTGGCCAATCAAATTGCGCAGCTCGTCCATTCGGGCCGCCAGCAATTCTTTAAGGTCATTTTCATTTTTCAGAACATTTTCGAGCAAAAATCTGGCTTGTTCAATGTGCGCAGGCGGGGCTGAGGCTATGGGATTTTGAGAGATCTGTTCGATAAGCTGAACATAGGTGATCTCATGTGTAATCAGCTCATCCCATTGCCCCGCTTTAGCATGCGTAAGCATTGTGAGGCTAAGATTGTATAGCGCCTGCCAGGCGCTAAGTGCGGAGCTAGGAGTGTTCATCAAAAGTTATCCTGGAGAGAGGAAGCATTTGGGCCTATTTGTTTCCACGCATCTGCAATGTTACTCAACAAGTCCTCAACTTCGACAATTGCTCCTGCGTCATTACGTAAATTGGCCTGTAATAGACGACGAACCATGTACTCATACAGTGCGGAAAGGTTCGCCGAGAGGTCTCCTTCCACTTCCATATTCAGACCAGCCTTTAGGCCATTATCGATAATGTTGATTGCCTTAGATAAAGCCTCACCTTTTTCGCTAATACGCCCTTCTTCAAGAAAGAGTCGGGCGCGAACAAGGGCACTCAGTGCCCCGTCAAAAAGCATGGACACAAGCTGATGTGGGCTTGCGCTCATTACCGCGCTTTCCAGCCCAACCTGTTGATAAGCTCGTGCGCCATTCTGTGAGTACATAGAAGTTCCTTAACTGCTGGAAGTACTAAATTGCTGTTTGAGGTAGGTTGATGTGTTGTTCATCTTGCTCATCAACGTATCTAAATTGGTAAACTGTGTTTTATAGCGTGCCATTGTTGCTTCGATGCTGGCTTCCATTGCATCGTAACGCTGATCTAAGGTTTTCAACGTAGTGTTGATACCGTCAGTGGCGTTCTTAATGATCCCTTCTTTACCGGCTGTGGTGCTTAGCATTGTGGTAAGCGTATTACCCATTTGCGTTGCCAGGCCAGTCGTTTTGCCGTCACCTGTAAAGTAAGCCTGAACCGCTTCCGGGTTATCGGTTAACGCTTTGGTAAGCTTGGTGGAGTCAACTTTAAGGTTACCCAACGAACCGTCGGCACCCATCGTTGTATCCTGAGTCACACCAAGTTGTGCCAGGATCGCATAAGAACCGGACTGCACTTCCGTGAGTAAACCGCGCAGCTGAGACTGGACAGAACGAACCGTACTGTCACCCAGCAGGGCACCGTTGTTTGCGGATTGATCTTCACCCGCGTCCACTTTCACATATTTGGTGACAGAGGTGATGGTGGATTGCAGGGCGTTATAAGCGGTAACCCAGTCAGTAACCGCTTTTTGCGTCGCGTCAGCGGCGCGGGTAATTTGCAGGTTTTCGGTGCTGCTGCTCTGATTTTTAAGGCTCAGCGTGATGCCAGGCAGGGCATCGGTGATTGTATTTGTTGAACGTTCAATGGTGATGTCGTTAATGACAACCTGCGCGTTCTGGGATGCCGTTTGTTGGTTCATCGCACCGGTATGCGTGGATGAATCGTAACCAATGATACCTTGTAATGTGTTGTCGCCAGAAACGGACACGGTCATGTCATTGGTTGTACCTGACGTTTTTGACGTCAGCATCAGGGTGTAATCACCCTCTTTGGCTTTAACGACGGTCGCGGTGACGTTGCCATTGGCCTTATTAATGGCACTCGCAATGCCGTTCAATGACGTGTCAGAGTCAGAAAGGGTCACCGTCAGCGGTTTGGTCGTGCCTTCCTGCGAGATAGTAATGGTGCGGCTTCCGCCCGTTGTTGCACCAAGTTGCGTAGTCGCGCTTGCCTGGCTGGCGGACGTCAACACTTGCGCCTTCGCGAGAGCTTTTACCTGTACGGTGTAGTCACCTACTGTCGCGCCTGTTGCGGTTGTTGCCGTAAAAGAGGTGTTGGTTGACCCGACAGCTGTCGCGTTCCAGGTATCCTTTTTGGCAAGCGCAGCAGTCGCGGTGTTCAGCGTTTGCATTGCGCTTTGCAGCTTGCTGAATGCACTGAGCTGAGCGTTATAAGACGTTTGCTGATTCGTGATTGTTGTTAATTTTGTTTTCTCAGCCGTCTCAAGGTTGGTATAGAGAGTTTGGAGGTCAAGACCTGAGCCCACGCCAAGACTACTGATTGTTGCACTGGCCATTAGTTAGTTTCCTTTAGTCAATGGTAGTTTCAGCTAGTTATCGGCGACATTCCAAATTAGTTTAAGGTTCAGTAGAAAAAATTATCGACCGAATAGAAGGACTCCTTGTCGGTATATGCGGCCTTTGTTATCTGCATACCCAAAAATGGGGGAGGGGATATCGCCTGATGTTCAGACATTCCACTCTTAAAAATTTCATCTCACTGTATTATTGAAAATATATGCACATCATTTTTATCAATAAAATCATATAAATAAAAAAATTATGGCAAAAATTCTAAAGTCTTTTTCAGGTGCGTCGATAATCCAGTTGACGGTGAGAGACGCCGTGAGTGTTAGGCACCGACCCTAGAACCCAATTTGAAGGAATTAAATTATGGCAGTAATCAATACTAACCTGTTGTCCCTGTCCACTCAGAACAACCTGAACAAATCTCAGTCTGCTCTGGGCACCGCGATTGAGCGTCTGTCCTCTGGTCTGCGTATCAACAGCGCTAAAGACGATGCTGCTGGTCAGGCGATTGCTAACCGCATGACCTCTCAGATCAAGGGTATGACTCAGGCTGCACGTAATGCCAACGACGGCATCTCCATGATTCAGACTGCTGAAGGCAACCTGAACGAAATCAACACCAACTTGCAGCGTATTCGTGAACTGTCTGTACAGGCAGCAAACGGTACTAACCAGGGCACAGACCTGACTTCAATCAACACTGAAATCAACCAACGTCTGTCCGAAATCGACCGTATTGCTGGCGCAGCGAACTTCAACGGCAAAAACCTGCTGGACGGTTCTCAGAGCGGCGGCGTGACCATCCAGGTTGGCGCTAACACCAACACTGGTGACACCATCAGCATCGGTTCTGACTCCCTGATCAACGCTAAACTGAGCTCACTGGCTTCCGGTACTGCTCTGTCTGGCAGCAGCGTAACCATCAGCGACAACACCACTGCTCAGAGCGTTATCGATGCAGTTGATACCGCACTGAAAGGCATTGATGGTGCGCGTAGTAACCTGGGTGCGATGCAGAACCGCTTCGAATCCACTGTTAACAACCTGAACAACTCCGTGACTAACCTGTCTGCTGCACAGTCTCGTATTCAGGATGCTGACTACGCAACTGAAGTATCTAACATGTCTCGCGCGCAGATCCTGCAGCAGGCTGGTACTTCTGTACTGTCTCAGGCAAACCAGGTTCCACAGACTATGCTGTCTCTGCTGCGTTAATCTGTACTTTCCTGATAAACAAAACCCGGCGCTGCCGGGTTTTTGTTATCCTGACATTATCATTCCATTTGTTGGTAGAACTGAAAATAACATGCGCAAAATTTTACTTACCATTGACAGATTAGAGCACTTCGGTCAACACGAGAGTATCTTTTTCGATTTGATAGACTATTTTCAGCGCCATAACTGGCAAGTTGATGTTGCAGCCAGAACCATTGGGCGACACTGGCAGAATAAAATCAGTCTTATTAATGAAAGCAAGAACATTCACTTGCTGGAACAAAGCGAAGATAAATTACAACCTGAATATCGCCTGATCTGGGTATTCAATGGGTATATTACGGCCGAACTGAATACCGCATTTTTACAAGGGCGTTATACCGCTCAGGTCTTTTTCCACCATTTCTACAGCTATGCAGATTATGATTTGCCTTATGGCTTTGAAGTGGAAAACTCGCTTGCAAGCGTGTGCCTGGCGTGTTCAACCGTCAGTTATATTCGCCTGGTTGAGAAAGGGATCAAACAATCGCGAATTAAAATCTTCCCGTTCACGGTGAATCAGGAGTTCGCCTCTTACACCGCACCACATTTTGCGGATAAGCCAGAAAAAGTGCTGCTCATTTCTTCTGGATATAATAAAAATTTAGTCGCTCAAATTGATGCTTTTCGTAACAAAGGTATTGAGCTCGACTACTACAATCTGGACTCTGCCCCTGGGCCTGTCACTCCTGAACTTCTCTCTGAATATCATATTGTTATCGGAGATGAAGGGCGTGTGGCATTGGCCATGAGCATGGGACTTCCTGTGGTGATCTCTAATGGTGATTTCTCCCATGGTTACCTTGGACAAGACAATTTACTTGAACGCAGTGATTATCACTTTGCCTTGACCGGTGCAAATAAAATAACGAATCAAACCCGGTGGGTGAAAGAGATTGTTGAGGGGTATGCGAAAGCTTCCCGTTGGGCACAAGAATATCGGTCAACGGCTATTTCACAGCTTGCGCTGGATGCCACCGTCGACAGAATTCTGGAACGCGCTCCTGCGGCAAAAAAATTACATATTACAGAAGAACAAGGTCGCCGAATTGAGTTCCACCGTAAGGTTATGGACAGCATTGGTGAAGAGAAAACACGGTCTGTAAATAGCTGGCTGAATGACAGAAAACCGACGGAATTGCGTAATGCGATTATCGCGACCTTATTACAGTCTTTCCCTGAATTTTCACGAATCGCTGTCATTATTATCGATCGTGACGGTTCCGCCGATAAACTTCAGACGACGTTAGCGTCTGCTCAGACGCAGAGTCTCGGCGCCGAAGTTACTTTTGTTATTGGCGCAGTGGGTCAACAACTACCATCAGATTCTCCTGCCGTTAATTATGCTCCTGATTTGAATACGGCATTGGCGCAAATTCCATCAACTCTGGTTGTCATTATGGATGCCGGGGATAGGCTTGAAGAGCATGCCTTGCTCACGTTTGCGGAATTCGCCATGCGTGAACCGCATAAATCCCTCTGGTACTACGATGAACTGATCGTTAAAGACAATAAAGAAGATGGGTTAATACTCAAGCCTGAGTGTGATATCGATTTGCTGCGTGCGTTTCCGTACATCGGTTCGAGCGTGGTGATCTCTGTTGAAGCCCTTCGTCGCCATCAGGGATTTGACCTGACGTTCAACGCATTAAGCCATATTGATGTGTGCTGGAAACTTGTTGAGGAGAGTGGCCCTGCCTGTATCGGGCATATCGCGGAGCCCCTGATCAGCAGAACTGAGACCATGAATGAGTGGACTAAAGAAGGCACACTACTTCAGGAAATGACCCGTATTACGGCAGGACACTTGTCGCGTTGCCAGATAGATGCCACCGTCACGGCACATGATGAGACCGGCGTGCAAAACGTTGTTTATGCCCTTCCAAAGATGGCTAAAGTTTCAGTCATCATTCCGACCAAGGACCGCTTTGTACTGCTCCAGAAATGCATCGATTCACTGATGGAAAATACGCAGCATCACCAGTATGAAATCATCATTGTGGATAATGGCTCTACCGAGGGTGATGCCAGAATGTACCTGGATCAACTCGATGCACTGCAACTTGCTCAAATTAAAGTCCTGCGGTATGACAGTGACTTTAATTTTGCTGCAATCAATAATTTCGCGAGCCAGCATGCGACGGGTGAGTTCCTGCTCTTCCTGAATAACGATATTGAGATTATTGACGGGAACTGGATGAGCGCACTGATTGAGCACGCCCAGCGACCTGAAGTTGGCATTGTGGGCAGTCGCCTTGAATATCCTGATGGCTCACTTGAGCATGGTGGGTACATCACGGGTGTTAATGATGGCGTAATAGTCAGTGAGCGGGGAAGTAAGCCTGGCGACAACGGCTTCCTGAATCGCCTCAAGGTTCCTCGTGGTGCACATGCCGTTAGCGCCGCGTGCATGATGATGCGTAAAGCTGTTTTCGAAGAACTGGGGGGCTTTGAAGAAAAAGAATTCCCGGTTTACTTCTCTGATGTTGATTTGGCGTTAAAAGCGAAATCCAACGGTTATATTACGGTCTGGACGCCTTCAAGCCGGGTTCGGCATCTGGGGGGAGCCTCACGTTTATTCCCTGAGAAATTCCATGTTGCTACGCATGCGGATGAAACGTGCTTCGATGCACTGCTCGAAAAATGGGGGAGTGCGCTTGCCCGTGATCCTTACTATAACCCACGGATGAATCTCCTGGGGTCAGCATTTAGCCTCAATACCCGCATGTCACGTTTACCGGAGGCGTTACCCGGCAAACCGCTGCCTGTAGTGATGGGCACTCATGTCAACTGGACAGGGTGTGGTAATTATCGCGTTATCAAGCCATTCAGGGCCTTACAGACGGAACTGAAAGCTGATGGCGGCCTTATTCTCGGCCTGCCAACGGTGATGGAAGTTGCGCAATTCCAGCCGGATCGTTTGATCCTTGAAGTACCGATAGCGGATGATATTCCCCAGACTATCCGTCGTTATCGTCAGGTCTGCGATGCAAAAATAATAATGGAGTTTGATGATTATTATCTCAATGTTCCGGAGAAAAACATTTTCAGGGACAACGTGCCAAAAGATATCCAGAATCGCCTGAGCGCGGGCCTGGCAATGGCTGACTGGGTTGTTGTCTCAACCGAACCTCTTGCCGAGGCTTACTCGCGGTTCCATTCGGATATCCGGGTTGCCAAAAACCGCCTGGATATGGAGCTTTGGGGACATCTCAAATCCAACAAACGCCGAGGCAAGAAGCCACGTGTGGGTTGGGCGGGGGGATCGAGTCATACGGGTGACCTCGAAATCCTTCTGCCGATTATGCGTGAACTGGAAAACGACGTTGAATGGGTATTTATGGGAATGAAACCCGCTGGGGTGGCATGTGAGTTCCACCTTCCAGTGCCTTTTGAGCACTATCCTCAGAAACTGAGTGAGCTGGATCTGGATTTAGCGCTTGTGCCGCTGGAGCAGAATCTCTTCAATGAATGTAAGAGTAACCTGCGTCTCCTTGAGTTAGGCAGTTGTGGCGTGCCGATTATTTGCACCGATATTGAGCCCTACCGCTGCGGATTGCCTGTTCAGCGCGTGAGAAATACCCCGAATGCCTGGATTGCCGCCATTCGCGAACACATCAGCGACTGGAATGCCCTGGAGCGTGCGGGTGAAGCGCTGCGAGATGCAGTGCAACGAGACTGGATGTTAAAAGATAGCGGTCTTGAGGACTGGCAACGTGCCTGGCTCGATTAACACCCGGGAAAGCATCTTTCACGTCAGGGGATACGTATCTCTGGCGATCTGTAAATTAATTAACGGATGAGTGGCGTATGTATCAGGGTAAAAAGATTGGCGTGGGTATCGTCACCTATAATCGTAAAGATGGGCTGCTCAAGCTATTTAACTCACTGCCGCGGGAATGTATTGATGAACTCGTGATCGTCAATGATGGCGAACATTTTCCCGAGTATGCAGGGCTGGATTGCCATTATATTTTGAATGAGGAAAACCTTGGCGTAGGTGTTAGCAAAAACCGCGCTCTTTCCTATCTTCGCGGGAGAGATGTCGATCATTTCTTTCTGATTGAAGACGATGTTTTTGTTAAACGTAGCGATGTCTTTTTCCGCTACATTGAGATGTCCAGACTCACCGGCGTGCAACATTTCAATTTTAGTCAGCACGGCAAACAAAACATGGATCAGCAGGGCCTGCCCAGGATGCGCATGCGCTGCGATTTTGGCAGAGATAAACTCTTTATGTTCCCTTCCTGCGTCGGGGCATTTAGCTATTACACGGCGCTTTCCCTTGATACGGTTGGGCTGATGGATGAGCGTTTTTATAACGCTCTGGAACATGTTGACCACACTATCGCGATCATTAACGCGGGCATGCATCCTCCATTTGGGTACTTCGCAGATATTCCTGATTCGCAGGATTATATTGGCGATGAAGGCTGGAGTGTTAAGCAGTCTACGATTTCTGGTGAGTTGACATTCCGTGCGATCGTGGCGGTGGCCAACCAGTATTTTATACAAAAACATGGCTATCAGACTGTCGATATTACAATTGAGAATACGAAAAAGGTCACAAGAATATTAGAGACTATTCATAGCAAATATGCTGTTAATAGCTAGTCAGTAATATTTGCCTTTTCCGGTGAACAGCACAGGAGCTACTGCTCCTGGTTGCTGCCCATTGGCGGTCAACTGTCAAAATAACCCCTTATTTCACCCACTATTCACTCGATTAAAACCCCTGCAGAATCGGATAATCATGCCGATAACTCAACTAACGCAGGGCTGTTTATCGTGAATTCACTCTATACCGCTGAAGGTGTAATGGATAAACACTCGCTGTGGCAGCGTTATGTCCCGCTGGTGCGTCACGAAGCATTGCGCCTCCAGGTGCGTTTGCCGGCGAGCGTGGAACTGGACGATCTGCTACAGGCGGGCGGTATCGGGTTATTGAATGCAGTGGACCGATACGACGCTCTGCAAGGAACGGCATTTACTACTTACGCAGTACAGCGTATTCGTGGTGCGATGCTGGACGAACTGCGCAGCCGCGACTGGGTTCCGCGCAGTGTTCGCCGCAACGCACGCGAAGTGGCACATGCGATGGGACAGCTGGAACAGGAATTGGGACGCAACGCGACGGAAACAGAAGTCGCGGAACGTCTTGGTATTGCTGTTGAAGAGTATCGCCAGATGTTGCTCGATACCAATAATAGCCAGCTCTTCTCTTATGATGAGTGGCGTGAAGAGCATGGCGATAGTATCGAGCTGGTGACCGATGAGCACCAGCAAGAAAACCCGTTACACCATTTACTGGAAGGTAATTTACGCCACCGCGTGATGGAAGCTATTGAAGCTTTACCTGAGCGTGAACAACTGGTGTTGACCCTTTATTACCAGGAAGAGCTCAATCTCAAAGAGATTGGCGCTGTACTGGAAGTAGGGGAGTCACGGGTTAGTCAGCTGCACAGCCAGGCCATTAAACGCTTACGCACCAAGCTGGGTAAGTTATAGGTGAGTGATTCGCCTGAAAAGTGCCGCACAACGTATTGACAACCAGGAGTTATCATGACGGTGCAGCAATCTAAAAGACGGCCTTTAAGCCGCTACCTGAAAGACTTTAAACACAGCCAGACGCATTGCGCCCATTGCAACAAGTTACTCGACCGTATCACGCTGGTTCGCCGCGGTGAAATCGTCAATAAGATTGCGATTTCCCGTCTCGACACGTTGATGGATGAATCAGCATGGCAGGAAGAGCAAAAAGAGTGGGTGGCATTATGCCGTTTCTGTGGCGATCTGCACTGTAAAGAGCAGAGCGATTTCTTTGATATCATCGGCTTCAAACAATTCCTGTTTGAACAAACGGAGATGAGCCATGGTACGGTGCGCGAATATGTCGTTCGCTTGCGCCGCCTGGGCCAGCATCTGACCGTGCAAAATATTTCTCGTGATCTGCTGAAAACCGGTTATCTGGATGAGAATCTGGAACCGTGGTTGCCTGCGACAAGTACCAATAATTACCGTATCGCGCTGCGCAAGTATGCACAATATAAGGTACAAATGCCGGGCATGATGAAGCAGAAAGTCCACCTAGAGACAACTTCTGATATATATTAAAAAAGAATAAGATGTAGCACAGTCGCCTTTGACGTTATAGATGAAGGCACTACACTACCCAAAAATTCCACTATATCGGGGTAATTATGAAATTAGCACTTCTGGGTCGTCAGGCGCTGATGGGTGTAATGGCTATTGCGCTGGTCGCGGGTATGAGCGTGAAAACGTTCGCAGCAGAAAATCTGCTGAATAAAGTGAAAGAGCGTGGCACGTTGTTGGTTGGACTGGAAGGAACCTATCCTCCGTTCAGCTTCCAGGGTGATGACGGTAAATTGACCGGTTTCGAAGTGGAGTTTGCACAAGAACTGGCAAAACATCTTGGGGTTGAAGCCTCGCTGAAACCGACCAAATGGGACGGTATGCTGGCCTCGCTTGATTCCAAACGTATAGATGTTGTGATCAACCAGGTGACCATTTCTGACGAGCGTAAGAAGAAATATGATTTCTCTACGCCATACACCGTGTCTGGTATTCAGGCGCTGGTGAAGAAGGGTAACGAAGGGACGATCAAAACAGCGGCGGATCTGAAAGGTAAGAAAGTTGGCGTGGGTCTTGGCACGAACTACGAAGAGTGGCTGCGCAAGAACGTCCAGGGCGTGGATATTCGCACTTATGACGATGACCCGACAAAATACCAGGATCTGCGTGTAGGCCGTATCGATGCCATCCTGGTTGACCGTCTGGCTGCGCTGGATCTGGTGAAGAAAACCAATGATACCCTGGCCGTTGCGGGTGATGCGTTCTCTCGTCAGGAGTCAGGTATTGCTGTGCGTAAAGGGAATGACGATCTCGTGAAAGCCATTGATGGTGCAATTGCGGACATGCAGAAGGACGGTAGTCTTAAGGCACTCTCCGAGAAGTGGTTCGGGGCAGATATCACCAAATAAGTCGTTGACTAAAAAAAAGGCGCTTTTATAAGCGCCTTTTTTATTTCTTGCGCGTCTGCGTGCATAATAAAAAATATTACATAAATAGAGCGTTACCGGAGGTTCCATGTCACTGCAGAATTTAACGCGTTTCCCGCGTCTTGAGTTCATTGGCGCACCCACGCCGCTGGAGTATTTGCCACGATTTTCTGATTATGTAGGACGCGATATCTTCATCAAGCGTGATGATGTGACGCCCATGGCGATGGGGGGCAATAAGTTACGCAAGCTGGAGTTCCTGGCGGCCGACGCACTGCGTGAAGGGGCGGACACACTGATCACCGCCGGGGCAATTCAGTCTAACCATGTTCGCCAGACGGCGGCAGTGGCGGCAAAGTTGGGCCTGCACTGTGTGGCATTACTGGAAAACCCTATCGGTACGCGGGCGGAAAACTATCTCACCAATGGAAACCGGTTGTTGCTGGATCTGTTCAACGTGCAGGTTGAAATGTGTGATGCTCTGACCGATCCCACCGCCCAGCTTTCTGAGCTGGCAACCCGTATAGAGGCGCAAGGTTTTCGACCTTATGTGATTCCGGTAGGGGGATCAAATGCGCTGGGGGCGCTGGGCTATGTTGAAAGCGCACTGGAAATTGCTCAACAGTGTGAAGGGGCGGTAAACCTGTCATCTGTTGTGGTGGCATCCGGAAGTGCGGGGACACATGCCGGGCTTGCTGTGGGGCTGGAACAACTGATGCCGGACGTTGAGTTGATTGGTGTCACTGTGTCGCGCAGCATTGCCGACCAAAAACCGAAAGTTGTCACGTTGCAACAGGCTGTGGCACAGCAGCTGGAGCTTGAAGCGAAGGCAGATATTGTGCTCTGGGATGACTATTTTGCGCCGGGCTACGGCACGCCGAATGAGGAAGGACTGGAAGCGATAAAACTGCTGGCTCGCCTTGAGGGCATTTTGCTGGATCCTGTGTATACCGGGAAAGCGATGGCTGGATTGGTCGACGGTATCAGTCAGAAACGCTTTAAGGATGAAGGTCCGATTCTGTTTATTCACACGGGCGGAGCGCCTGCGCTGTTTGCCTATCACCCTCATGTTTAATCTTCGGGTCGAAAAACGATAATGCAAGAAAGTGTCCAGTTAGTTATTGATTCACTGCCTTATCTGCTCAAAGGTGCTGTGTTTACATTACAACTCAGTATCGGGGGGATGTTCTTTGGCCTGGTGTTGGGGTTTGTGCTGGCATTGATGCGGATGTCGCCCGTCTGGCCGGTTCGTTGGCTGGCGCGATTCTATATTTCCGTGTTTCGTGGAACGCCGCTTATCGCCCAACTCTTTATGATTTATTACGGCTTACCTCAGTTTGGTATTGAACTGGATCCGATCCCGGCAGCGATGATTGGGTTGTCACTTAATACGGCGGCGTACACATCTGAAACGCTGCGTGCGGCGATCTCTTCTATTGATAAAGGGCAATGGGAGGCCGCAGCCAGTATAGGGATGACGCCCTGGCAAACGTTGCGACGCGCTATCCTGCCACAGGCGGCACGCGTGGCATTGCCCCCTCTGAGTAACAGCTTTATCAGCCTGGTGAAGGATACGTCACTTGCTGCGACGATCCAGGTTCCGGAGTTGTTCCGTCAAGCGCAATTGATCACATCACGCACGCTTGAAGTGTTTACGATGTATCTGGCGGCATCACTGATTTACTGGGTGATGGCGACGGTACTGTCTGCACTGCAAAACTATTTTGAAAATCAGCTTAACCGCCAGGAGCGAGATCCGAAATGAGTGCGATTGATGTCAAAAACCTGGTGAAAAAATTCCACGGGCAAACAGTGCTTCAGGGAATTGATCTTGAAGTCGAGCAGGGGGAAGTGGTTGCTATTATTGGGCCGAGCGGATCGGGGAAAACGACGCTGCTGCGCAGTATCAATCTGCTTGAACAACCCGAAGGCGGTACGATCCGTGTCGGGGATATTACTATTGATACCGCGAAATCCATGAGTCAGCAGAAAGGGCTGATTCGCCGCCTGCGCCAACATGTGGGGTTCGTTTTTCAGAACTTTAATCTTTTCCCTCATCGGACGGTACTCGAAAATATTATTGAAGGACCGGTTATTGTGAAGGGGGAGTCGAAAGCGGAAGCGACCGCCAGGGCGCGCGACCTGCTGGCGAAAGTGGGGCTTTCCGGTAAAGAGACCAGCTACCCACGACGTTTGTCCGGTGGGCAGCAGCAACGCGTGGCGATCGCCCGGGCACTGGCAATGCGTCCGGATGTCATTTTATTTGATGAACCCACGTCAGCGCTGGACCCTGAACTGGTAGGGGAGGTGCTGAACACCATCCGCCAGTTAGCACAAGAGAAGCGTACGATGGTGATTGTGACCCACGAGATGAGCTTTGCCCGTGACGTTGCCGATCGCGCTATTTTTATGGACCAAGGACGCATTGTGGAGCAAGGACCCGCAAAAAGTTTATTTACTCATCCGCAGCAGCCACGCACACGGCAGTTCCTGGAAAAATTCCTTATGCAGTAACCTTTATGCACTATTTTGCTCCGGATTGTTGCTCTGGAGCAAAATATTCCCCCTATTAACCCATCTCATCATGCGTTTATTCTGTTCGGTTAGGATAAATCGTATCAAAACTAAAGATAATTGTTCTGTGGCCGATATTTCGTATATATAAATAAGATTTATGTGTTACGTTATATTTTCCATAATAATGATTATCTTTATCAGAGGCTCTATTCAGTAAGTATGAGGGATACAGACTTTTTCACATGGCGGCGGGATTGCTTCCTCCGGTTTCAGGAGTTGTCTACTGCCGATGAGGTTTATCTTGAACTTCAGCGACAAACGCAGGCGCTTGAATTCGATTATTTTGCTCTCTGCGTTCGTCATCCAGTACCATTCACGCGTCCGAAGATTTCTGTGCACTCCAGTTACCCGCAACAGTGGATGGCGCATTATAAGTCGGAGAATTATTTCGCCATCGATCCGGTGTTGAAGCCGGAGAATTTCGTGCAGGGGCATTTACCGTGGACGGATGAATTATTCGCGGATGCCCCGCAATTATGGGATGGTGCACGGGACTATGGTTTACGCAAGGGAATAACGCAGTGCCTGATGTTACCCAACCATGCGTTAGGATTTCTTTCTGTCTCACGTACTAGCCTGGTCGTTAATATGATCGACGATGATGAATTAGAGTTGCGTCTGCAAATGCTGGTGCAGATGGCTTTAACATCACTTCTTCGATTTGAACATGAGATGGTCATGCCGCCAGAAATGAAATTCAGCAAACGTGAGCGTGAAATTTTGAAGTGGACGGCAGAAGGAAAGACATCGGCGGAAATAGCGATCATTCTCTCGATTTCGGAGAATACAGTAAATTTCCATCAGAAAAATATGCAGAAGAAATTCAACGCACCCAATAAGACACAGATTGCCTGCTATGCTGCGGCAACGGGTCTTATCTGATGTAAAAAACGTTCTGCGTGGCAGACGAGACAACGGCTGAATGCATCGCATCCAGCCGTTTTTTTTACTGGCGGTAAGCTTGTTTAATTTGCTTAACAGTATTAGCAAATACCGCTGATTCCGCCTGGTCTTCCATCTGCGCGATTTGTTTTTCCATCTTAATGATCACACGACCCGCGTCGGCCTGACCCATTGCCTGCAGCATAAGTGTCAGCAGCGATTTCAGGCAGGAGACTTCCTGTGCCAGTTCCTGGTTATTCTCCGCGGTGGCGAATTCTGGTGTGCTCATTTATTTTCCTCATTATAAAACAGCGCTTGAGCGCGACGATGAAAGTTAAGGCGGCGGAGTATACCACAAGGTATGATAAAAAAATGCAATGGTTGTTTTTTGTACTTTGTCGGGCGGCGTTTATTTGGGTAAACAACGATTTGTGGACGAACGTCAGAACACGTAATTCCACTATTAATTGTTTAGCATCGGTTTAACGACGGTTAATTATTGTTACAAAAGTTTGAGAGCTGTTTTTCTGAGCGTATTTCAGGGGCAGTTTTTGTAACCTTATGAATACAGGTACTTAAAAATAACAGCAAAAGTCAAATCAACATCGATTCTCTTTCCACTCGCTGTACAGACTAATTTCCAAAAACGAGAGCGAAATCGAATAGCGGCTTTTTTAGCATTTTAATCTTGGGGCGAAAACCGTTAATATAAACCAAATTAACAGTCAGTCGCTTTATCCCTATTCTGGAGACATTTCCTTTGATCAACGTCCTTCTTGTTGATGACCACGAACTCGTGCGCGCAGGGATACGACGCATACTGGAAGACATTAAAGGTATTAAAGTTGCCGGTGAAGTCTGCTGTGGCGAAGATGCCGTGAAGTGGTGTCGCGCAAACTCCGCAGACGTGGTGCTCATGGATATGAATATGCCGGGCATCGGTGGCCTTGAAGCAACGCGCAAAATCGCGCGTACCTTTGTTGATACCAAAGTCATCATGCTGACCGTTCATACCGAAAATCCTCTGCCCGCTAAAGTCATGCAGGCCGGTGCTGCAGGCTATCTAAGCAAAGGCGCTGCGCCGCAGGAAGTCGTCAATGCAATCCGTTCCGTCTTTGCTGGACAACGTTACATTGCATCAGATATTGCTCAACAAATGGCATTGAGCCAAATTGAGCCAGATAAAATGGCGTCGCCTTTTGCCAGTTTGTCTGAGCGCGAATTGCAGATTATGCTGATGATCACCAAAGGCCAGAAGGTGAATGAGATCTCTGAGCAACTGAATCTCAGCCCTAAGACGGTGAACAGTTACCGCTATCGGATGTTCAGTAAATTGAACATTCACGGCGATGTCGAACTCACTCACCTGGCCATTCGTCATGGTCTGTGTAATGCGGAGACCTTAACAAGTCAGTGAGTGATGTGTTCGATTCAAAAGCTTTTCTAAAAACTGTAACCAGCCAGCCAGGTGTCTATCGGATGTATGACGCTGGCGGTACGGTTATCTATGTGGGTAAGGCGAAAGATCTTAAAAAACGCCTTTCCAGCTATTTTCGCAGCAATCTTGCCTCACGCAAGACTGAAGCTCTGGTTGCACTCATACAAAATATAGATGTCACTGTCACCCATACGGAGACAGAAGCGCTTCTGCTTGAGCACAACTACATCAAACTGTATCAGCCTCGCTACAACGTTCTGCTGCGAGATGATAAGTCTTATCCGTTTATTTTCCTGAGCGGTGATACTCATCCGCGTCTGGCGATGCATCGTGGAGCCAAGCACGCTAAGGGTGAATATTTTGGGCCTTTTCCGAACGGTTATGCTGTGCGTGAAACATTGGCTCTGCTGCAAAAAATTTTCCCCGTTCGTCAGTGCGAGAATAGCGTTTACCGCAACCGTTCGCGCCCGTGCTTGCAGTATCAGATTGGTCGCTGTCTGGGGCCTTGTGTCGCCGGCCTGGTGAGCGAAGATGAGTACGCGCAGCAAGTTGATTATGTGCGCCTGTTTTTGGCTGGAAAAGATGACCAGGTGCTGACTCAATTGATTGCGCGTATGGAAAAAGCCAGCCAGGCGCTGGCCTTTGAAGAAGCGGCGCGCATTCGAGATCAAATTCAGGCTGTTCGCAGGGTAACTGAAAAGCAATTTGTGTCGAATACGGGCGATGATCTTGATGTAATTGGCGTTTCCTTCGATGCGGGTCTGGCGTGTGTCCACGTACTGTTTATTCGTCAGGGTAAAGTGCTCGGCAGTCGTAGCTATTTCCCGAAAGTTCCCGGAGGGACGGAACTGGGCGAAGTTGTTGAAACCTTTGTTGGGCAATTTTATCTGCAGGGCAGCCAGATGCGAACGTTGCCTTCTGAGATTCTGCTCGACTTTAATCTTGATGATAAAACCTTGCTGGCAGACTCTCTTTCGGAGCTGGCAGGTCGCCGCGTCAATGTGCAGACAAAGCCACGTGGCGATCGCGCTCGTTACCTGAAGCTGGCGAGAACAAACGCGGCGACAGCACTCACCACAAAACTGTCTCAGCAGTCGACAGTTAGCCAGCGTTTAACGGCACTGGCGACGCTCCTGAAATTACCCGAAGTAAAACGTATGGAGTGTTTTGACATCAGCCATACAATGGGTGAGCAGACGGTCGCGTCATGTGTTGTGTTTGACGCTAATGGCCCGCTGCGTGCGGAATACCGTCGCTACAATATTACCGGAATTACCCCAGGTGATGATTACGCGGCGATGAACCAGGTCCTGCGACGCCGCTATGGTAAAGCCATTGAAGAGAGCAAGATCCCTGATGTTATTTTGATCGATGGCGGCAAAGGGCAACTTGGCCAGGCGAAAGCGGTGTTTGAATCCCTGGATGTTCCCTGGGATAAGCAACACCCGCTGTTATTAGGCGTAGCAAAAGGGGCTGATCGTAAAGCCGGGCTTGAAACACTGTTTTTCGAGCCAGAAGGTGAGGGCTTTAGTTTGCCACCGGATTCACCTGCGCTACACGTTATTCAGCATATCCGCGATGAATCGCATGACCACGCCATTAGCGGTCATCGTAAAAAACGGGCCAAAGTAAAAAACACCAGCACCCTTGAAACGATTGATGGTGTTGGGCCAAAACGTCGACAAATGTTGCTGAAGTATATGGGCGGATTGCAAGGATTACTCAATGCCAGCATAGAGGAAATTGCAAAAGTGCCGGGTATTTCGCAAGCCCTGGCAGAAAAGATCTACTACTCGTTGAAACATTGAGGGCTCTGTAGCAACATAGAGCTAAATTTTACTGACAACAGACAGTTACCGTCATTATGCGATTTAATATCCCTACGTTGCTCACACTCTTTCGCGTCGTGCTCATCCCATTCTTTGTATTGGCGTTTTACCTGCCGTTTGTCTGGGCGCCTTTCGCATGTGCACTCATTTTTCTCGTCGCGGCAGTGACCGACTGGTTTGATGGCTACCTGGCGCGTCGCTGGAATCAGAGCACACGTTTTGGCGCATTTCTTGATCCTGTAGCCGATAAGGTGATGGTCGCTATCGCTATGGTTCTGGTTGCTGAGCATTATCATACGTGGTGGGTAACGCTGCCTGCGGCGACGATGATTGGGCGCGAGATCATCATTTCCGCGCTACGGGAATGGATGGCCGAGTTGGGTAAACGCAGCAGCGTCGCGGTGTCGTGGATTGGTAAAGTGAAAACGACAGCGCAAATGGCGGCTCTGGTCTGGATGCTGTGGCGTCCAAACGCGTGGGTTGAGTGGGCGGGAATCGGTCTGCTGTGGGTTGCCGCGGTACTGACGTTGTGGTCAATGCTGCAATATTTGAATGCTGCACGCGGAGATTTGCTTGATCAGTGATCGTTTCGCCGTAATTTTCAGCAAACGATCCTGGGATGCAAAAAATAACGTTGACTCAAAACGTCATATAAGTAGAATGCAACGCATCGAACGGCGGCACAGTTAGCCGGACGATAATAAAATCAAGTGATTAGATAACAGCTTGATGACATGCGGGAATAGCTCAGTTGGTAGAGCACGACCTTGCCAAGGTCGGGGTCGCGAGTTCGAGTCTCGTTTCCCGCTCCAAATTAAAAGCATTGGCGTTTAGCGAGTGCTTGTCGAAAGACAAAGATTTAAGGCGCGTTAGCAAAGCGGTTATGTAGCGGATTGCAAATCCGTCTAGTCCGGTTCGACTCCGGAACGCGCCTCCACTTTCTTCCCGAGGCCGGATGGTGGAATCGGTAGACACAAGGGATTTAAAATCCCTCGGCGTTCGCGCTGTGTGGGTTCAAGTCCCACTCCGGCTACCATGGGAAAAAAGCTGAATAATCAAAGCAATAAGCAGTGTCGTGAAACCACCTACGGGTGGTTTTTTTGTACCTGCAATCTATTTTCCTAACATATTTCCTAACATGTTTCTGTTTTATAGCATAATTTTGAGCGATTCGAGTTGTTATCATTAGACAAGAACTGCCTTAGGATTATAGTGTAGGTAGTGAGTTTTAAAACCCAGTTAAAGATTGGATTCAAGGAAGTTAAAGGAGGGATTATGACGATCTACTCAATTGCAGCGACGAGCGACCCTCATAAAGTTCAGGCTGCGATAAAGAATCATTTTGATGAGCCAGATTACTTTGAGGTACACCCTGGATTCTGGTTTGTTTCTTCTGGCTTGGCAACGCCGAAGGAGTTAAGTGATCTTATAGCGCCGAACAGAGAAATTGGTACGTTCATTGTTGTCCCTGTGACTGGTTATTATGGCTTTCATAACAAGGTCATGTGGGATTGGTTTTCAGCTAGGGGGATTTAGCAAATGAACGGCTATAGTCCTAACACACCCAGCTCTCCGGATGATAACCGTCCTACGTCTGGTGAGGGTGGGACAACCAATACACACTTACAATGGCTGATTCAAAGTGTCACTGAGTTGAAAACTGCATCTTCAACGCTAAACTCGCGAGTAGATGATGTATATAGTCATCTTTCTGATGCAAAAAATGATGCCTCTCTTGCCTGCGCCATTTCTAAGATGGAAGGAACTCTTTCTGGAATTGAAAAGCAACTAGCAAAGCTCGATAGCATTAATACCACCTTGGCGGATCACGCGGTGAAACTTACAGGTCTTGCAGATATGGATGGTAAACTGGACAAATTGGACGACATAGAAAAAACCATGTCCAGAACTAAAGTTACTATAGCCACTGGTATCGCAGTAATTACCGCCTGCGCTGGGATCACGTGGTTCGTTTTTGGTTCTTATCTCGGCAAGATCATCGAAGCATTAAACACCTTGGTTCTTAAACAATGACCTTTTAAAGGTCATTGTCCACCAACCACTGGCACAATTTTTACTTTGCGGTCATAACGCGCCGTCTGAGTGATCGTCTTGTGACCAGATATTTGCTGTTTCTCCTGAAGACTACCTTCCAGATCCGAAACGCCTTTTGCCTTCAGGTCGTGAAAGGTAAAATCAAAAAGCAGGTGAGGGTTCTTTTTCTGAGCTTCATCTTTTGCCTGTTGCCAGCGACTGTTAAATCCATCGCGGGTATATCTCCTGCCGTTCTGCTGGTGGATGACGTAAACGCTTGATAAACCATCTTTGAGCGGAAGCGATTTTGACAATTCAATAGCTGCAGCCAGACGATCAGACCAGGCCTTGATCTGTTTAGCGGCTGTTTTCCCTTGTCGTATAAAAATCCCCTCAGGAAGTAATTGGGCTTTTTGCACTGCAAGTACATCTCCCTGACGCGCCAGGCACAGATAAGCGATTTCCATCGCTACCTGAACCACTATCGGTGATACGCCATAAAGGGCGTTGTATTCTTCATCAGTAACGTAGCGTTCACGCTCTTCCTCCTTGAATTGCCTGACTCCTTTACAGGGGTTTCCTTTCACCATGCCTCTTTCATAGGCCCATCCGTAAACCCGACTCAGAAACGCCTTTTCTCTGTTTGCCTGCACTGGAGCGGCGACACCTCGCTTATCCATGTACTGCCTTATGTGTTGAGGTTTAACGCTATCCGGGTCCATTTTCCCAAATACAGGTATCAGCTTACGTGAATATTTTTTGTAGTCTTTACGAGTTTCATTGCCCAGCTTGTGATAGTCAGCACTAGCAAAGAATTCATCAATTAAACCTGACAGATTAGTTTTCTCTTCAATATCTTTGAGTGCTGCTTCGTATTTAGCCCAGACCAGTGACACTGGCGAACCAAGAGGACAAAGCGACACCGAGCCGCCACTGGCAGGGTGGAATTCGTATTTTGATTTCCCCCGGTAAACACGCGGTGGAAGAACTGCATCTGCGGGATTTTTACGTTTGCCAGCCATCACATTGCATCAAAGTTGGGAGTAGTTAACTCAGAATTAATACTTTTTACCATCCGTAAAGCGATGGGGTTGTTTACATGATTCCAGGTTGTTCTGGGATATCCATTCCGATCTGCCTTGTACCAAATACCAGCAGCCGCTAACCAGGCGCATTGTTTTTTCGGCTGCTTGTATCCAGTTAACTTCCGGATCGCATCGTCAGTGAGAATATCGTCATTCATAGCTATCACTCTCGATAGCCAGCTGCATAATATGCCCTGCAGCTGGCGAGTATTGATTTTTAATAATCAGTTTTGGTGAGGCGTTGCCAGATGGCTGACACGTATTTCACCTGATGATGGGCGTCTGCAATAGCTTTGTGCGCTTCGCCCTCAAATGGGATTTCGTAGCGGGGAGTGAAGCCAACCGCTTTACCGAGCTCTACGATGGTTCTCACGTCCCGGTCGTTCCAGTGAACCCACGGACAGTGAATCCCGGTTCTGTCATATGAGCTTTTGAGAATGACGTTATCGAATGAAGCGCCATTTCCCCAGACCTGAACAGACGCAGAACCATTAGCAGCGTTTTCTGCGATAAACTCATTGAACTGAAGAAGGGCATCGTCGAGCGGGATAGCATCGTCGGCCACGATTTCAGCACGCGCCTCCGGAGATTTTTTTAACCACCAGATAATGGTTGAAGCGTCAGGAATTCCGCCGGAGGACATAGCAGACTCAAGGCTGATTATCTTGTAAAACTCTGCGCCTGCAGTCCCGGTATCCGGGTCGAAAAACACTGCGCCAATCGAAACGATCGGGGCATTGGCTTTGTTTCCCATGGTTTCAAGATCAACCATCAGATGCGAAAAGAGCGTGATGCCGGCGCTGTTGTTTTGATGTCCGGTATCGATATTCAGGGGAGTTGTGTCGTCACCAGTTTCAGCAACGCCTTCAACTGGGATAATTTCTGTCTGGCCTTTTGATAACGGAGAACTGTTCTCGGTTTCATTACTGACAGTTTTTTCCATCTGCACATTGCTGGTGGTCTCCGCATCTACATTTTGTGAAGGAGGAATGCCGGTGGCGAGTCCTTCAATGGAAAAAATACCTTTCCCAACCTTCTCTAGCACTGGCGGGGTGCTGTCGCTGGTTGATGCATTCCCAGTTTGGTTAATACCTCCGCCATTCACGTCAACGCTGAGACTTAACTCTTTCTCCCAGCTCACTTCGGGGTTATGGCGAGCAGCCACCAGGATTTCTTCTGTTGGATCTTCATGGTTACTTTCAGTGAGATTCGCGTTGATATATCCGCTAAGACGCCCTGGGTACTGGTAATGGTCAGGGTGGGCATTCCGGATAAGTGCGAAGACAGATGCGCGTGAGTAATCCAGGATGCCTGGTGTTCCCCGCAAAGCCTTTGACCATTCCTTGAACGGACTTTCTTTTTTACTGACGATCTCTTTTGCCCGACGGTAAACACCTCCAGGAATGTCATAAATATTAAAATCCATCGGCAACGTTGCCAGTGCAATCTCAATATCGAGCGTATCCAGTGTATGGGCGTAATCGGAATTGCGATCGGTCTTATTACCACCGCCTGCATTGGTTCCCGTATCAGATCGCTGAATTTGCGACACGCGATTGCCTTTACACCACTCTTTAACCAGCAGCCCACGGTCAATGTGTTCAGTATTGAACCAGGCATTAAAGAACTGGATGACAAGGGACAGCTCTACGCGTTTACCGTCAATCGGGAAAACGGATTTCAGCGCAGTGATTACCCTGAAAATGTCGATCTCAGATGCTTTCTTGAATGGCTCTACGTTCTCAGCCGCCAGCAGCATGTTTTGCACATAGCTGTTATCAACATCCAGTTCGAGCGCAAGAATAGTTTTCTTCTGCTCCGCATCAATGTGATAGGCATATTCGTTGGCAATGAACTGAACCAGAATGCGCTGGCGAAGCGGCAGGGTTACGACAGTGGTAAGCACAGGAGTGCCAGATGAAGGCTCAATTTCATTCTTCACTGTTTCCGGGAGTTCGTCATAAAGCCATTTATGAACAGTGAGCGTGCGGGATTCCGGGTTTTCAATCCATTCATTCATAAATTCCCCGAATGAACTGACGGCATGCTCCTCCTGGTCTCGTTCGAAAACCAATTTCAGTGCACTGACAAGGTTCCATTCGACATGAGCCGAAAGCGCTTTAATGCCCGGAACATTAGGTATGGCCAGCAGAAGATTTTGAATGTAGCGGTCGTTGTCGTCGCTTTCCATTTCGCCGATCTGGACATGCTGCTCTTCGGTGATCTCCTTCACTTCAGTGTCATTAATCAGATGAGCAATCAGGCGCTGCGAAAGGCGCAGGCGTGATACCGGGCGGAGCAGGGCGGCTTTTTCCGTGGAGGAATCGCTAACTCCGGCAGGTAAATTATCAGCCTGCTTGTTTTCAACCTCAGGTTCAGACTTGATGATCGGATACCAGGTGCGGTTGTCTTCTCCAAGCTCATAGCGTTTGCACCATTCGAAATCAATGGTGCTTTCCTCTGGCAGGTCGTTGAATACCGGGAAGTCGGTACGAACCGGCTTGAGGTAATCGCGTCCACGCCCGGTTTCGATTTCAGCATCTTCGAGAGCGACATCGAGCGCCAGACTGGCGCGCGCGTCGGTTTTTTGGGATTGCCAGAAAATAGCGTCAGGCTTGCCTGACTTCTGGGTTGCTTTGATTAAATGAAAGAATTCCATATCGGGTCCTTAATTTTGGTTGTAAGATACCCGCAGCTAGTGATTGCTGCCCTGGGTAGTGGTCATTGGTCAAAACTCGATTCCGGAAAGCTTTGGTCGGCTGACCGGGTACTCAACCCGCCTTGCGCGGGTTTTGTGCTTATTGGGGGCTGTCACTTCTCTTTAGCTGAGAGACCAGGACTGAGTCGAGCGCCACCAGAACGGGATCAAAGGCGGTATTTGCCGGAACCTTACTGACAGCCCGGATCACTTCTGAAACTGAAATATCACCTTCGCGGGGTACATATCCGCCACCGGGGCCTTTGTGAGAGGTCACAAGTTTACCGCGGCGCAATTGTTTGAAGATTTGCTCCAGGTAAGAGACCGAAAGCTTTGATTCTTTGCTCACTGCCGCGAGGGTTACTGGCGCACCGCTGTAGATGGTGTCCAGAACTGCAATGGCCTGGACGGATGCCATAACGCGCTTCATTCCAAATTCCATAATCTAGCCTTTCACAGGTTTACGGCCGTAGCCTGGGTTCTCTTCGATGGCATCAAGCAGAACTCGCACAGCTTCGTTATGTGGGAGGGTGATAGCCAGTTTTATTGCCGTCGCAAAGTCTTCAGCAACGCGCTCAAATTTTCTCGCAAGGCGATTAGCCTCTTCCGTTTGTTCCTCTACGGCGTCCATTTCGAACTGATGCTCCTGCCAGACTTCCGTCATCACATCGTCTTCAACTTCCTCGCGTAGTGCCTCCTTAACCTCCAGAACTGGCAACACTCCGATCATTTGCTCAGCTGGCGCGGTGCTAAATTTCAGTGCCAGTTCGTTTGCTGACATAAATCCTCCGGTAAAAAGGCCCGTCACGGGTGACGGGCAAAGAGAACTTTTCCAATTTAACCAGAACAGGTCATCGACTCCTGTCAGGTTACGATGGCGGGGTTACCATCACGATGCCATGTGCACCTGGCATCAGGCTGGCAACAGCCATTGGTCAAAACTCGATTTAAAACTTCACTGCAGGCTGTTGGTCGTCAGCCGACTTAAACGGAAGGCACTGGCCTTTAACGTGCTGCTCGACGGCAGCTGCATCACAAATAGCTTCAGTCTTATAAACACCGAGCATGATGTCTGAGCATTCCCCGGTGAGGGCGCAGACGGAAATAACCAGGGCGAAAAGGGTGCTCATGCGTTTAACTCTGGATTGCCTTTCTGGGCCAGGAAGTAGCAGAACTGACGAATCAGGATTTCTGCCAGGTTAAGGCGAATGGCCTGGCGGCCAACTTTTTTACGTGCGAAGTCGATCATGGGTATCTCCTGTTTGCTGTTTGCCTTTTGCGTCTGGCCGACGGAACGGTAAACCTGCTGCGCGATTGCTTTGTCATCTCATCCGGTGTTTCGTATGCCGCCGGCAGCTACTTCGTGGGCGTCCTGCCTTGATGACTGATTTTGTAAAATCAGACTACAAATAAATATACCAGCAGTCAACGCGAAATTGATAATAAATATACCAGTGTGGATTTTTTAATGGCTGTGCGACTGAGGGAGAGGCATAAAAAAAAGCCGCTATTACGCGGCTTTCAAGTAGTTAGGGAGGAATTACGGCGGGTCGATTTTTCTTTTGCGTAAGAACTCAGCCATAAATGCATCAAGTTCTTCCAATCGAGTCTTTGCCAGTGATATGAAGCGGTCCTGTTCCGATTCGGGGAGCTGATCAAAAACTTCTAACAGAGCCGCTTGTTTTGAATTAAGGACTGTCTTGCTGGCGGTGACTGAATTTAAATGTTCCTCTTCTTCATCAGTCATGAAGAACCAATACAGAGGCTTCCCAAGCGCCTGAGGTAACAGGGCCAGCTTTTCTTTTCTCGGAAAACTCCCGGCGTTACACCAATGGCTTACCGTTTGGGAGTTAACGTCAATACGCCGACCCAATTCAGATTGAGATATTTCTGCCTCTTCAATGGCTCTTATCAGCCGTTCTTCAAAGTTCATATTCATATCCAAATCAAACCAGTAACCAAGAATACAAAGTTTCTTTGCAGTTGTGGTTAGTTAAATTTCTTGACACTGATAAGTTAATTATCAATCATGTGGTATGAAAATCAGGAGGAACCATGAACGAAGCCACCCAACAGAAAATTATCTCTTTATGCGGAAGTCAGTCTGAGCTAGCACGTCGTTTGGGCAAAAACTCTCAGACAGTATCTGTCTGGTTTCGCACTCAGGTAGCCAGCACTGAAGTTCTGAACGCTTGTAGGGTTTTGGACTGGCAGGTAACCCCGCATGAGCTGCGTCCTGATCTGTATCCAAACCCTACCGATGGTTTACCACAAAAGGGAGTCTGATCATGCAATCAGCAACATACCAACATCATAGCCAGCGGAGTTCTGTTCAACTGAAAAATCAGAATCAGATTGAACCACGTCGCCGCGATTCTATTCGTCACAGGAATATTTACGGCGCTGTTCGTGAGTGGGAATCAACGTTACCCGGTCAGGCGCAGGAACGCATTGCCCTGCTGGTGGCTGAGTGCTGGGCAGAACAAGGAGGGCGCGGAATAAGCGTTAACAAGCAGAACTTATTCCGCTACCTGAAAAACGAGGTGGGATCAGCGAAATATACCAGTTACGTGATTCAGCTTGCTGGCGCAATCACTTCTGCAATGCCCGTAGAGATAGCGCGCAAACATGGCCTCAGCAATCAGAAAACAGAATCTGAGCTGGTGGCCAGCGCAATCAAGGAGTGTAGCGAAGCACACCAGGCGAAGTTACTCGGTGCGCCCCTGCAAAAACTTGAGAAAGAGATCCTCGAGGCGGCGATCGCATTATTCAACATGCTACCCGCAGATGCGGCGGGACCACTACTGGCGAGTATTAGCGCAGTAGCGCCGCAGTTTTTGTAATCGAGTTTTGAGCAATAACTATTACGTGCCGGGAAACTGGACAAGGGAGTAACCATGGCAGCTCTGCCTTACATGCAACTTTACATTGCTGATTACCTGGCGGACACCATGCATCTGTCGACAGAAGAGCATGGCGCATACCTGCTGCTGATGTTCAATTATTGGCAAACAGGCAGGCCGATTCCCAAAAACCGCCTATCGAAAATTGCGCGGCTAAGTAACGACCGTTGGGATGCCGTTGAACCTTCGTTAAAAGAGTTTTTTAACGACAGCGGGACTGAGTGGGTGCAGGAGCGTATAGAGCGCGATCTGGAGGCTGTGAAAAATTCGATCAGCCAAAAATCAGCAGCGGGGAAAGCATCTGCACAGGCCAGAAGAGCGAAAAGAGGAACAAACAATCAACGAGACGGTAACGAGCGTTCAACGGGTGTTGAAATTCCGTTGGAACAAGATGAACACGGGAACTCAACTAATAAAGATCCAGATACAGATCTAAAAGGAAACCCCTCTCTTAGCGCGCACGCGAATGAAAACTCAGGTGATGTTGCTCCACCAGTTGAGCCGACCCCTCCGCGCTATCTGGATGGGCTGGAAGAACCGATCGGTAAATTCACGATGACGAGCAACTGGCTTCCGTCCCGTGATTTCCGCCAGCGTGCTACGCAGTGGGGTGTCCTGCTCCCTGACCCTGATTATCTGGACCCGGAACTGGCTGAGTTTGCCGCGTACTGGAACTCAGAAGGGAAAGTTTTCACCCAAATCCAGTGGGAGCAGAAGTTTGCCAGGCACATCGTGCTGGTGAGATCGAAACAGAAACCTGACGCCGGAGGTAACGACAATGCGGGAGTTCGACCAGAACCAACAGCATCCAGAGCTGTTCAGCAAATTCAGTCAGCACACGCAGAGTGGCGACGTCGGAACGGGATTGATGGCGGCGGAAACAGCGTGGAGGCTATGGCAGGTCATGGGGGAAATATTCTCGAACCGCTGGACACAGAAGAATGGGGCAGAACCCACGGCTCTCTGGATAGCTCAGATAGGTTCGATGACTGAAGCCCAGATCAAGCTGGTCTGCCAGCAGTGCATGGATCGTTGCGCCGTTGGTAACACCTGGCCTCCTGATCTTGCAGAGTTCGTGTCTCTGGTTTCTGAAAGCGGGGCCAATCCATTTGGGCTGAAGTCTGAGAACGTTATGGAGCAATACCGCAGGTGGCGTAACGAATCATATCGGTACTCCGGAAGTGACAAATATCCGTGGCCGCAGCCAGTTCTGTATCACATCTGCATCGAGATGCGCAGAACGGGAGTAGAGCGGCAGATGACTGAGGGGGAACTAAAAAAACTGGCTGAGAAGCTGTTAACCAAATGGACGAAGCACGTCAGCAACGGGCTATCGGTTCCACCAATCCGTCGCCAGCTGGCTGCACCGCAGCATCCGGCAGGGCCAACTCCGGCACAGCTGCTGATGGAAGAGTACAAGCGCCGCAAAGCGGCAGGTTTAATCAACTAATCGAGTATTGACCAATGACCAAAGCATTAACCCAAAAAGACCAGGTGGCGGTATTTGTCCGTTACCAGCCGAACTGCGCTGTTGGCGATGTTTCCGAAGCGCTGGATATGTCAGGTGCAACTGTAGGGAAGTTATTACGCGAACTGAGTGATGAGGGAGTTATTCTGCGCTCCCGTAACAGCGTCCAGTTCATCTACACCGCCGTGGATGGTGCGCCTATTCCCGACGTGATTCTTCCCTGCATGGTGGAGAAAAGTGATCCGGTACTGACGCAGGCTGCCGAAGCGAAGGCAAAAGCGCTGGAAGAAAAGGGGCTCTGGCGTCGTGCAGCTGCAGTCTACTCCGACATGCTGGGAATAGCGTGCACTGCGGTTGAAGTTTCCCGCATTGCCAAACGTCGCAGCGAATGTCTTCGCATGGCAAAGAGGGCGTAACGATGCCGAGACCAAAAACGCACAACGAACGCGCCCTGATAATCACCTGGATTATCGAGCTGGTTAAACAGTATGGGCACGCGACGACGAAAGAAATCGCCGCCATGTTCGGTATCCATCGCACTACGGCGGAAAAATACATCCGTGTGGCGATGAAACGCGGTGATCTTATCCGACATGGCCGGTGCGGTATCTTCCGGGACCAGCGTGCCGTTATCGACTTTGACCTGAAACGCTACTCACACAGCAAGGTGGCAGCATGAGCGACTCACTGAGCAACAAAGAACTGATCAACATCGGCCACCAGTTTGCAAAAGCGATGAGCAGCAGCACGCCGATCATCGACATCGCAAAAATGCTGACTCGCCTGGCGGAGCGGCTGGATGTCACAACTTTGGCGCTGCGGGAAACCGCGAAACAGCGTGATGCTCTGGCTGCGGGGAATGCGGAGCTGCTTGATGAGCTGGAGTGCAAACAAACTTTCCAGCAGGCATTCTTCCGCCAATCTCTCATGTACGACGTCGTTGCTGAGGCATACGAAGAGGCCAAAGAGCAGATTGCTAAGGACGTTGAGATAAAAGCCAGGCTATGCCTTGAAAGTAACAGCCTGTTTGACAGGTTACGTGCCGCAGAGAAGCAGGTTGCAGACTTGAAAGATGCGTTCCGCATTGCCTTGTCTGCTGCTGGTATCGACGTCGCAACCGGCAGCGCTAAAGGAGAGTGAAATGGAACGCGAATATTTCATTTTGAGCACCGCACACACACAGCGCTGCGACCCATATATCACGCTGTGGGCTGCAGACGATAGCGGCTACCGATGCCGATGCCACACAGCTGGGCGTTACTCTGAAAGCTATGTGCTATCCAACCTCGGATACTACAACAACGGCGCACAGACAGTGGCGGTTCCGTGCGATGTAGCCGAGCCATTGTCTCACTCGGTCGCTAAAGGTTTCTTTGACGATAACGATGGGCGCTGGCTTCGTAATAACTCGGCGACCTGGAAAGAACTGCTGAAGCATGTCATTGCCGTTCCTAAGCACTCTCCGGCGCCGGAATATCGCGGAGCGCCGCGCAAGGTTGAGGACTAACCCATGACCACATTCACCAAAGAGCAGTTAATAGAAGAAGCAAAAGAAAAAGTGGATTTTTTTCGCGGACGGCTCGAACTGATTCCCCAATCACAACGCATAGCGTTATCTTTGCACCTTGCTGAAATAACGCTGGCATCGCTTGAAGCTGAGCCTGTTGCGTGGACTGATGCGGATGAATTGCGTGATGCAAAGAATGGAGGTAGCGGCTACCTATTCAGTATTGGCGGTGACGCTAATAAATTTGCGGACCCTCGCCGTAAGCTGGTTCTTTACACCGCCCCGCCAGCGCCTGTAGTGCTAGGTGGGTGGGAACAGTGGATTGCTGATGCGGTTGAATACCTTGAGGGTGGATTAGAGGCTGACGGAGAGCTTGAGGCAGAAGGCAGTATTGAGGCTAAAAGACTGCTGTCACGCCGCGCAGCCATGCTTCAGGGTAAAGACGATCCCCGCGAGGTTGTACGCACCGATCACGCAGAATGGTCTCAGGCTACGTTTGGCAGTGTAGGCCCTGTTGGTCCATTAAAACACCTTTCTAAGGAAGCACTGGAAGCAGCAGCAGAACCAGGCGACCTGAGCGAATGGGCCGATATGCAATTTCTGCTGTGGGATGCCCAGCGCCGCGCTGGTATCACTGACGAACAAATCACGCAGGCAATGATTGATAAGTTAGCAGTGAATAAAGCCCGTCAGTGGCCTGAGCCAAAAGACGGTGAGCCGCGCTTGCACATCAAAGCAGTGACGCTTCTGGAGGATAAGTGATGGATTCACGACTGCAGTACGCCACAAAACGTATCGTTGAACTGGAAAATCTGCTGCTGGTGGATATTCAGGAAACAGTATGGCCAGCCGAAGTTGGCCTGTTTTAAGGCCAGTTCGAAAACGCCGGGGTAATTCCCGGCGCACTACTAATCGAATGTTGCTGGACTAAACGCTCTCGGTATCAGGTCTGAGAGAAAAAACGCTGAGAGTATTACAGAAGTAATGTATAACTGTATGGGCGCGAAAATTGGGGAAATTAATCAATTGAAGTATCGTTAAGTTCAAGTTCAAAAGTACCGCCCTTACGTGGCATGACTTGATCAACCATTTTAATAAACCTATTCCATCCATATCCATTGGCGATGGCTAACCTCTGAACCATAATTAAAGAATGTAAGTGTTGGGATAACATGGGATTGCCGACATCATCAGTAAGCCATTGATGCATTTTGCTTTTCCGCTGTCCATTCAATTGTTTTGGCGTTTTTTTCTCAAGCTCCTGTAGAATAGAGTCACCGAGGCGCTCATAAACAAGATCTCTGGTATAATGTGCAACTACGCTAAATCGGTTTTTGCTCATACCTGCCCAAGGCCAGTTTTTAAGTTTGTAAATATTTTCGTAAAACTCGTCAGGAAATTTTTTAGCCCACGCAGAAAGCTCCTTGCTTATTATTTTGTCTAAATAGGCCTGTAAAGCATCCTTGGGGCGAATTTCCTGATAGCCTGTCGCTTCATCAACTAGGGCGATGATACCGACTTTTGCAAGCGAACGAACTAGGATTTCTGCTTTTTGAGCTGTCTCCATCTGGTTTGTTTTTAGTGTGCCATCCTGCCTGGCTTTTAGATAAACATCACATACCAGTGGAAGTATTGAAGCATCATAACCCTCAAGTTCATTTCCTGAATTGTCTAAAAATCGCTCGCGTTTGATCACCTCCATAAGGTCTTGATTAATATATGGGACAAGGTTGGCAGCATCCATAAAAGCAGGCAGGATGATCTCACCATCAAGTGTGGCTCTCACGCCTCGACTTGGCCTTCCTAGCGCTTTAAAAACGGATGATTGAGAAATTATTCGCTTTCCATTGTTGAGTACAGCCACTTCAAGTTCAGTGTCATTAATTTTTAGAACACCTTCGAGTTGGGCCGAGGGAAGGTTGGTTTTGATCCTTTGCCAGCGTTTGTTGGCTGCGTTCTGGGCGACCTCTTTTCGTTCATCCGCAGTCATTTTCTCTGCTCGAGCTTTTCCACCTTTAGCCTGTGGTGATTCGTCTTCAATGGGCATGTTGGACTCCTTAGATAATTGTTGGAGTTATTATCGGTTGAGAAGAATATATCAGCAAGCATTATTGGTTTTTTTGCTTGCTAGTTTTTAGGGTTGCTTGTACAACGTGTTTCATGGGTTGAAGATGACGATGTCACTGGAAGACATGTGCGAAGAATTTCCCGCATCAGATGTGCGTACGTGGAAATATATGCAAACTCATGATGGGGTAGGCCAGAGCACAAAGAAAGTAGTGGTGAAGGAGCTAAGTGTAATCAGAATGATTTCAGCCAACTTCTTTCCCATTTAATAACATTATCTAGGGTGTTTTTTAATTTCAGAGATCACCCTATTTTTTCAATTAAATCATAACTATAGGGGTAAATATGACACAGCAGAGAACGACCTCTTTACGGACCATTCCTTTAGACCTTGAGGTAAAGCAAGAGGCGATAATTAACGGTATTGAGATGGGGGTTCTTGATAATGGAATTCCTTATCTGACTCAAAGTGGGCTAGCAAGCGTTTGTGGTGTCCAGCGATTAAGAATCAAGGAAATTACTGATGAATGGGCGCAATCAGTAGAGCATGGGATTTTCCGAAAAGGAAGAATGACCTTCATTGGTACATACCTGTTAAACGAAGGATTTACTGATGAAAAACTATACATTCCAATAATTAGGAATGGTGTCGAGTACCACGCATATCCAGATGTCGTTTGCATGGCGATCCTCGAATATTATGCCTTTGAAGCAAAGCAAGCCGAAAGCGATACGGCTCTTAGGTCTTACCGTGAGCTTGCTAAAAAAGGTCTTAAGATCTTTATCTATGAAGCGCTTAAGTACCAACCGGAAGATCCATGGCGGCATTACCATGACAGGGTTTCATTGCTCAAAGATAAGGGTTCTATACCTGATGGTTACTTCATTATCTTCAATGAAATTGCGGGCATGATGGTAGATCTGATTAATGCAGGACTCGCTATAAACCAACATACAGTTCCAGATGGTAGTGTAGGAAGTTGCTGGGCGAGACATTGGAAAGATGCAGGTCTCACTGAGGACTTCGGACAAAGGGTCGATTGCGAGCATTACTATCCAGATGATTTCCTTCAAGCAAGATCAAATCCTCAAATTATCAATGCTTATCCTGATGCGGCATTGTCGGAATTTCGTCGCTGGTTCAAGCATCAATACCTGTCTACTAAGTTTCCGCCTTATATTCTGAAAAAATCTAATGTCTTGCCTGGCGGTAAGGAAGATGCGACCCGTTTAATTGAAGCATTTAGGCAGTCTGCCATTGAAAGCAAATGAGTATCAAGGCCTCCCCGGAGGCTTTTTTTTCGCCGTCCGGTTGAACATGCATTGCTGGATTGCTCGTTATTGGTAAAACCTATCTATATAAAATGTTGATCTATGAAATCTATTTGTTAATAAGCACAGTGCGGCAAAAAATTACCAACCTGACAAATCGTGTCATCTGAGAAATCCGTTGTGGCAATGTGATATTGCCGCAGCGCTTGTACGGGGCATCGCGCAAGTGTTTTTTTTGAAACGCCGTTAGCAATATGTGCTCTTAAAGCGTTGATCAATCCACTGCATGGGTATACTGTATAAATATACAGTTATGCGATGGAGGCAATAATGAAAGTCGAATTAACCATTGATCGTACTAAAGAACTTCCGAAGGGCGCTGTCCCTGCACTGGAAAAAGAATTACTGAAAAGACTCCAGGAACAGTTTGATGACTGCTCGCTGGTTATACGCCGCACTGGTTCAGATGGCTTAAGTGTTTTCGGCGGTGAGAAAGAGGCCAAAAAGAAGGTTGAAGAAATCCTCCAGCAGACCTGGGAAAGCGCAGACGACTGGTTTTACTGATACAGCATGCAAAAACTTTCCTGAGTAGTAAGGGGGATTGGTGAAACAAAAAGAAGAATTACCAAAAAAGGGCTATGCAGTCATCAGATGTCACGATGGGGTCATCGTTGCACGACTGCACTCATTTCCTGAATGTGAGCGAGCGCTGATGTACAGGCGTGGTGACGAGGTGTCGTTTATGCCACTTCAGGATGATGAGATTGTAGGAACACCAACACTATTTACTCAGATGCTGGAAAAAGCGGGTGTTCGCGTTTCGCAGAACTCTGTTACACTCCCGTCATAGGCCTGAACACCCTATACCTGCTGCGCCACTGGAGAGATACCATGGCGCAAAAACCAAGACAAACCACAATTCAAAACTCCCTCTCACTGACCTGTAAAAAGGCCAGCGATTTTCTTTTGCCGTTGATCCGAAAGGTGGCGGCATGAAAAAAGGCTGGTTTACTCACACCGGGCTAACAACGGAAGAAGCTAACGATCTGGTGGCACGCTACCAGGGAAAAGGCGTCCCTGTTGAAAAGAGCCTCGATGTAGATCCTCGTTTCTGGATAGTAAGCGCATTGTTGCCTGAGCAGTCATCACCCCCAAAAACGCAGCAAAGCCTGCGCTCACGGGCATGGAGGTGATTGTGAAGGTTTATAACATTTTGCCTGTGGGCAAACCCAGAATGACGCGGGCTGATAAGTGGAAGAAGCGGCCTGAGGTTATGCGATATCGCGCGTTCTGCGATCATGTTCGCCTGCTGGGTGTCGAACTACCTGAATCAAACTCCCACATTACTTTTATTCTTCCAATGCCGCAGAGCTGGAGCAAGAAGAAGCGACTGCAGTTTGACGGCCAGCCCCATCAGTCAAAACCGGACTTTGATAACCTGGTAAAAGCGTTATCTGATGCCATTTACGCAGATGATGCGCATATCTGGGATGCACGTATTACAAAGTTATGGGGTGAGGCCGGGCAGATCATTATCAGGGAGATTGCATGATGCGCGCTCTGCTGAAACCTGTTCTGGCCCGTGAACTGGGCGTTGTCCTGTTAAAGCCTGGCAGCGAACTGATGAGCCTGTTCAGTTCAGGAAGGGTATTGATTGAGCGCCAGCCTGAAAGCATGTCGCATCTTGCTACCGGGCTCGTTCCTGATGCAAGACAACCTCTGGCCCACCGGAGTTCACTGCTTTCTTTCTTCCTGAGCGAAAAGGTGATCGACGCTGCTGGTGGCTTAAGCGGTCTGGATTACTTTTTACTGAATTACGGTGGCGGGAAATGCCAGAACGCACACAGTGATTACCATTACCACGAAATGACTGTTATGCGTCATGAGCCAGGTTCGATCCTGCTCTGCGGTCATTGTGATAACCAGTTGCGTGAGCAGCACACTGAAGCGCTGGCGGGTCTGGCCCGTCAGAACGTGGTCAACTGGGTTCTGGATATGGTCCGGCTGGCACTTGGTATCGATAAATATCGTGAGATATCGCTTGCAGAGCTGAGCTGGTGGGCATTGCGCAAGGGTGTAACAGATGTACTGCCTGAGTCTGCTGTCAGCGATGTTCTCATGTTGCCGAAGGAAAAGGAGTATGGGCGCGAAAGCGATATCACCCCTTCAGTAGCGGCCACCAGCATTCTCGCCAGTAAAGTGGCGGAATCTCGCCTGCCACCAGCAATGTCTGAACCACTGGTGGGCGTTCTGGTTGATCCGGAGCCGCCCCAGTCATTCATGCGACGCCCTAAACACCTGCGCTGGCTGAATCCCGATTATCTGGCCTGGGTAAAAACGCAACCCTGCGAATGCTGCCAGATGCCTTCAGATGATCCACATCACTTAATCGGCTGGGGGCAGGGGGGGCATGGCTACAAAATCCCATGACATTTTCGCCATCCCGTTATGCCGAAAGCATCACACCGAACTTCATAACGACCGGCTGGCATTCGAGCGCAAGTATGGTTCGCAGCCGGAAATGATTATTAAAGTGCTGGACCGGGCCTTTGCGCTCGGCGTTCTGGCGTAAGGAGTAGCAAATGATGACACCACGTCAACGCCGCAATCATCTGGATGCACTGGGCAAAGCCGCAGCTGCACCACGAAAAAGCTGGCTGGGGAAATGCATACTTCTTGGGGGGATCCAGTCGGCATGGATTAAGTCACTTCTCACGACATGGGGCGAAGGTGTACGCGGTGGATCTGCACCCCGTAAACCAAGAGGGCATGCCTGCTGGAATATTATCAGAGGAAGTCGATGGTCGGATAAAGCACTCGAGCGTTTTACTGCAGCGCTGGAGCAGGCGAGAGGTGAGGGATTTAAGGGCGAACAGGCAATGAATCGTGCTCACGCTATCCTCTGGCCTCAACCCGCAGTCAGCGCCATTGATATGGCTATAAACAATGACGATATCGATTTTGTCGAACAAGCCGTATTGCAGGCGTTTGACATGAATGATCCGGTTTATGTGGTTGGCCTTCAGTATTACACCACCAGAAAAAAAATATCGGACATCACCAGAGAGCTGCAGGCAATAGCCCCGTGGTTAACTGACGGAGAGGCCAGAAAGCGCGTGCGCTGGTGTCTGGAAATTTTCAGGGCGAAGGTTTTTCTTTCAACCCGCAAGCTGATGTCTGAATAGAAATGTCGGGGTTGATTTTAGCTTTTAGTGCTGTTTTTAAATTACCCCATTGATAATGGGCCAGAAAGTTACATAATTCATTCATGCTTGGCAGAGCTGCGCCACGATGGCAGCAATGAAAAGCGACAATCTGAATATATCGAGAGCCCCGCCAGTCGGGGCTTTTGCTTTCCGGCGATACGACAGGGGTATTCGCGAAGGTGCATTGCACCAGTACCCCTGTCATATCGCCGAGCTCTCCCGATTAATTCGGCGCAGCAATTCTTCACCGCAGACTACTTTTGTACGGCCTCTTTATTCTGGGAGGGCTCACAGCCTTGAGGGGCTGATGTTCGGCTCAATTGCGTTGCTGAATGCAAAAAAAAGCGAGGGACGACATCGCATCCCTCGCTCAACAGTTTTCACAGTTTCTGTCTGTGGAAGTGAAAACTGGTGCGCAATGTAGTCTGGGGTGTTTGTGATGACAATTTTGATAAGTTAATAATTCATTAATAAAGTAAAGAAATTGTCAATCCTGCATTTTGGTATGTTTTATTTCTAACAAAAAACACATAAGTTATTTGTGTGGCGAATCCCCCTGCGCGGAGGGGCGGATCAGTTATCTTCATTTCCTGTTATTGGTTAAGAAGCATTTGCACGCGAGCTATGTTGACTGAGCATACTCACCGAGAGGCACTCGGCGTCACAATCTATGATGACTACATTGATATCTGGAATTACTTGCCTGTTTCCCATGAGCAGGCTTTTTTCATGCCTGCGCTTTGGCCGTATCTAACCTCATTAATTGACCGACTCAATGAATTTGCCCTAAAGTATTCCGGTGGCGAATCCTTTCTAAGCGAATGGGCGTTCCTGTCAACTGCTGCCCGCAGGTATGCACGCGACTTTACTGACATGGGGTAAAGTCACCGAGAGGCACTCGGCGCCACGATTACAAATAAAAATGATGTTTCTACCCCTTGAGAGCCTGCCAGAGTCGGTAGGTTTTTTTTTCGCCATGCTTAAAATTGCTGCTATGCTCAGAATGTGAGGCGATCCTGACTGCCTGATAGTTCTCCTGAACCGGTAAGCACGCTCAATACGTTTATCAGTCAGGGCAGTTAATCGTTCGTGCTCCTACCTTAATTGATAGTGAACTTATTAGCCCGCAGACAGAGCGGGCTTTTTTTGTGGGGCGGCGACAGTTTGCTGATAGCTGAAAGCATGCACAGGCGCTAATATCACTTTTTAATTTTTGTTAAAAGGACTTAAAAAAGTGAGCTTCATATATAAAGTTATAATGATTACTGTATTTGGATTATTTTTGGCTGGGAATGCTGATGCCGGACGTGGACGGCAGCCATGCTCTGGCTCTAAAGGTGGAATTTCTGGCTGCACTTCCGATGGCCGGTTTCTTTGTAACGATGGAACTCTGAGTCGTTCACAAAAAATCTGCTCGGGATACGGCTCTGCCTCTCATTCTTTTGATAACGAGCCAGGGGAAAAAGTGTCCTCCCGCACGCCTGAAAAAAAAGAGAAAAAGAAGGTCTCTCAAAAGAGAGTTGAAGAGCGATCTGTTGCGGACGAAGTGGAAGTTCCTGTGAATATTGAATCGCGGAAACCTACTTGTTCTCCTCTTTATATGGCAAATAAACCAGGCTACACCAAATTACCTATTTGTACCGGAAACCAGTACTAAGCCATTTCTCTGCATTTGTTAACAGGGTCGCCTAATCGCGGCCCTTTTCTGTTTTCAGGCTCCGGGTAACACCTTCTGAGACTTGTAGTTAAATCAGCCCGAGAGCCTGAACCCTTCCCAACCACAGCGCCATCCGTCATTAACGGAGGTGAGGTTATGACCAGAATGAGCACCATTTACAGCAGGCTTTCATACGGCACTGGAACCGCGTTGACGGGCTGCGGTGTCTCAGCAAAGGCGTACGCCGACACAGCAAAAACAGAGGTTTGGATCTTGGCTGACAAGATAGCAGGGCTAACCCTGAGCGACTGGGCAATTATTGTCGGTATTGCGTGCACCGTTATTACCTGCGGCGTGAACTGGTATTACCGCCGAAAAGAAAGGGAGGATCGCCTCAATGGCTATGCCACCAAAGCTGAGGAATAGCGTTATTGCTGCTGTACCCGCCGGGGCTATTGCTATTGCTGCGGCGCTGATTACCGGTCCGACGGGTAATGATGGCCTCGAAGGTGTTCGATACGATCCCTATCAGGACGTGGTTGGTGTCTGGACGGTATGTTACGGGCACACAGGTAAAGACATAATGCTCGGCAAAACATACACCGAGACAGAGTGTCGTGCACTGCTCAACAAAGACCTGAACATCGTCGCACGCCAGATTAACCTGTATATCAATAATCCCATCCCTGAAACTATGCGCGGTGCATTGTACTCATTTGCGTACAACGTTGGCCCAGGCCGTTTTCAGTCATCAACGCTGCTTCGCAAAATCAACTTGGGCGATACGAAAGGCGCATGTGAGCAGTTGCGGCGCTGGACTTATGCCGGGGGTAAGCAGTGGAAAGGATTAGTCACCCGGCGGGAGATTGAACGCGAAGTATGCCTGTGGGGCGAGAAGCCGCAAAAGCTGGACGACGGATTCGGGCCACTTAATCCAGGAACGCCACCAACAGCGCCGGGGGTATTCTGATGAAGCTGCAATACCAGGTACTGATAGCGCTTTTTATCGTCAGTCTGGCTGGTGGCCTTATCTGGTCAGCGAATTACTATCACGGGCAATACCTGGACGCAAAGAGTCGGGCTGATACAGCAGAACAGGAAGTGAACGGCCAGCGTGAGGTGATAGTGACTCAGGCTTTCAACTTCAGCCGCTTTAATCAGATTGCTGAGTACACCAGCAGACACAACTCACTGATTGATGCCAGCACCGAAGAAACCGTTATCCAGTACCGGGAGATACTCCGCCGTGAAAAAACCTGTGATCTGCCTGTTCCTGCTGATGTCGCTGGTGGGCTGCTCGACTACACGCACCGTTTACGTGCCAGCGCAATGCACCCCGATACCGGGGACACTAACGCAGTCGGTGATAGTGCCGCTTCCGCCGGCAGGCTGACATATTGCCAGGCTGTTCTCTGGATAAAGCCGCTGCTGGCCGCTATCGAAAAGGCGAACAACCAGTTGGTGGGGATACGTAAAATCGAGCAGAGCCGGAAGTAAAGCTTATCGCCACTTGGGGTAAGACAGCCAATGAGCCGACTTTAGGATGAAAGTATAGAATGGTTGGCTGAGCACTTTAGTCGGCAAACGCGTGATGGCAGTGAACAGTATATATGGCTAAATTATCATCTTGCGGAGTTGAGCTACCTGATATTCACTGAGATGTGCATATTCCTTTATCTGGATAATAACTGACTCTTTATTATTCGACATGATTGAAGAAAGATAACTGCCGGTAGATGCGTCGAACAGACTGACCAGGTACAGCGGTGATAATTTCGAGTACTGGTAGGTGATTGATAATTTACTGCTGATTTTTAATTTATCCATGATTGCTTCATCTTAATGCAAATTAAAAGTTAATTGTTATTCCCTGACGGCACAGCTTAATCCGTGAAAATGGGGATGAGATTACAATAACACTGCTAAAAATAGTAGGGGTATCGTTAAGTTATTGTTACTGGTGCGACAGGCAGAGCATGAAAAACTCAGCAACACCTTTCGTCTGAAACTAATAGTAAGAAGCCCCGACCAAATCGGAAGTAACCCCCTTAAATTTGGTAAGTGGGATTAATCCTGGTTCAGTGGTAATAACTCTCCAAAATAATAAGGAGACGTTATCTTGAAAATTTTAGGGTTGGATGAGTACAGAACACTGCGTGGGAGTGGTGCGTTGAAATTTTTCGAACTTGAAGGCGTGCCGAACAGTGACTGGGTAAGTATCTTTCAAAATTTATTCGCACAGGATACAGAGCAGGCATGGATAGAAGGGTATTGTATTGTGACTAACTGCCCAACAAGCGAGATTTCAACTCGTCGAATCTATCTCCAGTCCAAATGTGATGAAGCGACGGCAGTGCTCAAGAGTAAAGGGGGAAGGCTTTAACTATCACCGTTGATTTCAGCCACTTTGTGGGAATGTCGTGCTGTGGCCCGTCCTGACTCTTACTGCTGATCACTCAGCCAGTATATCCAAAGTGAACCCTCTCAATATTGAAGGATATATCGAGTAAAGAGAGGCGATAAAAAGTTACTATTCCGGATGCTGCATCATCGCAGCGTAACTCTGGGAAAATAACAATGGGACAGTATTACTACGTCAACAAAAATGCGCAGGCTAATGGTGATCATGAAGTACATGTTAGTTCGTGCGACAGATTGCCACTTGAATCGAATAGACAATATCTGGGCATTTTTGAAACATGCTCTCCGGCAGTTCGAGAGGCCAAGAAAACATATCCCCAATCGAACGGCTGTTATTACTGCTGTTACTCGTGTCATACGTCCTGACAAATAGCATCATTTCAACCAAGGTCGCCAATGGCGGCCTTTTTTATTCCCAGAAGAAGGAGAAGAAGCATGTTAACAGTAAAAGTAATGTCGCCTGGTGGCGGTGAAGAGATTCACGATGGCCTGAGCGTAGGGTTCAATCCAAAACAGCAAAGCATTGCTGTATCCGGTATGGATCAGAACATCTTCCTGAAAGAGGGAGAGGTTGCCTACGTGATGAACCAGAACGGAAAGACGGTCTCCCGTTATGAGCATGTGGTTCGTCAGTAATCATTACAAAGCTCACCTGATGGTGGGCTTGATAATGGTTATCCCCATAAGCGGGTGAAGACATCAATATCACCCTGGTGAGGATATGAGATATACGGGATTTGCAAAAATGGACGTTTGGACGTCCAAATGTAAAGGGAGGGCTTGAGTGATTGTAAATGATAGTCATTATCACTTGTTGGGTCCTTTCCGGCGATCCGACCTGCTACGGGGCGGCGTCCGCGCAGATTCTCGCTATTTATGAAGTTTTTCTGGTGTTTGCCGTTTCCGTTCTTCTTCTTGTTAACTATTTGTTTTTATTGGTAACATTCTATAAAAAGAAAGGAAATGGATCCGCCTGAAAAACAGTAATTTGCCGTTGATCGTTTCCTTTCTCTGTTTTGCACCTGGAGTGAGTATGGAGGTGAATAAAAAACGTCTTTCTGAGATTTTTGGAGTCAGCGTCCGCACGATTCAGAACTGGCAGGATCAGGGAATGCCTGTCGCACGAGGCGGCGGCAAGGGGAATGAGGTTCTCTATGATTCTGCTGCCACTATTGAATGGTATTCAGCGCGGGACGCAGCGATAGAGAATGAAAAATTACGGAAGGAGGTCGAAGACCTGCGCATTACATCAGAGTCTGATCTTCAGCCTGGTACGATTGAATATGAGCGGCATCGGCTTACCCGAGCACAGGCTGACGCTCAGGAACTCAAAAATGCAAAAGAGTCTGCTGAAGTGGTGGAGACCGCATTCTGCACGTTCGTGCTGTCGCGGATAGCCGGAGAAATTGCCAGTATCCTCGATGGAGTACCTCTGTCGGTTCAGCGGCGCTTCCCGGAGCTGGAGAACCGACATATTGATTTCCTTAAGAAGGACATCATTAAGGCAATGAACAAAGCAGCTGCGCTGGATGACATGATACCGGGGTTGCTGAGTGAATACATCGAACAGTCAGGTTAAGGGGCTGCAGCATTCGACGCGTGCGGGACTTCGTTCTCTGTTCCGCCCAGAACCGCAGACAGCGGTTGAATGGGCAGACGATAACTATTATCTCCCGAAAGAGTCTTCTTATCAGGAAGGGCGCTGGGAAACTTTGCCGTTTCAACGCGCAATCATGAATGCGATGGGGAATGACTATATCCGTGAAGTTAATGTCGTTAAATCTGCCCGTGTCGGTTATTCGAAAATGTTGCTCGGTGTGTATGCCTATTTTATTCAGCATAAGCAGCGAAATTCCCTTATCTGGTTGCCCACCGACGGTGACGCAGAAAACTTCATGAAATCCCACGTCGAACCGACGATTCGCGATATTCCTTCCCTTCTGGCGCTTGCCCCCTGGTATGGGAAAAAGCACCGGGATAATACTCTCAGCCTTAAGCGGTTTTCAAACGGGCGAGGGTTCTGGTGTCTGGGCGGTAAGGCCGCAAAAAACTATCGTGAAAAATCTGTGGATGTGGCGGGTTACGACGAACTTTCTGCCTTTGATGAAGATATTGAGAAGGAAGGTTCACCTACTTTTCTTGGCGACAAGCGCATAGAAGGGTCAGTCTGGCCTAAATCAATACGCGGCTCCACTCCAAAGGTCAGGGGAACCTGCCAGATCGAGCGTGCAGCCAGCGAATCACAGCACTTTATGCGATTTCATGTTTGCTGTCCGCACTGTGGTGAAGAGCAGCACCTTAAATTTGGCGATAAAGAGACGCCATTCGGCTTTAAATGGACGCCAGGTGAACCTTCCAGCGTATTTTATCTCTGCGAACGCAACGCCTGCGTTATCAGGCAGCAGGAACTTGATTTCACAGATGCAAGGTACATCTGTGACGAAACGGGGATATGGACCAGGGATGGGCTGAGCTGGTTTTCTTCTTCCGGTAACGAGATAGATCCGCCAGACAGTGTCACTTTTCATGTCTGGACCGCCTATAGCCCGTTCACAACCTGGGTGCAAATCGTCAAGGACTGGATCAAAACGAAAGGCGATACAGGGAAGCGTAAAACCTTCGTAAACACCACGCTGGGTGAAACATGGGAACCGAAAATTGGTGAGCGTCCTGATGCGGACGTTATGTCCGAGCGAAAGGAGCATTTTGGAGCGGCTGTACCTGATCGGGTGGCCTACCTGACTGCCGGCATAGACTCCCAGCTTGATCGTTATGAGATGCGCGTATGGGGATGGGGACCGGGTGAAGAAAGCTGGCTTATTGACAGGCAGATCATCATGGGGCGTCATGACGATGAGTCCACACTCATCAGGGTGGATGAGGCCATAAACAGGATGTACACCCGACAGAACGGGGTCGAAATGTCGATCTCGCGTATCTGCTGGGATATTGGTGGTATCGATCCGACCATTGTGTACAACCGTTCGAAAAAACATGGGCTGTTTCGCCTTATCCCGGTAAAAGGGGCATCGGTTTACGGTAAGCCCGTTGCGAGTATGCCGCGAAAACGTAACAAAAACGGTGTGTATCTTACTGAAGTGGGTACGGATACCGCTAAAGAACAAATATATAACCGATTCACGCTCATTCCAGAAGAGGATGAACCCCTGGCGGGTGCTGTGCATTTCCCAAACAACCCTGAAATATACGATTTGGCCGAGGCGCAGCAGTTGACAGCCGAAGAACAGGTGGAGAAGTGGGTTGACGGTAAGAAGAAAATCCTCTGGGACAGTAAAAAAAGGCGAAATGAGGCGCTGGACTGCTTTGTTTATGCGCTGGCGGCGCTGCGGATCAGTGTATCGCGCTGGCAGCTTAACCTCGATTCTCTTCTGGCAAGCCTGCTGGAGGAAGAAACCAGCCGTAAACCTAACAAAACTCTGGCGGATTATGCCAGGGCATTAGCCGGAGAATAATAATGGCGACACAGGCTGATCTGGATGCCGCACGCGCTGCATTACATGAACTTATGATGGGAAAGCGGGTCACGACGGTGCAGAAGGACGGTCGAAGGGTGGAGTTTACGACCACTTCTGTCATCGATCTTAAAAAATACATTGCTGACCTGGAATCTCAGGTTGGTTCCACTTCACATCGCCGTGGACCGGCAGGATTTTACGTATGAAATCACCAGCTTTAGTGGGGCCGGATGGCAGAACCTCTCTGCGGGAATACGCAGGGTATCACGGCGGTGGCGGAGGTTTTGGCGGCCAGTTACGCGCCTGGAATCCGCCGAGTGAAAGTGCGGATGCCGCGCTTTTGCCTAATTTTTCGCGTGGTAATGCCCGCGCTGATGATTTGGTCAGAAATAACGGTTATGCAGCGAATGCGGTTCAGCTTCACCAGGACCACATTGTGGGATCCTTTTTCCGGTTGAGCCATCGCCCCAGTTGGCGATTTCTGGGGATTGGTGAGGAGGAAGCCAGGGCATTCTCACGGGAAGTAGAAGCGGCCTGGAAAGAGTTTGCTGAAGACGACTGTTGCTGTATCGATGCCGAGCGTAAGCGCACGTTCACCATGATGATCCGTGAAGGTGTGGCCATGCACGCGTTTAACGGGGAATTATGTGTCCAGCCGACATGGGACAGCAGCTCCACGCGACTTTTCCGCACGCAATTCAAAATGGTCAGTCCGAAGCGCGTCAGTAACCCGAATAATGCGGGAGATTCCCGTAATTGTCGTGCCGGCGTCAGGATAAATGACAGTGGCGCAGCTCTGGGTTACTACGTCAGTGAGGATGGTTATCCGGGCTGGATGGCGCAGAAATGGACCTATATCCCACGGGAGCTACCCGGTGGACGTCCTTCATTTATTCATGTGTTCGAACCACTGGAAGATGGGCAGACCCGTGGTGCTAACGTTTTTTACAGTGTAATGGAGCAGATGAAAATGCTCGATACCCTGCAAAATACGCAACTGCAGAGCGCAATAGTGAAGGCAATGTATGCGGCGACCATCGAAAGTGAACTGGACACTCAGACAGCGATGGACTTTATTCTCGGCTCCGGCAGTAAGGAACAGGAAAGCAAAATGAATGGGTGGCTGGGGGAAATGGCGTCGTATTACACGGCAGCTCCGGTTCGCCTTGGCGGTTCAAAGGTTCCTCACCTGATGCCGGGTGACTCCCTTAACCTGCAGTCGGCACAGGATACTGATAACGGCTACTCGACGTTTGAGCAGTCACTGCTGCGGTACATTGCCGCCGGGCTGGGTGTCTCGTATGAGCAGCTTTCGCGGAATTACTCACAAATGAGTTATTCCACGGCGCGCGCCAGCGCCAATGAATCCTGGGCGTTCTTCATGGGGCGGCGCAAGTTTGTGGCTGCCCGACAGTCCTGCCAGATGTTTCTTTGCTGGCTGGAGGAAGCCATTGTCCGCAGGGTGGTGGCACTTCCCTCTAAAGCCCGCTTCAGTTTTCAGGAGGCGAGAAGTGCATGGGGAAATTGTGACTGGATCGGATCGGGGCGTATGGCGATTGACGGGCTGAAGGAAGTGCAGGAAGCCGTCATGCTGATCGAGGCCGGGCTGAGCACCTACGAGAAAGAATGTGCCAAACGTGGCGAAGACTACCAGGAGATTTTTGCCCAGCAGGTGCGCGAAACGATGGAGCGTCGGGCCGCAGGACTTACGCCGCCAGCATGGGCGGCGGCGGCATTCGAATCAGGACTCAAAAAATCAAATGAGGAGGAGGAAAATGGCACACGAGCTGCGTAATCTCCCGCATATAGCCAGCATGGCTTTTAATGAGCCGCTAATGCTCGAACCCGCCTACGCGCGGGTTTTCTTTTGCGCGCTGGCAGGTCAGCTGGGGATCACCCGGCTGACTGATTCTGTTTCTGGTGTCACGCTTGGTGCAGAACAGATTGATGAACCGCTGGCACTGTTCGACGATGATGAGGACATGGATCCCCGGCCATCACGCAGCTATCTGGTGACAAACGGTATCGCGGTTTTGCCGGTTTCCGGCACGCTGGTCAGTAAAACCCGGTCCCTGCAGCCTTACTCCGGCATGACAGGTTACAACGGAATTATTGCTCGCCTGCAGCAGGCAATGAGTGACCCCGGCGTAGACGGTATTCTGCTGGATATGGATACGCCGGGGGGAATGGTATCCGGGGCGTTTGACTGCGCCGACATTATTGCCCGTATGCGCGATATCAAACCCATCTGGGCGCTGGCAAATGACATGAACTGCAGTGCTGGGCAGCTTATTGCCAGCTCTGCATCGCGACAGCTGGTCACACAAACGGCCAGAACCGGCTCCATCGGGGTCATGATGGCACACAGTAACTATGGTGCAGCTCTCAAAACTAACGGCGTTGAGGTCACGCTGATTTACAGCGGCGATCACAAGGTCGACGGCAACCCTTACGAAAAGCTCCCTAAAGATGTGCGTGCTGATTTCCAGACGCGTATCGATGCCACGCGTCAGATGTTTGCCGAAAAGGTTTCCGCTTATACCGGCTTGTCCGTACAGACTGTGCTGGACACTGAAGCGGCAGTATTTTCCGGTCAGGAGTCAGTGGATAACGGACTGGCAGATGAACTTGTTAACAATACCGATGCGCTCAGCGTGATGCGCGAAGCACTCGACAGACGCAAAAAAATAACCTTTGGAGGAATTATGCCATCACCTTCTTCATCCGCAGTTACCACTAAGCCTGCGGCTACTACTGCACCGACTGAACAGGTCACAACTGTTGACACGACAACCATTGCCGTTGCGGCCTCTGTAGATGTCAGTGCTCAGGTCTCTGCAGCAGTAGCCGCAGAGAATAACCGCATCATGGGGATCCTGAACTGCGAAGAGGCAAAAGGGCGAGAATCACAGGCACGTGCACTGGCGGAAACGCCGGGTATGACGGTTGAGTGCGCACAGCGCATTCTTGCCGCCGCACCTCAAAATGCCCTGGCTCGTACCGACACGGCGCTGGATCGCCTGATGGAATCAGCACCAGACGCACTCTCAGCAGGCGGCGCATCCACAGATGCTGTTAACGATTTATTAAACACCCCCGTTTAAGAGGCTATCATGGCAATTAATGAAGTTTTCACACATAACCAGCCGCTCGGCAACAGCGATCCGGCTCATACCGCGTATGGGCCGGGCGAACTGACGGCATCTACGCCAGCAATGACGCCACTCATGCTGGATGCCACCTCAGGTAAGCTGACCGTCTGGGATGGTGCTCATGCTGGCGAAGCAATGGGCATTCTTGCTGTAACCGCAGACCAGAACAGCACAGAGCTGACATTTTATAAATCTGGCTCTTTCCGTATTGAAGATGTGCTCTGGCCATCTGGCGTCACTGGCGAAAATATCAAGCGTAACGCATTTTCCGGTACGGCCATCAGCATCGTTTAACCCACATTTTTACAACCATCATCCATAAAAGCCGCATATGCGGCTTTTTTTACGGGAAAAAATCTATGTCCGTTTACACTACTGCCGAGCTGATCGCGGTCAATGAGAAGAAATTTAAATTTGACCCGCTCTTCCTGCGTATCTTCTTCCGCGAAAGTTATCCCTTCACTACAGAGAAGGTCTATCTGTCGCAAATTCCTGGCATGGTCAACATGGCGCTGTATGTCTCGCCGATTGTCTCTGGCAAAGTGATCCGCTCCCGTGGCGGCAGCACATCTGAATTCACCCCCGGTTATGTGAAGCCTAAACATGAAGTTAACCCACTGATGACCCTTCGTCGTCTGCCGGACGAGGACCCACAGAATCTCGCTGATCCGGTCTATCGCCGCCGTCGAATTATCCTCCAGAATATGAAGGATGAAGAGCTGGCGATTGCACAGGTTGAAGAGAAACAGGCTGTTGCGGCGGTACTTGGCGGGAAATACACCATGACCGGGGAAGCGTTTGAGCCGGTTGAAGTTGATATGGGGCGCAGCGCCGGTAACAACATCATCCAGGCTGGTGCGGCCGCATGGACCGCCCGCGACAAAGAAACGTATGACCCGACCGATGACATTGAAGCGTATGCGCTGAATGCCAGCGGTGTGGTCAATATTATCGTGCTCGATCCGAAAGGCTGGGCGTTGTTCCGTTCCTTCAAGGCGGTAAAGGAGAAACTGGATACGCGTCGTGGCTCTAATTCAGAGCTTGAAACCGCCCTGAAAGACCTTGGCATGGCCGTTTCCTACAAGGGTATGTATGGCGATGTGGCCATTGTGGTGTATTCCGGTCAGTACATCGAAAACGACATCAAAAAGAACTATCTGCCTGACCTGACGATGGTGCTGGGGAACACCCAGGCGCGTGGGCTGCGTACCTATGGTTGCATCCTTGATGCAGATGCCCAGCGCGAAGGTATTAATGCTGCGCCGCGCTACCCAAAAAACTGGGTGCAAACGGGTGATCCGGCACGCGAGTTCACCATGATTCAGTCAGCCCCTCTGATGCTCCTGGCTGATCCTGACGCGTTCGTGTCCGTCAAGCTGGCTTAATTTCAATCCAGTGGCCCATTCGGGCCACATTTGTGGAGTATTCCCATGACAGAGAAAGAAAAGCTTATTGCTCGTCTTAACGAGCTTGGTGAGAAGCTAAATCGTGAAGTCAGCACCAGCGGCACTATTCAGGAGCTTGCAATGCGTATTGCTGAACTTGAAGAGGAGCTGGATGAAAGCACCGGGTCGATTAACGGTGTCGATGGCAATCTGATTTCTTCTGCCATCCCTTCCGGTGAAGATAGCGGCAATGACATCGAGCATCCACCGGCAGGTCTTACCCGAAAAACCGCCACGAATATTGATCTGGTCTCCGTAGAAACGCTGGTCACTCTGCATATTGACGCGTTGCATGCCACACGGAATGAACCGGTATCCATTGTCGAGCCAGGTGCGATTATCCGTGTATCTGAACAGGATGCAGACGAGCTGGACGATAAAGGCCTGGCCCGCAAAGTCTGACAGGGGGCCGAATGGCTGATTTCGATAACCTCTTTGATGAAGCGATGGCAAATGCTGATGATGCCATTCGCGGCGTAATGGGGGCTGAGGCAAAGGTGACATCTGGCGTATTGTCGGGGGTGGTGCTGAACGGTGTATTCGATGATCCTGAAAATATAGGCTACGCCGGGACAGGGGTCCGGGTGGAAGGAACCAGTCCGTCTCTGTTTGTCAAAACAGCCACTGTCAGCCAGCTAAAGCGACAGGATTCGCTGATGATTAATGGTCGGTTATTCTGGGTTGACCGTATTGGCCCGGATGATTGTGGATCCTGTTACATCTGGCTGGGTAATGGCTCTCCTCCACCCACAACTCGTCGCCGCTAAGGAGTCTTTATGCCCATTAAAGGTCTTGAGCAGGCGATCGAAAATCTCAGTAGCATCAGTAAAACGGCTGTTCCGAGGGCATCTGCACAGGCTGTTAACCGAGTGGCAAGCCGGGCGGTCAGCCGCAGTGTGGCCGTGGTGTCAAAAGATACCCGCGTACCACGAAAGCTGATCAAGCAGCGGGCCAGGATAAGACGGGCGACGGCAAGCAAGCCACGGGCACTTATTCGGGTAAACCGTGGCAACCTTCCCGCCATTAAACTTGGGACCGCCAGTCTACGTTTGTCCCGCAGAAAACGCGACAAGAAAGGGGCTAACAGCGTACTGAGGATCGGCCCGTTTCGCTTCCCTGGTGGATTCATCCAGCAACTGAAAAATGGGCGCTGGCATGTTATGCGCCGAACAGCCAAACCACGTTATCCGATCGAAGTCGTCAGTATTCCACTTGCCGCTCCTTTAACTACTGCTTTCAAAGATGAGCTACCGAAGCTCATGGAAACAGACATGCCCAAAGAACTTCGGGCATCCCTTAATAACCAACTCAGGTTAATTCTGACACGATGAAACACAGTGATATCCGACAGACCATTATTGATGCGCTGGAAGGCGTTATTGGTAGTGAAGTTATTTATTTTGACGGGCGGCCAGCTGTGCTGGAGGACGGCGATTTCCCTGTCATTGCCGTCTATCTGACAGATGCGGAATACACCGGGGATGAGCTGGATGCGGATACCTGGCAGGCCTCGCTGCATATTGAAGTCTTTCTTCCGGCACAGGTTCCTGATTCTGAACTGGATGCATGGATGGAGTCTCGCATTTATCCGGTTCTGGGGAATATTCCGGAACTTGCGCAGCTCCTTACCAACATGGTGCAGCAGGGGTTTGACTACCAGCGCGATGAGGATCTCGGTCTTTGGAGCTCTGCCGATCTGAAATATACCATTACATACGAAATGTGAGGACGTTATGACCACACCAAACCCGCTGGCCCCGACCAAAGGGGCCGGAACCACACTCTGGGTGTATAACGGAACGGGCGATCCCTATACCAATCCGGTTTCTGATGTTGACTGGCTTCGCCTGGCAAAAATTAAAGATTTGCAGCCTGGCGAACTGACGGCTGAGTCCGAGGATGACACATACATCGATGATATTAATGCCGACTGGACCTCAACGGCACAGGGGCAGAAATCAGCCGGTGAAACCAGCTTTACTCTTGCCTGGAAGCCCGGTGAAAGCGGCCAGCAGGAGCTGGTTGTCTGGTTCGATGAAGGAACCGTCCGGGGATACAAAATTAAGTATCCGAATGGCACTGTTGATGTGTTCAGAGGCTGGCTCAGCAGCCTTGGCAAAACTGTGACGGCAAAGGAGGTCATGACCCGGACCGTAAAAATCACCAATAACGGCAAACCTTCTCTCGCAGAAGACAGTTCTTCCCCGGTTATTGGGGTAACGGGGATCACGCTCGATAAAACGACTGCAGTCGTGGCGACGGGTTCGACCACTGAACTGGTGGTTTCGGTGCTGCCTGCAAGCGCGTCGGATACTTCGTTCCGGGTTGCCACGTCAGACCCGTCAAAAGCGACCGTTGTGGCAGCCGGTACAACCCTGACCATCACCGGGGTGGATGCAGGGACCGCAGAAGTTATTGTCATGACCAACGACGGTAACTTTGTGGCGATCTGCGAAGTGACGGTTTCCTGATCACCGGGGCTCTGGCCCCGTTTCCTGGAGTTATCTATGTTCCTTAAAACCGACACGCTTGAGCGAAACGGTAATAGTGTGACGCTGTACCAGTTATCTGCCCTGCAGCGTATTGAGCATCTCGAATACCTTAAAAAGATTGAGTCCCTCGAAGAGGGGGATTTTCAGAAAGCCATCACGCTGACGGTGGAGAACGGCGCATTCCTGACAGCAATGTCGCTCTGGCACGCACACCCCCTGAAAGGGACGCTGCCGGAAGGTGCTGCTGCAGAAGTGGCAAAAATTAAGGCTGAAGTGATGCAGACCTGGCCGACAGAAATGATTGCCGAAGCCGATTTTAAGGTGAAACTGTTGTCCGGCATGATTGCGCCTCCGGAGGAAGGTCTTGCGGAAGACGGTAAGGAGCCTGCTGAGCCCGTTACGGCGGAAAAGCCCTCGCCAGCGAGCTGACTTTTGCCATGAAACTGGCGCGCGAGTTCGGTCGCCCTGACTGGCGCGCCATGCTTGCTGGCATGTCCTCAACAGAATACGGCGACTGGAAAACCTTCTACCGGGACAACTTCTTTCATGATGCGCAACTGGATGCTCATTTCTCCAGTTTGCTCTATTCCATATCAACCCTGTTTTTTGCCGATCCGGAGCTGACACCTGCCAGCTTCAGTATCCTGTCGCCTGAGTCTGAGTCTCCTGACGATGAGGAGTCCGATGATGATGCGTTGATGGCGAAGGCGTCAGGTATTTCAGGAGGTGTGCGCTATGGCCCAGACAGCGGTCGGTGATCTTGTCGTTAACCTTGACGTTAACTCGACGAAATTCAGTGAGCAAATCAGCTATGTAAAAAAAGAGTTTAAACAAACAGGTGATGCGGCGAACGATGCTGCATTGCGGATTCAGCAGTCATTCAGCCGGCAGGAAAATGCCGCCCGTAAGGCCGGAATTTCAGTCGGGCAGTACAACGCGGCCATGCGTATGCTTCCGGCACAGTTTACAGATATCGCGACTCAGCTTGCTGGTGGCCAGAGTCCGTGGTTGATCCTTCTGCAGCAGGGTGGGCAGGTGAAGGATTCATTTGGGGGGATCCTTCCGACATTCCGGGCACTGCTGGGGACGATATCCCCGCTTATGGTCGGTGTGGGGGCACTCTCTGCCGCAACGGGGGCATTGTTTTATGCCTGGTATGCCGGTTCGTCCACGCTGTCCGATTTCAACAAAACACTGGTTCTCTCCGGTAACATTTCCGGGCTGACTGCTGATCGTATGCTGGTGCTTGCCAGAAACGGGCAGGCCGCCGGGCTTACGTTTAACCAGACCAGTGAAGCGCTGACGGAGCTGATTAACGCGGGAGTGCGCGCAGGCTCCCGTTTTGATGATATGAGCCAAGCGGTTGCACGCTTTACCGAAGCATCCGGTGTTCCGGTTGATAAGGTTGCTGCCGCATTTGGCAAACTGACCAGCGACCCGACGTCAGGGTTGATTGCGATGGCGCAGCAGTTTCATAACGTCACGACGGAGCAGATTGCATATGTTGCACAGCTGCAACGGGCCGGTGATGAGGCGGCAGCTTTGCAGGCTGCGAACGATGCGGCTACAGCAGGCTTTAACGATCAGACAAAATCCATCCGTGACAACATGGGCACGATTGAGACAGCGGCTGACACGCTGAAACGTGCCTTTAAATCGATGTGGGATGCCGCGCTGGATATTGGTCGACCTGATACCGCGCAGGAAATGGTCGCGAATGCTGAAGCGGCCTTTAAAAAGGCGGATGAGATCTGGAACTTGCGCAAGGGAGATCGTTACGTAAACGATGAGGCGCGTGCAAGGTTCTGGAATGACCGCGAAACCGCCAGGCTTGCACTGGATATGGCGCAGCAGCAGGCCGGGAACGCCAGAGCCAACGAAGAGAACGCGTCGCGGGAAGCGGCAGCGGAATCTGATCGCCAGAAGTACGCTGCACAGGCGCAGGCCAATTATGCCAAAACCCAGAGCGCACTGGAAAAATACACGTCCCGGCAAAATGAGCTGAACAAGGCGCTGAAGGATGGGCGGATCCTGCAGTCTGACTACAACATCAACCTGGCTGCCGCGAAAAAGGAGTATGAAGCCACGCTCAGTAAGCCGAAAAAAACGGCTGCTGTCAGAACACCCGCAGGAACGCGAGCGACCGATGCTGCCAGTGCCCAGACGATGGAGCTTGAAGCTCAGCTCAGAATGCTGCAGGACCACAAAGGCATCAATGACACCATCAGCCAGCAGAGACAGGAATTGTGGCGCCAGCAGTCACGTTTCTCTGTACTTGAGGAAGCTGCAAAAACCCGAACCCTGTCGGCAGAAGAGAAATCACTGCTGGCGAGCAAGGGGGAGGTCCTGTCCCGCGCTGAACTGAATGCCAGGCTGGGCGATCAGATAGTGGCGCAGGAACGCCTTAATCGCCTGCAGGATTCTTCCCAGAAATATGTCACTCAGATGAGTGAGAAAACACGGGCTCTGGTTGCTGGCGGTTCAATGAGCAGTCGGGGCGCGCAGCGTCAGAATGAAGAAGCTCAGCTCCGTCAGGGCTGGATGAATGCTGGCGGGAGCGATACGGACCAGGGTTATCAGAATGAGCTTGCTGCCCTGAAAAATTATTACGCTGAACAGGACAGTCTCCGTGGCGACTGGCAGGCTGGCGCGAAATCCGCCTGGGCTGAGTATGCCGACTCTGCCTCAGATGCCTACGGGCAGATGAAGTCATTTGCCACAAGCACGTTTGACGGTATCGGGCAGAACATGGCTGACATGCTGACAACAGGAAAAGCAAACTGGGCTGACTTTACCCGGTCAACGTTATCCATGCTGACGCAAATTCTGATGAAGCAGGCAATGGCAGGCCTGGTCAGTTCAGCCACGTCTGCCATGGGGTTTGCGGGGGGCGGTTATACCGGGTCAGGTGGAAAGTACGATCCTGCAGGCGTGGTTCACCGTGGTGAGTTTGTCTTCACCAAGGAGGCAACCAGCCGGATCGGTGTCGGAAATCTGTACCGGATGATGAAAGGCTATGCGACAGGCGGTCTTGTCGGGGGCAGTGGATCTGTTCCTGCCGCCGCGCCGTTCGGGGTCAGCGTGTATGCGCCGGTGACGGTCGAAAATACTGCCGGCGGAACGCAGCAGCAGAATAATGGTGATCAACTGGGTAAAGCCTATAAGCAGGTTATCAATAAATCGATCAACGACGGCATTGCTCAGGAGCTGAAGCCCGGCGGTCTTATCTGGAATGCGACAAAAGGCAGGTAATTTATGGCAGTTGAAACGTTTACCTGGCCCATCCAGTCTTCGGGCCAGCCCACAACGGACAGTAAGGATACAGTCCGAAAAGCGCAGTTTGGCGAGGGTTACGCTCAGGTAACAGGTTCTGGTCTGAATGATGAACAGCTGATCTATTCGTTTTCTTTCAAGGGAAACCCGGTTGTCGCACTGCAGATCTATGCCTTTCTTCGTCGTCACAAAACAAGGTCCTTTATTTTCACTCCGCCGTTTGGTGAAGCGGCACTGTGGCGCGTTGAAGCGGATTCGCTTAAGCAGGTGGTCAAAAACAAGAAGGTGATGACCATTACAGCAACTTTTGAACAGGCATTCGCACCATGAGTTTAAACGCTGATTATCAGAAACTGGAGCCGGGTAATGTTGTCCGGCTTTTTGATGTGGACGGCACAGCCTTCGGTGTGGGGGATGTGCTTTATTTTCATGCCCACAACATTGCCCATACCCCGGATGAGATTGCGGCGTCGGGTGGGGATGAGACGAAACTGGCGGCAAAATCCATCTGGTGGCAGGGCCGGGAATATAAAGCCTGGCCCTGCCAGATCGAAGGTATTGAAACATCAACGGACGGAACCAGCGCCCAGCCGACGCTGTCGGTTGCGAACCTCGATGGTTCAATCACTGCGTTGTGCCTGGCTTATGATGATTTACTTCAGGCCAAAGTGACCATTCATGACACGCTTGCGCAGTATCTCGATGTGAAGAATTACGAAGGCGGTAATCCGTCAGCTGACCCGACTCAGGAGAAGCTCCGGGTGTTCTACATCGATGCCAAGCAAAGTGAAACGAATGAAGTCGTGGCGTTTACGCTTTCCAGTCCGATGGACCTGCAGGGGTTGATGATCCCGACGCGGCAGCTGCATTCTCTTTGCACCTGGTGTATCCGCAATAAATACCGATCCGGTGACGGCTGTGATTACGCCGGAACCCGCTATTTTGACAAGCACAATAACGCGGTCGATGACCCGTCGCGTGATGAATGCGGCGGTACGCTGACGTCGTGCAAGCTCCGGTTCGGTGACGGTAATGAGCTACCATTCGGAGGCTTCCCTGGAACCTCTCTTATCAGGAGCTGATATGCGTCAGAAAACCATAGATGCCATTATGGCGCATGCTGCAGCTGAATATCCTCGTGAGTGCTGCGGTGTTGTTGCACAAAAGAGCCGCGTTGTGCGTTACTTTCCCTGCCGTAATCTCGCTACGGAGCCAGCGGAACACTTTCATCTGTCACCTGAGGATTATGCTGCAGCCGAAGACTGGGGAACGGTGATCGCCATCGTTCACAGCCACCCAGACGCCACCACCCAACCGAGCGAACTGGATAAAGCGCAATGCGATGCAACGCTTTTACCCTGGCACATCGTGAGCTGGCCGGAGGGGGATTTACGCACCATTCAGCCGCGCGGGGAACTGCCGCTGCTGGAACGCCCGTTTGTTCTTGGGCACTTCGACTGCTGGGGGCTGGTGATGAGTTATTTCCGGCAAACGCATGGTATTGAACTGACTGATTACCGGGTTGATTACCCATGGTGGGAGGACCAGTACCCGGAAAACTTCTACCAGGATTGCTGGTACGAATGCGGTTTTCGTGAGTTCAGTGGGCCACCACAACCCGGTGACATGGTTATCATGCAGGTACAGGCGAATAAATGGAACCACGCCGGGATCTTGCTCGAAGGCAATATGCTTCTGCACCATCTGTACGGGCATCTGAGTCAGCGAGTGCCATATGGTGGTTATTGGCGGGAACGAACAGTTAAACTATTACGTTATCGCGATTTCTTTAAATCATAACTATTTGTACTGCTTCACCAAACGCCATACCTGAGGTTGCAGTTAGATATCTTGATGGTAAGATGTTTCTGATTGTAAATGAGGGTATTGAATGATGAAAAAGTTAGTCTTGGTAGCTCTGGCTGCAATGATTTTATCTGGGTGTGCAGTACGTAAAGAAATGGTCCCTATGGGGGGGAGTAAGGCCGACGGAACGGTGCGAATGGGATATACAGTTGGGCAATTTGAAAAGCCAGTTGTAGACCTTAATCAAGCTTCATCTTTAGCAGCTCAAAAATGTAAAACATGGGGATATGAAGGCGCAGAACCTTTTGGCGGACAAACAAGCCAGTGTGCGCAGATGGATGGTTTTGGCAGTTGTATTATGTCGAATGTCTCTGTCGAGTATCAATGCACTGGTGGGAAAGCTGCACTGAATTGACAAAAAAACCGCTTAGGCGGTTTTTTTTATGCCTGGAGAAAATATGCAAGAAGTCATGACGCAAATTAAACTCAGCGGAGTTCTTGGTAAAACGTTTGGCAAAACACACCATCGCTTAATCAGCACCCCCCATGAGGCATGCAGAGCATTAGCTGCAACTATTAGCGGCTTTGGGCAGTTTATGAATACCAGCAAGCATCGTGGCCTAACCTATGCTGTTTTTCGCGGAAAGAAAAACATTGGTGAGGATGACTTAGGGTTTCCTGTTACTGGGGATGTAATTCGCATTGTTCCGGTGATTATCGGGAGTAAAAAGGCGGGCTTACTGCAAACAATTCTCGGCGCAGTATTGGTTGTGGTAGGAACTATTACATCGCCATATGGCGGCGGCGTTTTGATTGCGCCAGGGGTTGCCTTAATGGCTGGTGGTGTAATTCAGATGCTGTCACCACAACCAGCAGGTCTTGCCAGCAAACAGTCAGCGGATAATAAAGCCAGCTATGCATTTGGTGGTGTGACGAACACTGCAGCCCAGGGCAATCCTGTACCCCTTCTCTATGGTAAACGTTTGATCGGCGGAGCCATTATTTCAGCCGGGATATACGTCGAAGATCAACAGTAACGGACCGATTTTCGGTTATTCAAACACTAGCTGCCATTGTGCGGCTTTTTTTATGGGCGAAATATGGCTACAGAAAAAGCGATAAAGGGCCGCAAAGGTGGTAGTTCAAGTTCGAGAACACCAACAGAACAACCCGATGACCTGCAGTCGGTCGCCAAAGCTAAAATCCTTGTCGCGCTGGGTGAAGGGGAGTTTGCCGGAGCATTAACCGCGCGGGATATTTATCTTGATGGCACGCCGCTACAGAATGCTGATGGTTCGCAAAACTTTGGTGGTGTGGCGTGGGAATTCCGGCCTGGCACTCAGGCACAGAATTATATTCAGGGCATTCCCGGTACTGAAAATGAAATCAATGTAGGCACTGAGATTTCCAGTGCCACGGCATGGGCACATACATTCACGAACACGCAGCTCTCTGCTGTGCGTTTGCGCCTCAAATGGGCATCACTGTACAAGCAGGAGAATGATGGCGATCTGGTGGGTTACTCCGTCGCTTATGCCATTGATCTGCAGACGAACGGCGGCGGTTTCACTACCGTCATCAATACGACCGTTACAGGGAAGACCACCTCAGGCTATGAGCGCAGCCATCGCATCGATTTACCGCGTGGGGCCACGACCTGGACGGTTCGTCTTCGCAAACTAACCGCTGACGCAAACAGCGCGAAAATCGGTGACTCAATGACCATCCAGAGTTACACCGAGGTCATTGATGCAAAGCTGCGCTATCCCAATACCGCACTGCTGTATGTTGAGTTCGATTCAAGCCAGTTCAACGGCTCTATCCCGCAGATTTCCTGTAAGCCGCGCGGTCGCGTGATCCGCGTACCCGATAATTATGACCCGGCGAGCCGTTCATATAACGGAACGTGGACAGGATCGTTTAAGTGGGCGTGGACAGATAATCCAGCGTGGATTTTTTACGATCTGGTTGTGACTGATCGCTTTGGCTTGGGCAATCGTCTGACTGCTGCGAATATTGATAAATGGGCGCTGTACCAGGTGGCGCAATACTGCGACCAGCCTGTACCTGACGGGAAAGGAGGGAGCGGAACGGAGCCACGGTATATCTGCAATGTTTACGTGCAGGACAGGAACGACGCATACACGGTTCTGCGGGATTTTGCTGCAATCTTTCGCGGGATGACATACTGGGGCGGTAATCAGATTGTTGCGCTGGCGGATATGCCACGCGATATTGATTACAGCTATACCCGCGCCAACGTTATCGACGGGCTGTTTACTTACGCCAGCAGCACGACAAAAACGCGTTACACCACTGCGCTGGTGAGCTGGTCTGATCCGGCGAACGCGTATGCTGATGCCATGGAGCCGGTATTTGAGCAGCCACTGGTTGCACGCTACGGTTTTAATCAGCTGGAAATGACCGCCATTGGTTGCACCCGACAGTCAGAAGCTAACCGCAAAGGGCGCTGGGGCATCCTCACAAACAACAAGGACCGGGTAGTAACCTTCTCCGTCGGGCTGGACGGTAATATTCCGCAGCCTGGTTACATCATCGCAGTAGCTGATGAAATGTTATCGGGGAAAGTGACAGGCGGTCGTATCAGCGCAGTTAACAGCCGCGTGATCAAACTGGACCGTGTTCCTGATGCGGTGGCGGGTAACAGGCTTATCATCAACCTTCCTTCCGGTGTTTCGCAGAGCCGTACAATCCAGGCCGTAAACGGCAATACGGTCACGGTCACGAATACGTACAGCGAAACGCCGGCCCCGGAATGTGTCTGGGTTGTTGAGTCGGACACGCTTTATGCGCAGCAGTACCGTGTTGTCAGCATTGCTGACAATAACGACGGTACATTCACCATTTCTGCTGCCGCGCATGACCCGAACAAATATGCCCGTATTGATACCGGCGCAATTATTGATGATCGTCCTGTCAGCGTGATCCCGCCGGGTAATCAGTCTGCACCGGGGAACATCACCATCAGCAGTTATTCCGTTGTCAGTCAGGGGATCAGCCTTGAAACGATGCGTGCGACCTGGGATAAAGCGGCTAACGCCATTTCCTATGAAGCACAGTGGCGGCGTAATGACGGTAACTGGGTAAATGTACCCCGTAACTCGACAACCAGTTTTGAGGTCCCGTCGATTTACGCGGGACGCTACCTGGTACGTGTCCGGGCAATAAACGCGGCGGAGATATCCAGTGGCTGGGGATATTCTGAAGAGGTCACACTGACCGGGAAGGTGGGTAATCCGCCGAAACCAGTCGGTTTCATGGCGACGGGGATTAACTGGGGTATTCGTCTGAACTGGGGATTCCCGGAAAACACGGCTGATACGCTGAAAACGGAAATCCAGTACACACCAAATTCTGACTTTTCAGAGCCGATGCTGCTGAGTGATGTGCCTTACCCGTCAGCGGAATACACACAGCTTGGTCTGCGGGCAGGTCAGGAGTTCTGGTATCGCGCACAACTGGTTGACAAAACGGGTAATGAGTCAGGGTATACAGACTGGATACGCGGCATGTCTAACGATAACGCCGATGACTATCTGGGCGATATCGCCGATGATTTTCTGAACTCTGCTGATGGCGATCGTCTGACGAGTGACATCGACACTAATCTGGAAGCCGCGCTACAGAATGCGCTGGCCAACAACGCCACGGTTGACCACCAGTGGGAGCAGTTTGGTACGGTCCGCGCCGATATCCTCGTTGTCAGAACGACAATTGCTGACGTCGATAAAGCGATGGCCGAACTTTCGACGACTGTGCAGGCGCAGATTGAGGATGTTACCGCAACACTGGAAGACAAACTGACCGCAACCGTTGATGCAGACGGCGCTACAGCGATTCATTCGTTGAAAGTAGGGGTCAGGATTAACGATATCATGTACAACGCAGGGATGAGCATTGCAGTTCTGGCACAGTCAGGGCAACCGGTTGTCACCCGCATTGGTTTTAATGCTAACCAGTTTGTGCTGATGTCTGGCAGTGGCGACACACAGTATTCACCGTTTGCCGTTGTTAATGGTCAGGTGTTTATCAGTTCTGCCTTTATTCAGAATGGTACGATCACAAACGCAAAAATCGGGGCGTTTATCCAGTCGAATAATTACGTTGCGGGGCAGGCAGGATGGAAGCTCGATAAAGCGGGAACCTGGGAGAACTACGGCAGTGACGGTCAGGGAGCCAGAAAATCCACAAATGTCACTGACAGTATCAGGGATGCAAACGGGGTTCTTCGCGTTCAGATTGGGAAACTGACGGGGGTCTTCTGATGTCATGGGGAATTCAGACGTGGGATGCGAATGGTATTCCCAATAACTACGGACTTAAACCTGTTTCGGTGGTAGGGCGTATTCCGCTTGCTGCGGGTCAGACATCTGGTTCGTGGAGTTTTACTGTTCCCTCCGGGTTTAAGGTCGGTTTTGTTGTTTCGCTCGATGCCGGGGGGGCCAGTGTTGGCCGGCGGATCATTGCAAACGGAAACACCATTTCACTGACGGCGGCAAGCGATGTAGGGATCGGTAATTACCCGGCTTCAGCCTGTGAGTTGATTGTGTTTATGGAGAATGCCTGAATGTCGGATTTTGGCGCAATGATATTGATGGATAACGGCAATCCTTTCATCACTCCCCAGTCGACCCCATTTTGTCTTTACGGAAAATATACTTTTAATTCATCTGCAAACGGAAATTCTCAGCAGGTTTCGCAATATATTGCTATTCCATCCGATTATCCCGTTATGGTTTTTATAAAAACAACGAACACAGCACAACCCACGCCCGTAATATCATACAGGATCGGAGATAATGTGTATGTTTCTGGCGCAAATCCATACAATCAGGGGTTTACGTTAACCGCTTATGTTTTTGCTATATTTCCACAGACATTACCTGCGTGGGGTTTTGCGATATGGGATGCGACCGGGAAGCTCGTTCTGACGAACGAATCAAGAGTATTGTCTGATCTGCAGACAATTGGCACACCCGGAGCAAGTGGGGGCATCAACATCGACCAGACTCTTGCGGGGTCATGGGCTGTTGCACCTGCACAACTGGGTCAGTCAGTGATAGTGAACAACTCTACCCAGCCCCCCACTATTTATACAATTAATGCGTATTCATCATGCAGATTCGATGGTGCTAATACGCGAATAAATGCAGGCGGGGCATCTACAGGAACGGGCTCACCCGCAGGGGGAACAAACACAGGACTTGCGCTGACGGCTATTAATACTTCTGCCTACGATTAATTGATCGTTTTAAACGATCAATTACAGATTATCGATCTATTTAAACTATTTATTTTATTTGTGCCAGTTGGTTATTTTTTATTTAAATAACTTTCTCTGGTGGAAAATATGAAAAACATTATTATTTCGACGCTGATTTGCTTTTCCCTGTCAGCCTGTTCAGGGCCTGTGCTGGAGAAACAGCAGCCTGTATGTCAGGCCGAAGCATTGCTGGGCGGTCAGACACAGACTGTGCAGATTTACGGTGTGCGGGAGAGCGCACATCAGACAGAATATAAAGCGGGTTATCCGTTTAACTGGCGATGGGTGAATAAAAGTAACTTTACCTGGTCGAACTGTCCGAAATAATACCCCACCTCATAACCCGCTCCGGCGGGTTTTTTATTATGTGAATTCAGGAGAGCTGTATGTCAGCAGGAACACTTACCCTGACAAATAATTCCGATATTGTCTCCGGGGCAGGAACCGCATTCAGCACTGAGCTGGTGGCGGGTGATTTTGTCGCGACAAAAGTTGGGGGGATCACTTACACACTCCCGGTTAAATCAATTGAAAGCCCGACATCATTAACGCTCATTCGCGTCTTCCCCGGCCCGGCTCAGTCCGGTGCTGCATGGAATGCCATTCCCCGCGATACGCTAAACCAGGTGACATCAGAGCTTGTGGCTCAGACAACGGAGGCTTTGCGCGGTCTTAACTACGACAAACAGAACTGGCAGGCGGTATTCAGTGTAAACGGTAATATCACGGTGAAGCTGCCAGATGGCTCGTCATTCTCTGGCCCGTCGTGGGTAAAAATTGTAGAACTTCTTAACAGCATTGATGTGGATGCTATTCAGGTCCTGGCTGATCAGATACATGTTGATGCGCAGCAGGTGGCTTCGGACACATCCGAGGTTGCACAGAATAAAACCGCGTCTGAAAGCGCAGCAGACACAGCAACGCAGAAAGCTGCCGCGGCCTCTCAGTCGGAGTCCAGTGCAGCGCAATCAAAGACTGATGCGGCGCAATCCGCACAGGAGGCTGAAGCTGATCGTCTGGCTATTGGTGATGTGGAGAATGCTCTGGCCGCAATTCAGGGGGTTGCCACAATCCCGTTTGGTATTCCTCAATATGCGCCATCCCGTTCGACCATTCCGAATGGTGGCGTGGCTTATGACGGACAGGTATTACCATACTCGACATACACCAGCGTTAAGGCGGCAATGACAGCAGGCTCTGTGCCTGTTGTCACCGATGCGCAGTGGCTGGCAGATCCAAAGCTTCGTCAGGCATTTACAGAGGTCGATGCGGGGCATTTCCGATGCCCTGACTACAACGGTGTTCAGGCCGGATCAATCGCGCAGCTTGCACTGGTTGGCGGAACGACGGTGCAGGGGGGAATTTTCCACGGTGAAGTGCCTAACGCTAAAGGGCAGATTGGAGCCGCAGGCGCGGGTATATTCGCAAATACCACATCAACAAATGGCGTATTTTCGCCAGGAGCGTCATACCCGAATCCGGCACAGGCAGGGACCGCGACTGTAACGACTGCGGCATCATCAGTCACTATCGATCTTTCCCGCGCAAGTGACGTCTACAAAGACACGGCTACTGACGTACTGGCCGCGAGGGCCGTCGGCGTCATCTGGGGGCCGCTTTTTGGTCGAATCAGTAACCCCGGGGCACTGGATGCTGCCACACTTGCAAACCGTATTGAACAGGTTGATCAGCGTGTCACATCCGTCGCGGATACAGCTTTTATCCGTGGTCTCGGATTGCAGATCAGCGCCACGACGGTCACTGTTACCCCAGGTGCTGCTTTTTTTCCGGGTGGAACATCACCGCTGTTAGTTACGAGCAACATCGTCAAAACCATCGGAACCACGGTGGCCTCAACCTGGTATCACGTCTATTTGTTCAGAAATGCCGGCCAGCCTGATATTGAGATCAGCACCACTGACCCTGTTGCATATGCATATCCCGCACAGCAGAAGACAGGTGATTCGTCGCGCCGGTATCTGGGCAGTTTCCGTGTTGATGCATCTGGTGTAGTTCGCGGAGTTGACGCGACTAATGGTGTGGCGTCACTTCGTAATGGCTGGGATCAGAATCGCATGTTAGCGGGAGGGACATCGCAATCAAGGACTGCGATTGCGATTGGTTCTGTCGTTCCACCGACGGCGACGCATATTGAATATGCAGTGAATAACAGCGCACAGGGCGTGCCACTAATGGGAACCACAGCTGACGCCTCCGGCGACTTATCCAATGTCTCAACGGGCGGTAAATATGTTTATAAAGCTGTTCCGTTGCGCGCATATCCGAATATTTATTATTACTACATCACTGCACCAGTAAGCGGTGGATTGTATGTCGATATTGGGGGTTATACCTATGCAAGGTAAAGATTTATGGGCGGTTACGGACACCAGTTACCGGGCTATTTCAGATGAGAATGATTTGGCTGAAGGGGAGGTTCTCCATATTGGTGCACAACCAAAAATTAATGCTGCAGATAATGAGGCTGTACGCGCGCAGCTGCGTGCCGTCGCAGATTACGCTATCGTGCCGCTCCAGTATGCCGTTGATTTAGGGGAAGCCACAGAGGAAGAACAGACGCTGCTGACAAAATGGAAGCTGTACTGTGTGCGGCTGAACCGGGTTGATATCAGCGTTTCTGAACCAGACTGGCCGCCACTGCCCGATTAGTCGTACAACATAGCTACTCCGCTATAGAGTGGAGTAGCTATGTTTGCCGCATATCACCTGGCTAAATTTCGGTCTAATTTCAAGCTAGATCTTTCCTAACATAACTTTGTGCGAACCGCGCCAAATCTCGGTGTAACTACTTAGTAATCTTAGGAAAAAAGTATTTAACTTTATGATTATTAAGGAATGCAAGAGGGGTTTAAAATCCCTCGGCGTTCGCGCTGTGTGGGTTCAAGTCCCACTCCGGCTACCATGGGAAAGACAAGAATAATCAAAGCAATAAGCAGTGTCGTGAAACCACCTACGGGTGGTTTTTTTGTGCCTGAAATTCAGGAAATGACAGGGATTTCTCAGCAAATTGTCGCTGACTAAAATCCCATGATTATCGCCCTGTAAGCTATTCTTATAGAGATATCCTATATCAGGAGGGGTTATGCTGACTCACTCTGAAGCGAAACGCTGGGCCTCCTTAATGCTGAAAGCCGCATTATGTGATGGCATGGAAACAGAAGAGATTTCTCGTCAGGTGCATCTTGTATGCGATCATCATGGTAAGGAATGCCTCGAAGAGCTTATAGCGGAAATCTTGATAGAAGCGGGTAGAATAGGCCCGCATCATAGTGATGGACAACTCACTCATCACTGATTTATACCGCCTTCGGGCGGTTTTCTGTAGCGATACAATGCCTACACGCCACCCAAATACGCTTTACGCACCTCCTGATTTCCCAGCAGTTCTTCACCGCTACCGCTCAACCGGATCTGACCATTCACCATGACATAGCCACGGTCGGAAAGTTTCAGTGCATGGTGCGCATTCTGTTCAACCAGAAAAATAGTCATCCCGTTACGCGCCAACTCACGCAATGTCTGAAAAATCTGTTTAACCACGATGGGGGCTAATCCCAGACTGGGTTCATCCAGCAGCAGCAGTTTGGGGCGGCTCATCAACGCGCGGGCAATCGCCAGCATCTGTTGTTCGCCTCCCGACATCGTCATTGCCCGCTGCTTGCGCCTTTCCTTGAGGCGCGGGAAAAGGTCGAACATACTTTGCATATCCTGTGCTGCATACTGGTTGCCGATGGGGATTGTGCCCATTAACATATTCTCTTCGACAGTCATATCCGGAAAAATTCGTCGTCCTTCAGGCGCTTGTGCAATACCACCGGAAGCTACAAAATGGGTCGATTTATGGCTGATATCATCCCCGCAAAAGAGGATCTGGCCCGCACGAATGCGAGGTTGACCAAAAATCGACATCAACAAGGTCGATTTCCCCGCCCCGTTAGCCCCAATCAGTGCCACGGTTTCCCCCTGATTTACCTGCAAGGAAACCTGTTTTAGCGCCTGAATTACGCCATAGAAAACATCCACCTCCCGAAACTCCAGCATCACGTTGCTCATATGCTAATCTCGCTTTCATCCGTGCCCAGGTAGGCGGCAATGACCTTTTCGTCATGTTGAATTTGCTCAGGCTTGCCTTGTGCGATGACATCGCCGTGGTCGAGTACAATAATGTTGTCCGAAATGTCCATCACCATACCCATATCATGTTCAATCAGAAGTACCGTGATGTCGTGATGATCCCGTAAAAAGCGGATAATTTTGCTCAGGGCGCGGGTTTCTACCGGGTTTAGCCCCGCGGCGGGTTCATCGAGACAAATCATCTCTGGCGCGGTGCACATGGCACGGGCTATCTCAAGGCGTCGTTGCTGCCCGTAAGACATTTCGCCCGCAAGTCGGTTAGCGCAATCCACAAGATCGACGACTTCCAGCCAGTAAAAGGCCCGATCCAGGGCGCTGCTTTCAGCCCGACGATAGGCTGGTGTGTTCAGCACGCCGGAAATCAGGTTACGGTTCACGCGCATATGTTGGGCAACCAACAGATTCTCGATAACCGACATTTCCCGAAACAGGCGGATATTCTGAAAGGTTCTCGCCAGCCCCACGCGATTAACCAGATGTGTACCTCCAAACATCTTGTAGAAAATACGTGACCCGAGTTGCGCCGGATTTATCCAGTCACCTGGCTGGAGTTTTTGCCCGAGTACCTGAATGATGTTGGTGGTTTTATGGCGCGTATTGAACAAAATGTTCCCGCCAGAAGCTTTATAGAACCCCGTAAGACAGTTAAAGACCGTGGTTTTTCCCGCCCCGTTTGGCCCGATGAGGGCGGTAATCGAGCCACGCTGAACGTCAAGGTTAACGTCATTTAGCGCCTTGATACCGCCAAAATGCATCATCAGATGCTCAACGCTTAATATTGTCCCGTTCATGGTGCGACTCCCTTACGTACCGCAAATCCCGTGCGGTTAATACGGATCAGCCCTCGGGGTCGCCATATCATCATCACCACCATTAACATGCCGAACAGCAGGACGCGGTATTCCGCAAAACTGCGCAGAAGTTCTGGCGTGACGGTGAGCACAAAGGCGGCCAACACCACACCGACGGTTGAACCCATACCACCTAATACGACGATGGCAAGGATCAGGGCTGATTCAAAAAAGGTGAATGAGGTGGGATTAACAAACCCCTGATAGGTGGCAAAAAACACCCCAGCAATCCCTGCTGTAGACGCTCCCAACGTGAAGGCCGACAGTTTGACCAGAACATGATTGAGCCCCATCGAACGGCAGGCAATTTCATCTTCGCGTAGCGCTTCCCACGCCCGACCAATAGGCATCCGCGTCAGACGGTGTTTGATATAGAGCACCAGCAAGACAACCATCAACAAAACAGCATAAATAAAGATGAACTTCATGTTGGGGTTATATGTCAGATGGAAAAACTCATGGAACGGCACACCGCCTTCTTTTGCTCGTCGTCCAAACTCCAGGCCAAAAAAGGTAGGCGGCGGGGCAGATACACCGTTAGGGCCGCCGGTAAATGTCAGCCAGTTGTTCAGTATGAGACGGATAATTTCGCCGAAACCCAGGGTGACAATCGCCAGATAATCACCATGCATACGCAGTACAGGAAAACCCAGTAATGCTCCCGCGGCAGCGGCCATCAGGGCCGCTAACGGTAGCATCGTCCAGAAACCGAGCCCCAGATATTGATATCCCAGCGCCAGCCCATAAGCCCCGATGGCATAAAAGGCGACATAACCGAGGTCCAGTAAGCCTGCCAGCCCGACCACAATGTTCAGCCCCAGACCGAGCAGCACGTAGATCAGTCCCAGGATTGCCACGGTCAGCACATATTTGGTGGCGACGAACGGAAAGCAGACCGCCAGGGCGATGATCAGGGGAAGGATCCAGCGCATGCGGCTCTTATAATCCGGTGGACGGACGTAAACGCCGGTGTTTTCCGTCTCAAAACGTGCCATGAAACGCGCGCCAGTCGGGCTTCCCAGAAACGCACTGAGTAAAAAACGCCCCAGCATGACGGTGAAAACAATCCATGCCAGACGTTGCCCGGCGAAGTTAAAACGGTATCCATCCAGCACGACACCGGCAATTGGACCGAAAATAACGAGCGCGACCATTCCGGCAAAAAGGGTGTCCAGGATGCAGCGTTTTAGCGAAAAACGCTCAGGTGAAACCGCATGGGGTGTCATATCATTCTCCCTCATACTTTGGCAACGATGGGCCGGCCAAGCAGTCCCTGAGGACGGAAAATCAGGATCACGACCAGCAATCCAAACGAAAATACATCTTTGTAATCTGAGTTCACCATCCCGGAAAACTGCGCTTCAGCCACACCGAGAATCAGCCCGCCGAGCATTGCGCCGGGGAGGGAACCAATGCCGCCAAGCACCGCTGCGGTGAAGGCCTTAATGCCGATGACGAACCCAACGTAGAAATCAAATGTGCCGTAGTTCATGGTGATTAACACGCCCGCCAGACCTGCCATCGCCGCACCGATGACAAAGACCAAAGAGATGATTCTGTCGGTATTAATCCCCAGAATTGAGGCCATTTTGCGATCCTGCTGTACCGCACGACACATCCGTCCTAAGCGGGTATGGCTGATTATCCAGGTAAGCAGCAGCATGCCTGCAAATGAGGCAATCAAGATAAACACTTTGGTATAGGTTATCTGAACAAACCCGTCGCCCAGATGAAAACGCAACACCCCATCAAGCATGGTCGGAACCCCTTGCTGACGGGGACCCTGGCTAATTTGGGCGTAATTTTGCAGGATTAATGACATCCCAATGGCGGAAATCAGCGGAGCTAAACGTGTCGAATTGCGTAGCGGTTTATAGGCAATGCGCTCTATGGTCCAGCCATAGACTCCCGTCACCACAATGGTGAAAACCAGCGTGCCGAGAATTAATAAAGGAAAGGACTGCAGACCGAAGAACGATAACAGCGCCAGACCGATGGCACAAAGATAAGCGGATATCATATACACCTCGCCGTGGGCGAAGTTAATCATGCCAATAATGCCGTACACCATGGTATAGCCAATGGCAATTAATCCGTAGACGGAACCCAGTGTTAAGCCATTTATTAACTGTTGCAGGAAGAATGTACTCATCATCGCGCGCTCGTGTTGTATTCCCGTCATATTTCAGGTTGCATGAGCCTGAACATTCGGGATATAGGCTGCGCCACGGCGCAGCCTGATGTGTATTTCGCGTCGACAGAAGAGGTCGACGGTGAGCGTGATTCCGTCCCGTTACTGCACTTCCTTATACTTACCTTTGTCGTCCCATTGATACACCACGTAATCAGAGACTTTAAGATCGCCTTTACTGTCCCAGGCTTTTTTACCCATCACCGTATCGACCGGGTTAGCTTTCAGCCAGGCGCTGGCTTTTGCTGAATCAGTACCATCGGTGGCCTTAAATGCCGCAGCGATGGCCTGGACGGAGGCATAGGAGTATAGGGTGTAGCCTTCTGGTTCGAATTTACCTGCGCGGAATTTTTCGATAACGGCTTTACCCTCCGGGATCAGGCGGGGATCTTTGCCGAATGTCATGTAAATGCCATTGGTATATTGCGGGCCGCCAGCAGCGGTAACCATCTCTTCATTGACGATACAGTCGCCGGAGAAGAACTTGGCCTGTACACCCTGTTCGCGCATCTGACGAACCAGGGGGCCCGCTTCGGGATGACAGCCGCCGAAGAAGACGACATCCGGTTTTTGCGCACCAATTTTGGTGACTAGCGCGTTAAAGTCTTTTTCACCGCGAGACAAGCCTTCGTACATCACATCCTTGATACCACGTTTAGCAAGAGCGGCTTTTGTTGCGTCGGCAAGGCCTTGTCCGTAAGTGTCTTTGTCGTGAATGATGACCACCCGTTTGGCTTTCAGCTTGTCAATGATGAAATCACTGGCGACCTGGCCTTGCTGGTCGTCACGTCCGCACATACGGAACATATCGCTCATGCCGCGCTCGGTGATGAGCGGGTTGGTTGAACCGGGAGTAATGGCAATGATCCCGGCATCGCTATACACCTCTGAAGCCGGCATGGTTGAGGAGGAACAGAAGTGGCCAACGACGGCTTTCACTTTGTCCTGGTCGACTAATCGGTTAGCGACGGCAACGGCCTGTTTAGGCTCGCAGGCATCATCGCCCTGAACCAGCTTAATTTTTTCACCGTTGATCCCGCCTGCAGCATTAATGTCTTCTGCAGCCTGCGTTGCACCGTGCCAGTATTGATCGCCATATGTGGCATTTGGGCCCGTAAATGGCCCCGCGACACCAATCACAATATCCGCCTGGGCGGAAAATGCCGTCGCCAGACAACCAGCCAATACAAGAGAAAGAGGACTTCTGATAAATTTCAGCGACATTATTATGTTCCTTAGCAGAGAGGTTTTTGCATCAGGTTGTAACCCGAACGCCTGAAGACGTCGTCAATCCAAAAACAAGAGCAAGAACAAAATGCACTAAACGAACGCTATCCCGGCAATATCCTGCTGATTACGGCGAGGTTTCCTTACGCTTTTTTAGCGTGCAGAACAATAAGCAAAATAGTTGCCAGAATGGTGAGCCCATTGACTGGGTTGCGACAAATTTGAGTATAGAGCGCCGTTTTACGCGGCCTCGCAGCACGAAGTGAAATTACAGCGGAGATCACATCTTGTTAACAATAAAGCCCATAAGTCATGCAGTGGTCACGATTTGTGCGTATTTGCACCAATAAAGATCTAAACTTCAGATATGCATAAACTGCGATATATGCCAGGATCTTTTCCTTTTTTATCAGGAGTGTCAGCAATGACTGAAGGCCCATTAAATGAAAACGAAATGGAGTGGCTGGAAGAGACGCTAACGTCTTACGGTCATGAAGATGCGTCCGTGATTGACGTGTCCGAGCTCGACGGCATGCTTACTGCCGTATTATCGGGTCCCGTCGTGGTTGAACCCGACACCTGGCTGGTGGCGGTATGGGGCGGGGAAAAATACATTCCCCGCTGGAAAAACGATCGTGAAATGAATCGTTTTATCGATCTCTGCTTCAAGCATATGAACGATATTGCAGAACGTCTGAGTGATTACCCGGATCAGTTCGACCCGATGTTTGGCTTTAACGACGTTGATGGTAAGAGTTATACCGTGGTTGAAGAGTGGTGCTATGGCTATATGCGGGGTGTTGAACTGACAGACTGGTCAACATTGCCTGATGAGCTGAAAGCTGATTTGGACGTGATTGCGATCCATGGGACAGAAGAGGGCAGTGCAAGGCTGGATGGGCTGACGGAAGAAGAATATACCGTGAGCATTGAAAGCATACGACCTGCGGCACTGCGTTTGTATAACTACTGGGTGGCGAATCCGCAGCAACCTGTGGTGCAAAAGCCCGTAGTGAACGGCGCTAAAGTCGGGCGCAATGATCCTTGCCCCTGCGGGAGTGGTAAGAAATTTAAAAGCTGCTGTCTGCACTAATAAAAAAGGGGCTCGTGATGAGCCCCTTTTTTTAGCCTACTTCAGGAAGTAATCCCGTCGCGATCAGGAACTGCACGAGAATCACCGCAATCCCACAGGCGAAAACGATGCAAAGCAGAGGCGTCCCCCCGGCAACACGGTAGCCCTGTTGCGGATGTTGTTTACGGCTTTTCCATGCCAGCAAGGAAGGTAGCAGCAACGCGAGCACGGCTAGCGCCACACCGGCATATCCCAATGCCATGACAAAACCGCGCGGATAAAACAATGCAAACGCCAGCGGGGGCAAGAAGGTAATAGCGCCCGTTTGCAGGCGTCCACGGACGCTGTTGCGACGCTGGAACAGATCGGCCAGATAATCGAACAAACCCAGGGCGACCCCGAGGAAGGACGTAGCCAGCGCCAGGTCAGCAAACAGATGCACTGCGAGTTCGACGTGCGGTGATGTCACGACTTCGCGTAATGCCAGCAAGAACCCATTCAGACCAGAATGCGCCGCCATCAGACCGATAAAGGTCGATGAATCGATGCTTCCTAATGTGACCAGTTGCCAGAAAATATACGCAATCAGCGGGATCGCACTGCCGACCACGAAGACGCGGCGCAGTTTGCGAATATCGCCGTTCATGTAACTCACGATGCTGGGTACGCTACCGTGGAACCCAAATGAGGTGAAAATGACGGGGATAGCCGAAAGTGCCAGCCCTTTTTCCAGTGGAAGTGTCAGCAGGTTAACCTGATGGACATGTGGAGCCAGCAAGACCAGCATGACCACTAAAAAGAGAATTTTGGCGCTAAACAGAAAGCGGTTAAACAGATCGACCAGCGATGTGCCAACGCAGACCACACCGCCGCCGATGAGGGCAAAGAAGATCGCGCCCGTGGCAGGGGTAATGGCAGAGCCAAACCAGTCATTTACGCTGGAGGCGATAAGCTCTCCTGCACCGCTAATGTAGGCTGCCGTCAGAGCATACATCAGGAACATCATGCTAAAGCCGGTGATCCACTGGCCATAACGCCCCAGATAGCGTGCGGCAAGCGATCCCAGGCCGGTATCGGCGGGAACGTGCTGATAAACCTCAAGCAGTAACAGCGCCGTGTAGCACATCAGCGCCCACAGGCAGACCAGTAACAACAGTGTTACGCCAAATCCGACACCGGCTGCAGCAAGCGGCATCGCGAGCATTCCTGCGCCAATAGTCGTGCCGGCGACGATAAAAATACTTCCCAGGGTTCTGTTTTTCACGCTTTCCTCTACAACGATTCCACATCGCGACAAAATCTGCGGCGCAGAGTAAGGGAAAAGCATGATCTCGTCAAATCACCGTTACAAGTGATGTAAAAATTTATTTACGGATTTCGGGGCGTTGTGATTAGGGCAACTCACTGAACGTTTTTGTGGTTTTGACTACTTCATAAGGACAATGTTTTCGCGCGAAAATCAGGCGTACCTTAAACAGTAAAGATAAATTATCAAAAAAAGTGAGGGGTGATGGCGGGGACAAATCCATTCAGGGCGGCATGGAGTCGCGGAGGGAATTTACTGTGTCACGGTCACTGGATGATTAACTGGCAGGAAAGGGAACTTGTACTTCCGGAATCCAGACGGGAAAAAGATATGGGGACGTGGGCAATTTACTCCATCATTGACCCGGAGGATGAAACGTTTGCTCAGGGCTTAACCGAAGATGACTGGATAATCGAAAACGTTGAGTGGGTGACGGATTTATTTTTCGACGCCGGGATCCCGCTGGAAACCGAGAACTATCGTTACTTCTATCAGGCTATCAATCCCCATGACTGGCGTTGTACCAGCTGCGCCGGGTGCATGTAAACCTGTGCCAGCGCAAAGCATGTTTGAGCGGGAGCCTTTAATCTGGTTGTTTTTTTAAGGGGATAACGATGTCAATCCACGGACATGACGTACTCAATATGATGATTGAGTCAGGTGAGCAATACACGGAACAAAGCCTGGTTCAGGCGATTCATACACGTTTTGGCGAAAGCGCCCGTTTTCATACATGCTCAGCCCAGGAGATGACGGCAGCAGAGCTGGTCGCATTTCTGGCGGCACGCGGAAAATTCATTCCGGTAGCGGAAGGGTTTTCTACCCACGAAAGTAAAATCTGTCGCCATTGAAATAATGCGGTGCTGAAGAGTCAGCACCGCAGGATAATTAATTTTGAGTATCGAGCGTAGAGAGTTCTTTATCAATAAAGTAAAGACCTTCACCTGATTTACCGGCCAGAGATAATTTATCCAGAACAGATTTAAACAGCTTCTCTTCTTCGTGCTGTTCAGCAACGTACCATTGCAGGAAATTAAAGGTCGGATAATCCTGGTTGGTCATTGCGGAATGTGCCAGTTCGTTAATTTTCGCTGTAATCAACTGCTCGTGCTCGTAAGTCGCGCGGAACAGCTCATCAAGAGAATTGTACTCAGCAAACGGTGATTCAACCGTGTTGATACGTGGCAGGCTACCGGTGTCAGTCAGATAATCAAACAGGCGCTGCATGTGCGTCATCTCTTCCTGAGCATGACGACGAAGAAACGCTGCGGCCCCTTCAAAGCTGTGATAGCTGCACCAGGCGCTCATCTGTTGATAGAGCAGGGACGAATACAATTCAAGGTTCATCTGCGCATTGAGCTTGTCGATCATTTCAGTTTTTAGCATGGTGCTGCTCCGGGTTATTATTTATGGTTCACGATGAACGACACTATAATTTGTTATTTAATTATTTGCAAAAAGTAAAATAAATATCTTATTTATTAAAAATACGAATGGGAATAAAACGCATTGGCGATCTTTTATTTATTAATGAGAATTATTCTGGTTCGTGTTTGAATATACTGCCAGCCTGAGCTGGCAGCTATTATTAATAGTAGGTGTGGTTTGCATTTGGGTTAACGGCATAACCCAAACATTTGTACTGGATCGTCATGCTCTCATTCAGACACAGAGAGCCGCTGGTGAGGGTACAGGTTTTGATTGGCTGGCCATACGCAGAAGCGGTTGCATAACCCATATTTTGGCATTCGCGGGTTGCCGTGCCGTTGGTGACATAGTCATCATAATGGGCGTTTTGCAGCATGGCCTGACCGTAGTCGAGTCGGACTATCCCGCCAGGTACATCTATGCTGCTGACCTCAGCCTTACGGGTGATGCTACAGCCCGCGAGCAGCAGAATCGCGCCGGCAACGAATACTCTTTTCATATTTCGCTCTGAGTCAATGGAGATACCCTATCCTACGCTGCTGACAACAGGTGCAATGGGAGGAATAGCCAGACAATCTACCCTTTCTCTTCGCAACGAGCCTGACTAGTCGGCGAGGCTGTCGAAAATCGTCTGGAATTTCAAATGGTGCTGACGAAACAGGGCGATAAGCTGTGGATCGAAATGGCGTCCAGTACCGTCGAGGATCACCTCACAGGCCAGATCATGCGTGAAGCCGGGTTTATACACACGCTTTTGCCTCAAGGCATCATAGACATCCGCCAGCGCCAGGATGCGCGCTTCAAGCGGAATTTGTTCACCTCGTAAACCTTCAGGATAGCCACTGCCATCCCATTTCTCGTGGTGGTAATGGATAATATTTTCTGCAACGGCTCCGAGTCCGAGCCCCTGAATAATGCGCCAGCCTTTGATGGTATGAAGTTTCATTTCACTAAATTCTTCTGCCGTGAGTGGCCCTTGCTTGCGCAGGATCCGCTCCGGTACGGCGATTTTCCCCACGTCATGCAGGGAGGCAAAATGTTCAATTTCGCGGATCATTTTGCCTGACAACCCAAGCTCGCGCGCCATGAGCCCACAGTATTTTGCGACGCGCTGAATATGGCTGCCTGTTTCATCATCATGAGCCCGGTTGACCTTCTCAAGCGCTTGCACAATGTTGCGGTTAACTATGCGGTTTTGCCTGAGATGGCGGCGCATCATTAACAGCATACTGATGCTGAACAGGGCGGCGATCAGCAAAATAACACTGATGATTTTTAGCGTATTTTTGGTTAAGTCCGGGAAGAGTTTATGTTCTTCCTGGCGTTCAAGTTGGGTACGAAACTCCGACAGCCGATGAACTTGTGTCAGGAGATGGAATAGCGGGTGGTCAGGTTGTACCCAGGGGCCAATAATCAACTCAGAACGCGTGACACCAGCCACTTTGAGAACGCCCCGGAACAGTTCATTGCCCCGAAGGGTTGATTCCAGAGAACTGAGATCGCCCAGAATAAAATCGATTTTATTATTCTCGATGGCATCAATAAGACCTTCAATGCTATGGCGAGTTACAATAATTACGTCATTACCAAAGCGTTGCTGCAAATAGGCCGCAGAAAAGGAACCGTCCAGCACCCCCACACGCTGGCTCCGGATATTCTCTTCATCCCACAAAAATGGCTTCCCGATGCGATTGTAATAAACGTTGTGCCAGGCAATGTCCGGACCAATACGTCCATCGGCGTGGGTAGTGTCATTGCGTTCGGCAATGTTGACCAGGCGGACAGGCCAGTGCTGTTGGGGCAGGATGGAAGCATAGTTATCGATAAAATTGACATCCACACGTATGCCTAATAAATCACGCATATTGTTAATCATATCGATCGCCGTGCCATGATATCCGTTGCTATCTTTCCAGATAATCGGGGCGAAATTTTCATTTTTGGGCAAATTGATTTGCAGGTGATTGTTCGCAAGCCAATGACGTTCCTGATCGGATATCTCAATGCGACTCAGGAGGTAGTTTCGCTTACTCTCTTCCAGCGTTTTGCGCATTTCGCCGCTGCGATACCATTCACCAATAAACGCATTGATCTTTTCATGCAAAGGGTGGAGTTCCGGACTGAATGCCAGAACAACGGGAATTCGCAACTCAGGGAAAGGTCGGGAGATGAGATAATAGCGCTGCGTGTTTTCCATTTCAGAGGCATCGTTAATATAAACATCCGCCTGATGTTCGCTGAGTAACCGGAATGCCTCTTCGCTAGTGGAGGCGAACCGTAGGGAGTAGAATTTTAGATCAGGGTAGCGTTGCTGGACGCTCTCAAAGGTTGCGTCATCTTTGCGAAAAAGGACGCGTGCATGGCTCAACTGTTCCACTGAGGTGACCGTCATGGTGGGGCTGGCGACAACCACCTCGTTATCGAACAGGCGTGCTGAGAGAATTCGGGTACGGGCGCGCTGCTCTGTTCGTACTACACCGGCATAGACCCCATAGCGATCATTCGCAAAACGCTCCCCGATCTCACTTCCGGACAAGGGGTTTAGCCGCAGGTGTGTGCCATATTTTTGGTTGATGGCAGTAATCAGGTCTGGATAAAACCCCTTCGGCTCTCCTTGTGGCGTGTGCCAGAACTCGAAACTGTCGGCGTTATATATCCAGACGGGAATAGGTTCGTCGGGCTGAGCTGCATTTAACGCGGGTATGCTAATCCAGAAAAGCGCAAAAGAGAGAAGCAAGAATGTAAAACGAGGCTTCCAGCAGTGCAGATTCACAGGGGTTCCCCAGGCGGTGTTTTTATAATCTTTTGTCGCAGTCTAGCTAACTGCGAGGGTCGGGAATAGTGATTTTTTCACTTTAAGCAGACGACCTCTTTTTCGCTTAATAATCGTGAAATTGTGAGCCCATCTTCGTTTTTTAAAACAACCTTTCACTTAATTTGAAAGTGTGTTTATTTGATAGTAAGGTTGAAGCGATCAGGTATCCACGGCGGGATCACCCGCAACGTATTCAGGAGAGAAAAGATGAAAATTGCACTGATGATGGAAAACAGCCAGGCGGGTAAAAATCCTATCATCCTTAATGAGTTAAAAGCCGTTGCCGATGAGAAAGGTTTCCCGGTCTATAACGTAGGAATGAGCGATGAGAACGATCACCATCTGACCTACATTCATCTTGGCATTATGGCAAGTATCCTGCTGAATTCTAAAGCGGTTGATTTTGTCGTGACGGGTTGCGGCACGGGGCAGGGGGCGCTGATGTCGCTGAATATTCATCCTGGTGTGATCTGCGGTTACTGCATCGATCCTGCCGATGCGTTCCTGTTTGCTCAGATCAACAACGGTAACGCACTGTCCCTGCCGTTTGCGAAAGGATTTGGCTGGGGTGCAGAACTGAACGTGCGCTTTATCTTTGAGAAAGCGTTCACAGGCCGCAAAGGGGAAGGTTACCCGCCAGAGCGTAAAGAGCCACAAGTACGTAACGCGGGGATCCTGAACCAGGTGAAAGCGGCTGTTGTGAAAGAGAACTATCTGGATACGTTGCGTGCTATCGATCCAGAACTGGTAAAAACAGCGGTTTCTGGCCAGCGTTTCCAGCAGTGTTTCTTTGAAAACTGCCAGGACAAAGAGATTGAAGCCTTTGTTCGCGCTATCGTGGGTTAATGCCCAATAAAATGAAAAAGCCAGCATCCGCTGGCTTTTTTTTACTTCTTTGATACCGCGCTGCCCGCGTCTTTTGTCAGCCGCAATGTATCAAACATTCCCACCAGACAAATCAGAGCGATCGCCACAAAGGCCAGGCGGAAACTGATGCCGGGTATGGCGGCCAGACCGAATGCATCGCCCATTTTTTCACCAATGCGTATCCCGATTGCCCCGAGTGTGATACCCAGTCCAACGGCTAACTGTGTCGCCGTTGAAAACAGCGTGTTGGCATAACTCATCTGTGGTGAAGGTACGTCGGCAAAAGCCAGTGTACTGACTGCCGTAAACTGGATGGAGCGGAAAACGCCACCAAGATAAAGAATAAGCATAATGAGCCAGACAGGGGTGTGCGGTGTGATCAGTGCGCAGGCCAGCAGTGCCAGTACGTTTAGCGCGCCGTTAATCAGCAGTAATCGCTTAAATCCTAACGAGCGAATAAGCGGTGTCGTGGCAGGCTTTATGGTCAAATTTCCTACGAAAACGGCCAGGACGAGCAGCCCGGAATGGAAGGCATCCATCCCAAACCCGACCTGAAACATCAGAGGTAACAGAAAAGGTACGGCGCTAATCGACGCGCGAAATAATGAGCCGCCGTACATGGTGACCCGGAAAGTCGGAACATCTAACGCATCGAGCCGAATCATTGGCCAGGGAACACGGCGGAAATGGCGAAGGGCAAAAATTAACGCCACTGTACCGATAGCCAGCAGCAGCAACGTCAAACCCTCCTGTACATGCTGGCCTCCCATCGACTCCATAGCATAAACCAGGCTCACCATAGCAATCGTGGTAGCGAGAAAACCCGGAAGGTCAAAGGGGCGCCGCTCATCGTCATGCAGATCCGGAATGATGCGCAGCGCCAGAATAATCGCCACTATACCCAGCGGAACATTAATGAAAAATATCCAACGCCAGTTGGCATAGCTGGTAATGAAGCCACCCAGTGGTGGGCCGATTATTGGTGCAACCAACGCGGGCCAGGTCAATGTGGCAATGGCGGTAATTAGCTGGTGTTTGGGTGTTGTTCGTAAAACCGCCAGACGTCCGACGGGGACCATCAGCGCCCCTCCCATCCCCTGGAGAACACGCATTGCAACAAACTGATCAACCGTGGTGGCGAGTCCGCAAAAAACAGATGCCAGTGTGAAGATGGCCAGAGCAAGGGCAAAAACTTTACGCGCGCCAAAGCGGTCTGCTATCCACCCGCTTGCGGGGATCAGAACAGCCAGGGTGATCAGATATGCACTTATCCCGATGTTCAGATCGACGGCCTGCACGCCAAAGCTTTTTGCCATATCGGGTAGTGCGGTGGCGATAACCGTACCGTCAATAAACTCCATAAAGAAAGCCCCGGCAACCAACAGTGCCGCTGGCGATAAGCCGCGACTCTCTTTGCCGGTGATGTTTTCACTCATTTTCTTCCTGCCATATCAAAAAAATTTATAAAAATTTACTGGAATTTATAGGTTCGTAACCTACGGATTTCACATTATTTTTTTAACAAAATAGCAGCACTGGTGGTTTATTAATCGTGACCAACATCACAAAAACATTGATTTTTGTGATACTGGTCATATTATGTGCGCATAGACGATAACACCTGCATAACAAATTACCGGAGCACTATCATGAAACTGCGCAAAATCCTGAAAAGCATGTGGGCAAACTACTGCAACACCTTTAAAGACGTACCACCGGGCGCTATGTTCTGATGTGAAAAAACCTGCTTCGGCAGGTTTTTTTGTGCCTGTAACGACGAGAGGGAGATGAAAGGGCTGACGTTTTGCTACTATGGCGGCCTTTAAATAAGGAGAATCCCATGTCACAAAATTTGAGCGCCGATCAGGAGCTGGTGTCTGACGTCGTTGCATGCCAGTTGGTAATCAAACAAATCCTTGATGTGTTAGACGTCATCGCGCCAGTTGAAGTGCGCGAAAAAATGTCCAGCCAACTGAAAACCATCGATTTCACCAGTCATCCTGCTGCGGCAGATCCTGTCACGCGTCGTGCGATCCAAAAAGCCATTGCGCTTATCGAACTGAAGTTCACACCGCAGGGTGAGTCCCACTAAAATAAACCGATGTTTTGAAATTAGAAACGTTTTTCTGAAAAAACGTCGAAGGGCGACATGTCCTGTCGCCCGGAGAGGGAACTAAAAGAACGTCTGGACCAGTAAATAACTCGCCGCACACGCACAGCTCACACCAATCAGGCCTGGCAATATGAAGCTATGGTTAATGATAAACCGGCCGATTTTTGTTGTGCCGGACCGATCAAAACCAATGCACGCCAGATCGCTTGGGTATGTTGGCAAAACAAAATATCCATAAGACGCCGGGAAGAAGGCAATCAACATTTTGGGGTCGATTCCCAGCATGAGCCCCATTGGGGCGACGGCCGTCAGTGCAGCCGCCTGGCTGTTGACCAGCTTGGAGACCAAAAACAGGACAATCGCGTATGTCCAGGGATGACTTTTTACCACGCCCTCCAGCGCCATTTTGAGTTCATCCAGGTGCGCCTGGAAAAAGGTATCACTCATCCACGCCACGCCGAATACCGAGAAAATAGCGACCATCCCCGCCTTAAAGACTGCCCCGTTAGAGATAGCCGACGCGTTTACCTTGCAGACGATCAACATAACGGCCCCGGCAATCAACATCATCATCTGAATGACGAGGTTCATCGACAGCGCAGTCATTTTGCCTTTAATGTCGAAGGCGGGTCTCAGTTCCGGCAATGCGCCCAGCAGGACAACAACAGCGATCCCGGCGAAGAAGATCCATGTCGACCAATAGGCCTGTTTGGGGAAACGCTGATTCATCAGCGTTTCTGTTCCGCCATAGATAAATTCACGTTGTTTGGGATCTTTCAGCTTTTCCTGGAAGTCCGGGTCATCAGCCAAATTTTTGCCACGACGCAGGCTCCATAAAGCAGCGATGGCCACGCCAAACAGTGAAGCCGGGACAGAGATCGCCAGGATTTCCAGAATCCCCCATGCGTGGCCAATACCATGCTGCGCCCCCAGAATGGAAACCAGCGAAACAACGGCAACCGAAACAGGGGAGGCGGTGATCGCCATCTGCGAGGCAATAGAAGCCACTGCCATTGGGCGTTCAGGACGAATTCCTTTTTTTAACGCAATGTCCGCAATAATAGGGAACATGGTGTAAACCACGTGCCCCGTTCCGCAGAGAAAAGTCAGCATCCAGGTCGTGAATGGTGCGAGAAGTGTGATGTGTTGCGGGTGTTTTCGCAGAAGCCGCTCGGCAAATTGCATCATCACATTTAGGCCGCCAGCTGTCTGTAACGTGGCTGCACAACCGATGACGGCAAGAATGGTCAGCATGACATCAACGGGTGGTTTGCCGGGCTGCAGGCCAAAGATAAAACTTAAGATGAAAAGACCGATACCGCTTATCAGCCCAAGTCCCATACCGCCGAACCGCGTTCCTATCAGCAGGCAGAGGATGATGACTATAAATTCGATGGTAATCATGAAGCTCCCTCGTCAATGATAATGAAATTCTCAAAATCATTACATGTTGTGTGGATATGCTTTGGGAGCGAGATCTGATTTGTTTAAATCAAAGGAAAACAATTAGTTGGTAACGAAAATTTAACTAATTGATAAAGCGAAGGGACGGCCTGCCGTCAAAGGTGCAGGCCGGTGGAAATTAGTGGTGCTGGTCGCGGACGACATTGAGCAGATGGCGGTCAGTTTGCTCCGGGCACAGGCCCGCGAGTTTCGCGTTACGGATTTCATCCGCAAGCGTCTTGAGTAACACGCCATCCTGCTGCTGCTCTTTATCAATGTCGCGTAAGAAATCCAGCGTAGTGCTGTCTTTCTGCGCTTTTGCTTCGTCAGCCAGTTTACTGAGCGTGACACGACGTTGTTCGAATTCTTCCAGAGTTTTCTGGAACAGTTCTTCAAGAGATGAATAGTCATCATCCATCATGTCAATGGCCTTCACGATCGGATTGGCCCCAACATGTTTCATAAAGTCGAAAACTCGCATCATGTGAGTGACATTGCTTTGCGCCTGGGTGCGAAAGAAGGAGGCTGTACCGTTGAGACTGTTCTCCGAGCACCAGTCGCTCAAATGCAAATGCAGATTAGACGCATAGAACTCAAGATTCATCTGGGCATTCAGTTTTTGAATCATTGCTTGGGTAGCCATACTAATATCCTTATTTCCTGAGGACCGGGAGGCCCACTGCTTAACCTGGCTCAGCAGGTTGTCGACGCTTACCGTACAATGTCATCACTGCACGATAATTGATAACAGAATAGAGATTTTCTGCTCTTTCTGAATGTGACCGAATATTCACTTCCTGTGTTCGATACAAATTAGCATACCCTTACATTGCATCTAAGAAAACTCCTAACGGCGTATGTTTTACGTTACATTACAAATTTTAATATAATTTAAGTGCTTCAAGAGAGGTATACATTGAGTTTTTATTTAACTATTTGATTTATATGATTTTGCTTTTTTCGGTAATCATTATTGATAATTCAAAAATAACAGTTATTTGATTTGTTCATGGTGTGGGAAAGTTCATAAATAAAAGCTATTCAGGATTGGGATATATGATGCGTTGAATAACTTGATTCAGATCATTTTTTTCAAGATGCGTTGATGTGTGATCCAGTCGTGAGTTTGATTTTAGTTGTCTTGTGAAAATGAAATAATGTTTTAAATAAATTTTCGAGGTGTGTAATGGCTACCGTTGCGGTTTTGCTGGCGTCGGGGTTTGAAGAAGCTGAGGCGATTATCATCGTTGATATTCTGCGTCGTTTGCATATTGAGGTTGATACTCTTGCCTGCGCGGAGTCCCGTGCAGTAGTGAGCTACCATAACATTCCCATGGTGGCGGACAGCACGTTAGCGGAGCGCATTGACGTTCTTTATGATGCTGTCGTCCTGCCCGGCGGACCTCAGGGGAGTGTTAATCTGGCGGCCAGTTGTGATGTCGTGCGGTTTGTTTCCGCCCATGATGAACGTGGAAAACTGATTTGCCCTATATGCTCTGCGGCCGCCAGGGTATTGGGCGGTAACGGTCTGCTTAAAGGTCGCCGTTACGTGTGCTCCGGCGACTTATGGCAGACGGTAAAGGACGGAGAATACGTTGATGCGCCGGTGGTTGAAGATAAAAATCTGATCAGCGGCAAAGGTCTGGGGCACGCGTTTGATTTTGCGCTGACGCTTTCTGCCCGTCTGCTGGGCGATGAAACCCCCGCTCGCGATCACGCCGAACATATTTACTATTCCTGGTAATTTTCCAGCCGGGCGCTATGGCGTCCGGCTGACAGGGACGTCTTGGCTGACCTTATGGATAATTCTGCTTAATCCCCTGTCATTTGTCGGACAAAACCCGCTGTTTTTATGTCATTTATCGCTGAATTTATGCACGCAATTACTGTAATTCTGCCGTGTGATGGCGCTCTCTTATGGATGATTAATTTCCCGCTAAAACTATCACCAACACTAACGCTTATGACGAACTGAGCGCTAATGTCTTGTTTTAAGTCCGATTAAATAAGAAGCACGCAACTCTTCCCTACAGAAAAGAACGCTAAAGCTGGAGTTTACCATGCACAAATTTACTAAAGCGCTGGCGGCCATCGGTCTGGCTGCCGTTATGTCACAATCCGCTATTGCAGAAAATTTAAAACTCGGTTTTTTGGTGAAACAACCGGAAGAACCCTGGTTCCAGACTGAATGGAAATTCGCCGATAAAGCCGGGAAAGATTTAGGTTTTGATGTGATCAAAATTGCCGTTCCGGATGGTGAAAAAACCCTGAACGCCATTGATAGCCTGGCTGCCAGCGGTGCAAAAGGATTCGTTATTTGTACACCTGATCCGAAACTGGGGTCTGCCATTGTGGCGAAAGCGCGTGGTTACGGCATGAAGGTGATTGCCGTTGACGATCAATTCGTCAATGCCAAAGGCAAACCAATGGACACTGTTCCTCTGGTGATGATGGCGGCAACGAAAATTGGCGAGCGTCAGGGCCAGGAACTCTATAAAGAGATGCAAAAGCGGGGCTGGGATGTGAAAGAAACCGGCGTCATGGCGATTACCGCTGACGAGCTGGATACCGCCCGTCGTCGTACTTCTGGTTCCATGGACGCGCTGAAAGCAGCCGGTTTCCCTGAAAAACAGATCTATAAAGTGCCAACCAAATCCAACGATATCCCCGGTGCATTCGATGCAGCAAACTCCATGCTGGTGCAGCACCCGGAAGTGAAACACTGGCTGGTGGTGGGCATGAACGACAATACCGTACTGGGTGGCGTCCGTGCGACGGAAGGCCAGGGCTTTAAAGCCGCGGATGTTATCGGGATTGGCATTAACGGTGTCGATGCGATAAGTGAGCTGTCAAAAGCTCAAGCGACAGGCTTCTACGGCTCTCTGCTGCCGAGCCCGGATGTCCACGGCTACAAATCCAGCGAAATGCTCTACAACTGGGTGACCAAAGACGCTGAACCACCGAAATTTACTGAAGTGACCGATGTGGTGCTGATCACTCGCGATAACTTCAAAGAAGAACTGGCGAAAAAAGGACTGGGCGGTAAGTAATACGCTGTGATTGTGCCCCTCATTAAATGATGAGGGGCCAGACGTACACTACAGGAATCACGGAGACGCTATGCAACAGTCTGACCCGTATCTCTCTTTTCGTGGCATCGGTAAAACCTTTCCGGGTGTTAACGCGCTGACCGACATCAGCTTCGACTGCTATGCCGGCCAGGTTCACGCTCTGATGGGGGAGAATGGCGCGGGAAAATCCACGCTGTTGAAAATCCTCAGCGGTAACTACACCCCTACAACCGGTACGCTTGCCATTCGTGGCGAAGAGGTTGCGTTTGCTGACACAACCGCAGCGCTTAATGCCGGGGTCGCTATCATCTATCAGGAATTGCATCTGATCCCTGAAATGACGGTGGCCGAAAACATCTATTTAGGCCAACTGCCACACAAAGGCGGAGTCGTAAATCGCGCCCTGCTCAACTATGAAGCCGGGCTGCAGTTGAAGCATCTTGGGCTGGATGTCGATCCACAAACACCGCTGAAATATCTTTCCATCGGCCAGTGGCAGATGGTGGAAATCGCGAAAGCGCTGGCGCGTAACGCCAAAATTATCGCCTTTGACGAGCCGACCAGTTCGCTCTCTGCCCGCGAGATCGAAAACTTGTTCCGCGTGATTCGCGAACTGCGGAAAGAGGGGCGCATTATTTTGTATGTGTCCCATCGTATGGAGGAGATTTTTGCCCTCAGCGATGCCATCACCGTCTTTAAAGATGGCCGTTACGTACGGACGTTCGCGGATATGAAGCAGGTCAACCATGACCAGTTGGTTCAGGCGATGGTTGGACGTGAGCTGGGGGATATTTATCACTGGCAACCAAGGCAGTACGGTACAGAACGCTTGCGTCTGGATAATGTGAAAGCACCCGGCGTGCGCGTGCCGATTAACCTGACGGTGCGCAGCGGCGAAATTGTCGGACTATTTGGTCTGGTAGGGGCGGGACGTAGTGAGCTAATGAAAGGGCTTTTCGGCGGCACGCGTATTACGGGAGGGCAGGTCTCAATTGACGGTCAATTGGTTGATATCCAGAAGCCAGCCCATGCCATCAACGCTGGCATGATGCTCTGCCCGGAAGACCGCAAAGCTGATGGCATTATTCCGGTGCACTCGGTTCGCGACAACATCAATATTTCCGCCCGGCGCAAGTCTGTCCGCGCAGGCTGTCTGATTAATGACAGTTGGGAGTCGAGCAATGCCGAACACCATATACGTTCATTGAATATTAAAACGCCTGGTGCAGAGCAATTGATCATGAATCTCTCCGGCGGTAACCAGCAAAAGGCAATTTTAGGCCGTTGGCTCTCTGAAGACATGAAAGTCATTTTGTTGGATGAGCCAACCCGCGGTATCGATGTGGGGGCGAAGCACGAAATCTATAACGTGATTTATGAACTGGCAAAACGCGGGGTGGCGGTACTTTTCGCCTCAAGCGATCTGCCAGAGGTGCTGGGCGTTGCCGACCGCATTGTTGTGATGCGTGAAGGTGACATTGCCGGTGAATTACTTCATGAACAGGCGAATGAACAACTGGCGTTGAGTCTCGCCATGCCTAAAGTTAGCCAGGCAGTCGCCTGAGTAAGGAGTCAATGATGTCCTCTGTTACTACATCCGGAGCCCCAAAGTCGGCTTTTAGTTTTGGGCGTATCTGGGATCAGTACGGCATGCTGGTGGTCTTTGCCGTACTCTTCCTCGCTTGCGCGATATTTGTCCCTAACTTTGCCACCTTCATTAATATGAAAGGTCTGGGACTGGCGATTTCGATGTCCGGCATGGTGGCATGCGGTATGTTGTTTTGTCTGGCATCTGGTGATTTTGACCTTTCCGTCGCGTCTGTTATTGCCTGCGCAGGCGTGACCACGGCTGTCGTCATTAATATGACCGAAAGCCTGTGGATTGGTGTCTTTGCGGGATTGCTTCTCGGTGTCTTGAGCGGTCTGGTGAACGGTTTTGTGATTGCACGTCTGAAGATCAACGCCCTGATCACCACGCTTGCCACCATGCAAATTGTCCGTGGACTGGCGTACATCATCTCTGACGGTAAAGCGGTCGGTATTGAAGATGAACGTTTCTTCACCCTGGGTTATGCAAACTGGTTAGGCTTACCTGCGCCAATCTGGCTCACGGTGGCGTGTCTTATCCTCTTTGGTTTCTTGCTCAACCGCACGACGTTTGGGCGCAATACGCTGGCCATTGGGGGAAATGAAGAAGCCGCGCGACTGGCGGGTGTTCCGGTTGTCCGCACGAAAATTATTATCTTCGTTTTGTCCGGACTGGTTTCAGCGGCGGCAGGGATTATTCTGGCATCGCGTATGACCAGCGGCCAGCCGATGACCTCAATAGGTTATGAGCTGATCGTCATTTCTGCCTGCGTCCTCGGCGGTGTTTCGCTGAAGGGTGGCATCGGAAAAATCTCATATGTGGTGGCGGGGATTTTGATTTTAGGTACAGTGGAAAACGCCATGAACCTGCTGAATATCTCCCCGTTCTCGCAGTACGTGGTACGTGGACTGATCCTGCTTGCCGCCGTGATATTCGACCGTTACAAGCAAAAAGCGAAGCGTACTGTTTAAGCGATATCCCTCTATTTGCGACCAAACTTTTAAGCTTAGTCGCGTCCTGTGCCCGCTTGCCAGTTTCCCTGGCCGGCGGGCTGTCAAATGGCGAGCGTCGTCACACTGTCTATACTTACATGTCTGCGGAGAGGGTAATGGTATCGCCCTCTCGTTCACTGTAAGGAGGACAAAGGTGGCTGACTCGTTAATTGCACCGCCTGTAAAACCTGGACATTTTGCATTCTTTTTTGACCTTGACGGCACGCTCGCCGAGATAAAGCCGCATCCTGATCAGGTGGCTATTCCTGATACGCAACTCAGGATACTGCATGAGATCTCACTGAGAAATCAGGGAGCACTGGCATTGATATCAGGGCGCTCAATGGCCGAGCTGGATCAGCTCGCCAGGCCTTATCGCTTTCCGTTGGCAGGTGTCCACGGAGCGGAGCGTCGCGACATCCATGGCCATGAGCATATTGTCTCACTTCCTGAGGCGTTGATTCAGACGCTACAGACGCAGCTCACGACACGTCTTGCGGATCTGCCGGGTACGGAGCTGGAAGCGAAGGGAATGGCCTTTGCGTTGCATTACCGGCAGGCGCCTGAGCATGCTCAGGCAGTGTTGGCGCTCGCCATATCACTAACAGATGCTTATCCGCAGTTGGCACTACAGCCCGGCAAATGCGTGGTGGAGATAAAACCCCAGGGGATCAATAAAGGGGCTGCCATCACGGCGTTTATGGCAGAGCCGCCTTTTAGTGGCCGGATACCGGTATTTGTTGGGGATGACCTGACCGATGAGGCAGGATTTGGCGTGGTCAATCAGGCTGGCGGAATATCCGTGAAAGTAGGGCCGGGAGATACGACGGCAGGGTGGCGTCTGGACAGTGTTACCCGCGTCTGGCAATGGATATCTGACATCGCTCGACAGCAAGAAAAACAACACGCGCAACACCATGGGGGAAATCAGTATGGGTCGCTTAGTCGTCGTCTCTAACCGTATCGCGCCACCCGATGATAAAAAAACCAGCGCGGGTGGCCTGGCGGTTGGGATTTTAGGTGCATTAAAAGCCGCAGGTGGGCTCTGGTTTGGCTGGAATGGCGATATCAATAATGAAGATAAACCGCTGAAAAAAGTGACGCGGGGGGATATTACGTGGGCATCATTTTCACTCAATGAGAAAGACTACGATGAGTATTACTCTCAGTTTTCCAATGCGGTGTTATGGCCCGCGTTTCACTATCGTCTGGACCTGGTAAAGTATCAGCGAGATGCGTTTGAAGGCTACATGCGGGTGAATGCTCTGTTGGCAGATAAAATGCTGCCTTTGCTCAGGGATGACGATATTTTATGGATCCACGATTATCATCTGCTGCCCTTTGCCAGGGAGCTACGGATGCGCGGAGTAAATAACCGAATTGGCTTTTTTCTGCATATTCCCTTTCCCACGCCAGAAATTTTCAATGCGCTCCCGCCTCATGAAGAGCTGCTGGAATCTCTGTGTGACTATGACTTGCTGGGCTTTCAGACCGAAAGTGACAGGCTGGCCTTTCTGGACAGCGTCTCTGGCAAAACACGGCTGGTAACCCGCAATGGAAAATCACACACGGCCTGGGGGAAGACATTTTATACCGATGTCTACCCGATAGGCATTGAGCCGGATGAGATCGCAGAGCAGGCATCAGGACCGCTACCGCCCAAGCTGGCGCAGCTTAAGAATGAACTCAAGCATGTGCAAAACATCTTTTCGGTAGAACGACTGGACTACTCTAAGGGGCTGCCGGAGCGCTTTTTGGCTTACGAGACGCTGCTGGATAAGTTTCCCCAGCATCATGGCAAAATTCGCTATACACAAATAGCGCCGACGTCGCGTGGTGAAGTGCAGGCGTATCAGGACATTCGTCATCAACTCGAAATGGAGGCCGGGCGTATTAATGGTCGCTATGGGCAATTAGGCTGGACACCGCTTTTTTATCTGAATCAACATTTTGAACGTAAGATCCTGATGAAGGTTTTCCGCTACGCGGATGTCGGGCTGGTAACACCACTGCGAGACGGAATGAATCTGGTGGCAAAAGAGTATGTTGCAGCACAAGATCCTGAAGATCCCGGTGTGTTGGTTCTCTCACAGTTTGCGGGTGCGGCGAATGAATTGACCTCTGCATTGATCGTTAACCCTTACGACCGCGATGATGTTGCCAGCGCGCTTAATCGTGCATTGACGATGCCACTTACCGAGCGTATTTCACGGCATGCTGAAATGATGCAGATTATTCGTAAAAACGACATTAATCACTGGCAAGCGCATTTTATTCGCGATTTAAGAGAGATTCCTCCGCAAAGCGCGGAGAACCGGTTACAAAAAAAAGTCGCCACTTTCCCTAAACTGGCCTAAGTCCCATCGGGGGCATTAATTGCCCCCAAGAGGGACCAGCAATACGTCAACCAGGCTTGAACTTACAATAGATTTTGCCGAGCAGGCGGCGCGTGAGAAAAAGCTGTGGTTATGATTACCGCAAATCACCAGGTCAATATTCTGCTTTCGGCACATACTCAGAATATGTTCGTTTAATTCCCCCGTTGCGATAACTGTTTCCTGAATGGGATATTCTGCCTTTTCCTCCAGCTCCCGAAGAAATTGCTGTGTTTCTTCCTGCAAAATGCCGCGAATGTCTTCAAGCATAGGGGCAGCCAGCTGATTATACATCTCAGGTTCAGCGGCGAGAGTGATGAGACTGATACGCGCGTTGCTCGGTCTGGCGATGGAAACAGCGCGTGCGACGAGTTGATGGCTTTCAGGTGAAACAGCAACAGAAACAAGAAGATGGGTGTAACTCATCACGCACTCCTTTGGTGTCTGAAATACAATGTTTCTCAACCTTTACCGCGATTTAACTGCTTCCGCAAGGGGGGAATACGACATTAGTGTGAAGCTTATCATAATTATTCATTAATTATTCTTATAGGAAGAATAATTAAAAATTGGGTCAGAGCGATAAAAATTAACAACTTAACGTAAATCATACAAATATTATAATGTTGCGCTAAATCATTCTAACCTGTTATCAACACATGCGGGATGATTTCGGGATGAAACAGATTAAAAAAGACATTCATATAACCATATGTTTTTTATACATAATGAAATCATGTTTCTGCTATAGAAATGTTGTTCACGCCTGACTCTTCGAAGAGTCTACAGGGAAGCAATTGGCATACCCGATCAGTTCACACTTCTGCATGAGTATTCGTCCATTAAGAATATAAAATAATGCTGTTTGAGCAATAAATGTACAATTTACAAGTCTTACTGATGGATTTATGGGTTATATTCACTTAAATTGTGTGACGTAGATCACATTTTTTTTAAATTTCAGGTGAGGTCGCATTGTATGTGTCAAAACTGACGAGTAGAGTTTGCGTCGAATTAGGAAAAATCTTAGTTATTTGTAAGAAATGATAAAACGTGTAAGCAACACATCATCATTTTCGTTGTTGCGCGTTTTACTGCGTACAAACCTTAATTCAACTATGCATTTAGCCTTTTCTTTTTTTTATACCGGGTGATTTCCCGGCGACATCACGGGGTGCGGTCTTTCCGCATAAAAATAATAGTTGGTTATTCGGGATGGGAAAAATGCATACATCCGAGTTGCTAAAACATATCTATGACATCAATTTGTCATATTTACTGCTCGCGCAGCGTTTGATTAGTCAGGACAAGGCGTCCGCGATGTTTCGCCTGGGCATTAACGAAGATATGGCAACCATGCTTGGCGGATTAACACTCCCGCAAATGGTAAAACTGGCAGAAACGAATCAACTAGTATGCCAGTTCCGCTTTGATAGTCCTCAGACCATTACGCGTCTGACTCAGGAATCCCGGGTGGATGATCTGCAACAGATCCACACCGGTATCTTACTTTCTACCCGATTGCTCAGCGAAATCAGCCAGCCTGATGACGCAGCCCGTAAGAAAAGGGCATAAAAATGGGCGAGAAAAGCATTGTTCAGGAAGCGCGTGACATACAGCTGGCAATGGAACTGATTACGCTGGGTGCTCGTTTACAGATGCTGGAAAGCGAGACTCAGTTAAGCCGTGGTCGTCTCATCAAACTGTATAAAGAATTACGTGGTAGCCCGCCGCCTAAAGGTATGCTGCCGTTTTCGACGGACTGGTTTATGACCTGGGAACAGAACATCCATGCGTCGATGTTTTGTAACGCCTGGCAGTACCTCCTGAAGACAGGATTGTGTACTGGCGTTGATGCCGTTATCAAAGCGTATAAACTCTACCTTGAGCAATGCCCACAGCAGGAAGAGGGTCCCTTGCTGGCGTTAACCCGCGCATGGACGCTGGTGCGTTTTGTCGAAAGCGGAATGCTTCAACTGTCGCGTTGCAATTGCTGTGACGGCAATTTTATCACCCACGCTCATCAACCCGCAGGCAGCTTTGCCTGTAGTTTATGCCAGCCGCCATCCAGAGCCGTAAAAAGACGTAAACTTTCCCGGGATGCTGCCGATATTATTCCACAACTGCTGGATGAACAGATCGAACAAGCTGTTTAACCCGAACACGTGGGCAAGAACTCCAGCAGCGGTAATTTATTGCCGCTGCTTTTTTTTATCCTGTGATTGGGTCACATCTTCGAACTGAACGTCCTGCCATAGTCACTAGCGGAAGGATGATGTCGTGCTTATCTTATTAGGTTACCTGGTTGTTATCGGTACAGTTTTCGGCGGTTATATGATGACTGGCGGACACCTTGGAGCACTCTATCAACCGGCTGAACTTATTATCATCGGCGGCGCTGGGGTAGGGGCTTTTATCGTTGGTAACAACGGTAAATCAATCAAGGGGACGCTGAAGGCCATTCCGCTGCTGTTCCGTCGTTCAAAATACACCAAAAGCATGTATATGGACCTGCTGGCGCTGCTCTATCGCCTGATGGCGAAGTCACGTCAGCAGGGGATGTTCTCGCTGGAGCGGGACATTGAAAACCCAAAAGAGAGTGAGATCTTCGCCAGCTATCCACGCATTCTTGCCGACGCAATGATGCTGGATTTCATCGTCGATTATCTCCGTCTCATCATCAGCGGCAACATGAATACCTTTGAGATTGAAGCGCTGATGGACGAAGAGATCGAAACCCACGAAAGCGAATCAGAAGTGCCCGCGAACAGCCTGGCACTGGTGGGCGATTCCCTTCCGGCGTTCGGTATCGTTGCCGCGGTTATGGGGGTGGTTCATGCCCTGGCGTCGGCAGACCGACCGGCAGCTGAACTGGGTGCTCTGATTGCACACGCCATGGTGGGGACATTCCTCGGTATTTTGCTGGCCTACGGTTTCATTTCACCCCTGGCAAGTGTTCTGCGTCAGAAGAGCGCGGAAACCACCAAAATGATGCAGTGCGTCAAAATCACGCTGCTTTCTAACCTCAACGGTTATGCGCCACCTATCGCAGTGGAGTTTGGGCGTAAAACGCTTTACTCCAGCGAGCGTCCTTCGTTTATTGAACTTGAAGAACACGTGCGTGCGGTGAAAAACCCAAACCAACAGACGACAACTGAGGACGCATGAAAAACCAGTCCCATCCGATCGTCATTGTAAAAAAGCGCAAGCACAAGGGGCATGGGCATGGTTCTCATGGCTCGTGGAAAATCGCATACGCTGACTTTATGACTGCAATGATGGCGTTCTTCCTGGTGATGTGGCTGATTTCCATCTCCAGTCCGAAAGAGCTGATCCAGATTGCGGAGTATTTCAGAACTCCGCTGGCAACAGCGGTTACGGGTGGACAGCGTATTTCTAACAGTGACAGCCCTATTCCTGGCGGTGGCGATGATTATACCCAGCAGAAGGGTGAGGTGAAAAAAGAGCCGAATATCGACGAGCTGAAAAAACGGATGGAACAGGCGCGTCTGAAAAAACTGCGTGGCGATCTGGATCAACTTATAGAAGCCGATCCGAAACTGCGCGCGCTGAGACCGCATCTGAAAATTGATTTAGTCCAGGAAGGTTTACGAATTCAAATTATTGATAGCCAGAACCGTCCCATGTTTAAGACGGGCAGTGCCGAAGTCGAGCCGTATATGCGCGACATTTTGCGGGCTATTGCACCTGTTCTGAACGGTATTCCAAACCGTGTCAGTCTTTCAGGTCACACGGATGATTTCCCGTATGCCAGCGGTGAGAAGGGATACAGCAACTGGGAGCTTTCTGCCGATCGTGCCAACGCCTCGCGACGCGAGTTGGTGGCCGGTGGGCTTGATGATGGCAAAGTTCTGCGTGTCGTCGGCATGGCCGCAACCATGCGTTTGACCGACCGCGGGCCTGATGACGCCATCAACCGTCGTATCAGTCTTTTAGTGCTGAACCAGCAGGCGGAGCAGGCCATCCTGCACGAAAACGCCGAAAGTCAGAATGAGTCACTGGACGATTTAAAACAGCCTGGAGCCGTACCTTCGGCTGCCGTTCCAACATCGCCACCAGCCAATCCGAGGTGATAGCGTGAGCATGGATATTAGCGATTTTTACCAGACATTCTTTGATGAAGCTGACGAATTGTTGGCTGATATGGAGCAACACCTGCTGGATCTCGTGCCTGAAGCACCTGATTCAGAGCAGCTTAATGCCATCTTCCGTGCGGCGCATTCGATCAAAGGCGGAGCCGGAACATTTGGTTTTACCATTTTGCAGGAAACAACCCATTTAATGGAAAACCTGCTTGATGAAGCGCGACGCGGTGAGATGCAGCTCAATACCGACATTATCAACCTGTTTTTGGAAACCAAAGATATTATGCAGGAACAGCTCGACGCCTATAAAAGCTCGGCAGAGCCTGATGCCGCAAGCTTTGAATATATCTGCAATGCTCTGCGCCAGTTAGCGCTGGAAGCGAAAGGCGAAGCGGCGGTTCCCGCCGTTAGCGCAGCAAAATTGAGCGTTGTTGACGCAGCAGCTGCACAGGATGTTGCAACGGCCTCTGCGCCGGCCAGCAAACTGCGCGTGGTCCTCTCTCGCCTGAAAGAGAACGAAGTCAATCTGCTGGAAGAGGAACTGAGTAACCTGGCGACATTAAGCAATGTCGTGAAAGGGAAAGACAGCCTCGCTGCGACGCTTGATGACGGTATTGGCCAGGATGATATCGTGGCGGTCCTGTGCTTTGTTATTGAAGCGGATCAGATTGATTTTGAAACCGAAATGGTAAGCGCCGACGTCCCAGCTGAAGTGGAAGAGACGGTTGCTGTGGCAGAGGTTGCTCCACCTGCTGCCGTGGCCGCTGTACCGGCGTTAAAAGCTGTGCCGAAAGAGGCAGGCGCGCAGGCGCGTGGCGAGCGAGAAAAACCTGCTGCGCGTTCCAGCGAATCCACCAGCATCCGCGTTGCGGTTGAGAAAGTGGATCAACTGATTAACCTGGTGGGTGAACTGGTGATCACCCAGTCGATGCTGGCTCAACGTTCTAATGAACTGGATCCTGTGACCCACGGTGATCTGATCACCAGCATGGGGCAATTGCAGCGCAATGCACGTGACCTGCAAGAATCGGTGATGTCCATCCGTATGATGCCGATGGAATATGTCTTCAGCCGCTTCCCGCGTCTGGTACGCGATCTGGCCAGCAAGCTTAATAAGCAGATTGAACTGACGCAGTTGGGCAGTTCTACTGAGCTGGATAAGAGCCTGATTGAGCGCATTATTGATCCGTTAACGCACCTGGTGCGTAACAGTCTGGATCACGGTATTGAATCCCCGGAAAACCGTATTGCCGCCGGGAAATCTCCAGTGGGGAACCTGATTCTGTCCGCAGAACATCAGGGCGGTAATATCTGTATCGAAGTGACCGATGATGGCGCGGGTCTTAACCGTGAACGCATCCTGGCGAAAGCGATTTCGCAAGGCATGAATGTTAACGAAAACATGACCGACGAAGAAGTGGGCATGTTGATCTTCGCACCTGGCTTCTCGACCGCAGAGCAGGTGACCGATGTGTCTGGCCGTGGTGTGGGTATGGACGTTGTGAAACGTAATATCCAGGAGATGGGCGGCCATGTTGAGATCAAGTCTAAACAAGGCTCTGGCACGACCATTCGTATCCTGCTGCCATTAACACTGGCGATCCTCGATGGGATGTCGGTAAAAGTGGCGGGGGAAGTGTTTATTCTGCCATTGAATGCGGTAATGGAATCGTTGCAGCCTCGTGAAGAAGATCTGCATCCGTTAGCGGGTGGCGAGCGCGTACTGGAAGTACGTGGCGAATATCTGCCGCTGGTGGAACTGTGGAAAGTCTTCGAAGTCGATGGGGCAAAAACCGAAGCCACCCAGGGGATCGTGGTTATTTTGCAAAGCGCAGGTCGTCGCTATGCACTGTTAGTCGATCAACTGATTGGTCAGCATCAGGTTGTCGTGAAGAACCTCGAGAGCAACTACCGTAAAGTGCCGGGTATTTCTGCAGCTACCATCCTCGGTGATGGCAGCGTCGCGCTGATCGTCGATGTATCGGCGCTTCAGGGATTAAATCGTGAACAACGCGTGGCATACACAGCCGCCTGATTAAGAAAAAGGTAATAACATGACCGGTATGAGTAATGTAACGAAACTGGCCGGCGAGCCATCAGGGCAGGAATTCCTGGTCTTCACTTTAGGCGATGAAGAATACGGCATCGATATTCTTAAAGTGCAGGAAATTCGCGGCTACGATCAGGTGACTCGCATTGCCAATACGCCTGCGTTTATCAAGGGCGTGACGAACCTGCGCGGTGTCATCGTGCCTATCGTTGACCTGCGTGTGAAGTTCAGTCAGGGCGATGTGGAGTACAACGATAACACCGTGGTGATTGTCCTGAACCTCGGCCAGCGAGTGGTGGGGATTGTCGTGGATGGCGTATCTGATGTGCTGTCTCTGACTTCTGACCAAATCCGTCCTGCGCCAGAGTTTGCGGTAACGCTGTCTACCGAGTATCTGACGGGCCTTGGCGCTCTTGGCGATCGCATGTTGATTCTGGTGAACATTGAGAAGCTGCTGAACAGCGATGAGATGGCTTTGCTGGATATTGCGGCGAGTCACGTAGCGTAATGTCATAAATGTAATTTTCGTGGGTTTTTCCGTTCACCTTATGTCCGGTTTCCCATGTCATATTCTCCGCCCGTGAACGGGATAAGGGGGCCGCAGCGGCTCCCTTATCAATCCCCGTGGCCCGCAGAAAATCGGTGCTTCACACGACGCTCACCTCCCGACCGGCTGCCAGCGGTCGCTCGACTTGACCTCCTGTCTCGTTTCGCCTCTGGCCACCATACCTGGCGTCCAGCCCTTGTCATCAGGCCTCCGGCTCGCCGATTTTAGCGGGGACTCAACCTCCGTACCTCATTCAGGCAATGAAGAAGCGAGAGGGAGCGAGAGTCCGGCTGGACATCGCCGAGACGTTTGCGGCTGGCCGGGGCCGCCTGCAGGGATGTGACGTCGTACCCGACCCGAAAGCCAGACGCAATAAGTCGAGGGAACCGTGAAGTGGCGATTTTCCTTGCCGGGAGCCGGGATTGTTAAGGGGGCGGCGATAGCCCCCTTAACACGTTCACCGCAGAGAAATGGACAGAAAGCAGGGGAACAGAAGTGAACGGAACATGACCACCAGAACTCTATATGACGTGTTCTGGAAGATTCATCACATTATGCTTCCTGCTCAACCATCTCTGGCTGCTCTTCCAGCAATCCTTCATTCTGCGCCAGCATCGCCGTTGCGATCCCGTTACCCAGTACGTTAATCGCTGAACGTCCCATATCCAGGAAGTGGTCAATGCCCATCAGCAGCAAAATGCCGGCAACCGGGATATTAAAGCTCGGAATGGTCGCGGCCAGAACAACCAGGGCAGAGCGCGGCACACCCGCAATCCCTTTAGAGGCCAGCATCAACGTCAGCATTAACACTGTCACTTCTGAGAAACTCAGGTGAATGTTGTACGCCTGGGCGATAAACATGGAGGCGAAAGAGCAGTACACCATAGAGCCCACCAGGTTGAACGAGTAACCAATTGGCAGTACGAACGACACGATGTTGCGTGAGCAGCCAAAGCGCACCAGTTGTTCCAGCGTTTTTGGATAAGCCGCTTCAGAACTGCTGGTGGTAAAGGCCACCAGGACCGGGTCCTTAAGCATACTGACTAAGCGGAACACCTCTTTTTTCAGCACCATGTAACCCACGGCCAGCAGCACCATACAGGTGAGTACAATCGCAACATAGTAGCCTCCGATAAAGGACGCATAGTTCAGCAAAATACCCAGACCCTGCGTTGCCACAACGGAGGAGATCGCGGCAAAAATGGCCAGCGGCGCAACATACATTACATAGCCCGTCACCTTCAGCATGATGTGGGAAACCACATCAAGTGCTGCAACCAGCGGCGCATTAAACTTCTCACCCAGTGATGCCCCACCAATTCCGAAGAACATGGAGAAGACCACAATTTGCAGGATCTCGTTGTTTGCCATTGCGCCCGCAATGCTGGTCGGGATGGTGTGGGAAAGGAAGCCTTTCAGCGTCATCCCGCCAACAGCCAGACCCGTGTCAACGGATTCAACCGGAATGGCTAAGTTCAGACCGCTGCCAGGATGTTCCATGGTGACAATGAACAACCCGACCAGAATAGACAGTACAGATGAGCTAATAAACCACACCATCGCTTTACCGCCTACGCGGCCAATGGTGGAGGTTTCACCCAGTTTCATGATCCCAACGGTCAGCGTACTGAACACCAGAGGGGCAATGACCATCTTAATGAGTCGGAGGAAAATATCGGTAAGGAGCGTGATGTTGTCTGCCCAGGTGGCGATGACGTCATGTGATGCGTATTCATGAATCGCTGCCCCTGAAAGAATACCCGCCAGCATGAATATCACGATGAAGAGTGTGAGTTTGTTTGCACTTGCCACGAAAAAATACCCTCTATGCGCTTAGGTTGTCTTTGGCGCTGATGCATATTGATTTTTTATTACAGCGCCAGAAAAGATTCGGCACATAAATTGAAGTAAAGCGGGGGCAGATACAACTAGTTTTTATTTTTTATTAAATTTGTTGCTAACACAGTGACGATATATCGTGACGCTAATCACACTTTTGTGGATATATCCTCATCTTATTGCTTTTTTCTTCATTTTTATTTCATCTAATTTATTGTTTTTTATGTGAAATATGGGTCAATACGGCAAAGGTATTAGGCGAAGCGGCAGGAGTGGTTGAACGCGTCACCATAAACTAAATTCACATTAACCCCCCGTCAGGAAAGTTAAGTGGGGCTAACATATTGAGCCGTATCAATAAAATGCGAAAAGCGAACGGCAACATTTTCTGGAGGGCTGTAAATGAAACGAAAACTCCTTCTGATATGTACAGGCAGCATTCTGGTTATGGTGGCAGGACAAGCGCAGGCGGTGGTAACCAGCAGTGGAACCATCGGTGCAACACTGACGCTAACCAATGGCTGCTTGATCAACGGTTCGCCTTCGCAAAACGGTATTAACTTCGGGACGCTGGATTTTGGGACCCATCCAGCGACCTTTTCAACGCTCTCCACTCAGTTGACCGGGGCCAGCGGCGGCAACACCTTCACGATCCAGTGTACGACGACAAGCTATACCGTTGCGATTACCGGGAATACCAACTCCACTGCACCAGGTACTATTGTGGGAACCACCGGCACACCGGCACGTTATCTGATCAACACCACGAATGCGGCGCAGGGTGTAGCTTACAGCCTCTATAGCGACAGCGGGTTTAACAACGTTGTGGCTAATAACGCCGCTCTGCCGATTGCGTCAACTACCGGGGGAGTCAATAGCTATACCCTTTATGGGCGGATCACCGGAGGTGGTAACAGCGTGTCAGTCGTGCCGGGAACGTACACCGATACCATTAACGTTAGCGTGACCTACTAGCTTCAGCGTTCATCATGAAGGCGTCCATTTTATGTCTGCGCTCTGGCGCAGAGGGCATTCTGCAAACTTTTTTTATGCTGGTGATAGGGCTGCTTTTGCTTCCTACGGCAGAGGCCGTCACCTCAAAGTCTTTTAAAGTTAGTGCGACCATTGTGCCGGGGTGTTCGGTGACAACCGGCAGTGGCGGGCTGTTTGGAACACTGGATTTTGGTACGCATACCGGTGTGGAAAGTAGCCCTGTGAGCACCAGTTTTGTGCCAAACGGAGCCCTGTCCATCGCCTGTACGCCCGGTGTGACGCTGAGTATGAGCATTGATGGTGGGCAGCACTACTCGTCTGTTCGACGAATGCAAAAAGCCAGTAGCACCGATGTTGTGGGATACCGGTTGTACAGCAGCAGTTCACTGGCCGCGAACAGTGAGATTGGGGTCAACCAGTCCGTGTCGGTGACCTATACCAACAGCAATAACATTGCGCTGCCACTGTTTGGTGTCGCGCTCTTGACGGGGTTTAGCCCCGCAGGAACCTATTCAGATCAACTTGCCGTGACGTTGTCATGGTGACTCAGGGAGAAGGTCGATGAAGGTCTCTTATGTGCGAAACGCTGTACTTGGCCTGTGGGGTATTTTCGGGGTGATCAGTGGCCATGCGAATGCCGCGGCGACAATTCTGTTATGGCCGATCGACCCCTGGTTGTCGGCAGATACCAAAGCGACTGAATTATGGATCCAGAACCAGGGCAGTGGCGCGACCACGATGCAGGTACGTATTGTACGCTGGCGTCAGGAAAATGGCTTTGAACGCTACGCCGCACAGCAGGATGTGGTTGCCAGTCCGCCGATTGTGACGATAGCGAAAGGCAGCAAACAGCTGATTCGGTTGATCAAACAGACCACCATCCCTATCGGCGTTGAACAAGCCTACCGCATTATTGTGGATGAAATTCCGCAGCCTGACGCGAAAGCAGAACCTGAAATTGGTCTCAAACTGCAAATGCGATATTCCATTCCACTGTTTGTCTATGGTCAGGGGATCCCGACAATAAAAGAAGGGGCGCACCATGCCCTGGCCGATACGCAAAAATTGAGCTGGCGAATCATTCAGGAGGCGGGACAACCTGCATTACAGGTCCGTAATCAGGGGGATGTGCATGTCAGGCTGAGCCAGGTGACGTTGAGTCAAGGTGGCCGGAAACGCGCGCTGGCAGAAGGATTGCTGGGATATGTCCTGCCGGACAGTACCCGCAGTTGGCCGATACCCGCAGGTGTACATCAGCCGGAGCAGATGAGCGCACAAATTAATGCCAGGGACACGCAATGGCAGTCGACGCCCGGCAACTGAAACCTGTGATGATTATCCTGCTCTGCGTCAGTACAAGCTCCTGGGCCGAATCCGGTGATGACAGTTTACCGCCACCGCCGGATGCCCGGGCAATAAATGACGAGGCGGTATTCCAGCTGGCCGTGGTGCTTAACCACTACGACACCGGGTTGGTTGCGCCGGTTGCGCAGCGGAGCGGGGCGTTCTTCATCTCCAGTGCCGATCTGCTGCGCGCGGGACTTCCACCAGAGCATGTGCCACCAGGTGAGGTAAATCTCTCCACGCTTTCGCAAGTCCGAGTGGCGTATGACAGCACGGCGCAACGCCTGCTGTTGACGGTTCCGGGAAACTGGGTTCCGTCACGCGTGACGCCGTTCAGCGGGCAAGCGATGCAGAGCAAACCCCATTACGGCAAAGGTGCGCTGCTTAACTACGATCTTTATACCAACCACACCGAACACGCTGGCGGTCAGGCTTCCCTCTGGCACGAATTCCGCTATTTCAATGAAAATGGTTCGCTCTCCTCGACCGGCTATGCCCGGGAGAACTTCGCCGGAAACAGTAGGCAGCAGGAAGGGTATGTTCGCTATGACACGACCCTGATGATCACGAATGAAGACGATGCAATCACCTGGAGTGCTGGGGATGTGATAAGTGATGCCCTGAGCTGGAGCTCCAGCGTGCGTATGGGCGGAATCAGTTATGGCCGTGATTTCTCCCTGCGCCCCGATCTGGTTACCTGGCCGCTGCCGGAATTCTCAGGAGAAGCGGCTGTTCCCACGTCGGTGGATCTCTTCATCAACGGCTACCGCTCGGGATCGACCCAGCTACAGCCTGGCCCGTTCACGCTCACTAATCTGCCCTATATAAACGGAGCAGGCGATGCTGTGTTGATCACCACCGATGCGTTGGGTCGTCAGGTCAGCACGACGTTACCCTTTTATGTGACCAGCGATTTACTCAAACAGGGGCTCAGCGATGGCGCCGTGACTCTGGGCCGTTTGCGCCGTGATTACGGTATCAAAAATTTTGACTATGGCCCGGCGGCGGGGAGCGGATCGTACCGCTATGGCGTGACCGACTGGCTAACGCTTGAAGGTCACGGTGAAGGAGCAGAGGCACTGGCGCTGGGTGGGGGCGGTGCAGTGGTTAAGTTGGGCCGCTTTGGCGTGGTGAATACCGCGTATAGCCACAGCAAAATGCGTGGGGACGATGGAGGGCAAATTAACTGGGGATACCAGTACAGCACGAGCGAGTTGAGTCTGAGTACCCAACATACCCGGCGTGACCGCGGGTTTGGTCACCTGGCATTGTATGACCAGCCTACGGTCTACGATGAAAATAATAAACCGATCGCCAGCCTGAGTCGTAATACCGATCAGTACTCCCTGACGTTTAACCTGGGCCAGTTCGGTAATATTGGCGCCGCCTGGATCGGCGTTGAGAGCTTTGACCGCCAAAAAACGGAGTTGCTCAACCTCTCGTGGAGCCGAAATTTATGGGGAAGTAGCAGCATTTATCTGGCGGCCAGTCGTGACCAGCAGCGCGGCGACTGGACTGTTGCTCTCTCCTTGCAGGTTCCGCTTGGTGAGCGTGACAGTGCCGCCATCACCTTTGAAAACACGCCAGGCGCTGGCAACACACAGCGTATTAACTACAACCACTCTATGCCATCAGAAGGAGGTCTGAGCTGGAATATGGCCTGGGCGAACCAGTCACAGTCGAGCAACTATCAGCAAGGAACGCTGGGCTGGCGGAATAACCACATTGAGCTCCAGGGAGGTGGGTACGGCGAACGGGACATGATGACCTGGTGGGGCGAGGCGATGGGGGCCATTGTGCTGATGGACGGCGAACTGTTCGCCGCGAACAAAATTAATGATGCCTTCGTGGTGATCAGTACTGATGGACATCCGGATGTTCCCGTAAGCTATGAAAACCAGCCTGTAGGTAAAACCAACAATAATGGTTACCTGCTCGTGAGCGGGGTATCAGCCTATTATCCGGCAAGTTACAGCATTGATACCCTCAATCTGCCAGCCGATACGCGGCTGAAAGAGACCGAACGCCGGATTGCGATTCGACGTCACAGTGGTTATCTGGTGGACTTTCCGATGGCGCAGGAACGGGTGGCGAGTGTGATCCTGCACGATGCGCAAGGAAATGCGATTCCGGTTGGCAGCCAGGTCAGGCGAGTTTCGCGTAGCAACGCGGTGGTTGGGTATGACGGGATTGCCTGGCTGGAAAATCTCAGCGATGTGAACGCGCTGGATATCTCCACCCCGGAGGGCAGGCACTGTAAGACCACTCTGACCATTGGCGCTAACCCTGAACATAAACTCTTAACCTACGGTCCACTGGTCTGCCGGGAGGCGCAGTGAAGCGCGCATGGTTGATGTTCATGCTGCTTCTGATCTCTTGCGGCAGTTGGGCTGCGTGTACCGTCAGTACCGTTAATGCGTCATTCGGGAATGTCCCGTCATTTTCCCTCAGCGGAACCGGGGAAGTGGAAACGACCGGCACGCTGGTGGTGGCATGTGATGCGCTACTCAACCTGCTCACCAGTGATACGGTGACACTGAACTACACATCAGCCACGATTTCGGCCAATAGCCGTGCCACCCTGAAACGCACCGACAATGCGACGATCACCGATGTGATCCCAACGCGGCTGTGTGGGTTGTCAGGCTGTGCGAGCAGCAGTGAAGTGCAAATCAGTAAAGCCTATACCTGGGGCAGCAGTACATTGTTAAATCTTATCGGAGGCAAGCAGTACAATATCCCTCTCTATTTCCGCACTGTGGCCGGACAAAACGTCACTGCAGGGCCGTACCAGGTCACCTTGACGTTGAGTATTACCTACAGTGTCTGTTCGGTGGGCGTGCTGAACGTATGCCTGTCCGGTTTACAAACCGGAACATCCATCACCACCATCACGGTAGATATGAACGTGACCAACGACTGCAGTGCGATGACAACACCTGATGTGAGCTTTAATAGCGCGCCGCTGGTCCAAAATTTTCCTGTTATCTCGCAGGCGATTGCGGTGACATGCACCAAAGGGAGCGTCTACACCATTGGTATTAATGATGGCGCGAATTCGCAGAACAACGTGCGCAGGATGGCCAGTGGCAGTAACTATATGAGTTACGACATTTATAAAGAGGCCACCTCTAACCGATGGGGCGGAAGTGGCGGTGAGCGCTGGGCCAGCTCGGCATCATCACAGCTCAGCGCAGACGGATTACTGCGCACCTATAACTACACCGCCAAAGTTCTCACCAGCCAGACTACGCCGCCTGCAGGAACTTACAGTGACACCCTGATAGTCGACGTTACGTTTTAAGTCCACGCTTTTCCCTTTCTCAAATGTAAAGTTCCCGCTGTCTGTGCCGATAACACCGTTAATAAATCTATGAGAAGGTGTTGTATGTTGAACCGTATCCGCGTTGTCACAATGCTTATGATGGTGCTGGTCATTTTCGCGCTTCTTCAGCTTATTTCCGGCGGATTGTTTTTCTCGTCGTTAAAAAACAATCAGGACAGTTTTGCCACGTCAAATGAACTGCGCTTACAGCAAAGTGAACTGACCTCGACCTGGGATTTGATGCTGCAAACGCGTATCAACCTGAGCCGTTCTTCTGCTCGCATGATGATGGATCCAAATAATCAGCAAAGTAGTGCAAAAACGGATCTGTTGAAAAATGCCCGCGCAACCCTTGCAGACGCCGCAAAACATTACGACGCCTTCAAAAAGAGTACGCCACAGCCTGCAATGGAGCAGGCGAGCCAAAACATCGACGAAAAATATAACGCCTACTTCGCCGGTCTGACGGAACTGATCCAGTTCCTGGAGAGTGGGAACACTGACGCCTATTTCGCCCAGCCTACACAAGGCATGCAAAACGCCCTCGGTGCGGCACTGACTGAGTATGCGAAAGCCAGCAGCGAGCAATATCACTCAGCATTTACGGCCAGCCAAAATGACTATCTTTTTGCCAAATGGCAGATGGCGGTTCTGGCGTTAGCGCTGGTGATTGTGCTGGTCGTCGTCTGGTATGGCATTCGCCACATTCTGCTTAATCCGTTGGGACGCGTTATCGCCCATATTCGTGAAATTGCCAGTGGCGACCTGACCAAAACGCTGACGGTTTCCGGACGTAACGAAATCACCGAACTGGCGAACAGCGTTCACCATATGCAGGGCTCGCTGATTGATACCGTCGCGAATGTGCGTCAGGGGTCGGATGCTATTTATACCGGTACGAGCGAAATCGCGATGGGTAACAACGACCTCTCTTCGCGTACCGAACAGCAAGCCTCTGCACTGGAGGAAACCGCCGCCAGTATGGAAGAGTTGACCGCGACGGTGAAACAGAACGCCGATAATGCCCGCCAGGCGTCTCAGCTTGCAGAAAGCGCCTCAGAGACGGCGCAGCGTGGTGGTCGTGTGGTGGATGGCGTGGTGAAAACCATGCATGAAATTGCCGACAGTTCGAAGAAAATCGCTGACATCATCAGTGTGATTGATGGAATTGCTTTCCAGACTAATATCCTGGCGCTGAACGCTGCTGTAGAAGCGGCACGTGCCGGAGAGCAGGGCCGTGGCTTTGCGGTGGTGGCCGGTGAAGTTCGTAACCTGGCAAGCCGCAGCGCGAATGCCGCGAAGGAAATTAAAGCCCTGATTGAAGACTCTGTCTCGCGCGTTGATACTGGCTCTGTGCTGGTGGAAAGTGCGGGAGAAACCATGAATGACATCGTTAATGCGGTCACCCGCGTTACGGACATCATGGGTGAAATTGCCTCTGCCTCGGATGAGCAGAGTCGGGGGATCGATCAGGTCGCTCTGGCAGTATCTGAAATGGATCGTGTTACACAACAAAACGCCGCACTGGTGCAGGAGTCCGCTACGGCGGCGGCTGCGCTGGAAGACCAGGCGAGCCGTCTGAAGATGGCCGTCTCGGCATTTCGTCTTATCTCAAAACCTACAAATACGGTCTCTTCTCGTCTGACACACAGCGAGGCGACGTCAGCGACGGTGGCAGTAAAAAACCGTGCGCTGACGACCGGACAAGATGACAACTGGGAAACATTTTGACTGACATTTAAACCGCGGCTGCTTGCCGCTTGATGGGAGCGTGGATGTTAAATCGTATTCGTATCTCGACCACACTGTTTTTGATTTTGATTCTTTGCGGTGTGTTGCAGGTTGGCAGTAACGGGTTGTCTTTTTGGGCGTTTCGCGATGGCTATCAGAATTTGCAGGAAGTCGAGGCGAGTAATCAACAGCGCTCCGCTCTGGCACAAACGCGAGCGGTTTTATTGCAGGCAAGTACGGCGCTGAATAAGGCAGGGACCTTAACCGCCCTGAGTTATCCGCCGGATGATATTAAAGCGCTGATGGTGACTGCGCGTGACAGCCTCAAGCAGGCCGATGCGCAGTTTAAAGCCTTCACCGCACAAGAGGCTGTCAGCGAAAAAGGGAAAGCGCTGACGGCAACCATGAAGAAGAATTTCGACCAGTGGCACAGCGATCTGGAGCACCAGGCGACCTGGCTTGAGAACAACCAGCTTTCAGACTTCCTGACCGCGCCAGTGCAGGATTCTCAGGCCGCGTTCGATGGCAGTTTCAACGCGTGGCAGCAGGATATTAACCAGTTTGTTGAACGTGCAGGTGAGGGCAGCCGCAGCAGTTACCACATGTCCGGTGTGATTTTCGCGGTCGTGGTCATTCTGGCCGCACTGTTAACCGGCGGGGCGTTGTTCTGGTCGCGCAAAATGATTGTGCAACCGCTGGCCATTATCAGCAGCCATTTTGACAGCATTGCGAAAGGCAATCTGGCGCGCCCGGTGGCGGTGTATGGCAAAAACGAAATTTCGGCCATTTTTGCCAGCCTGAAAGCAATGCAGGGCTCATTGCGTGAAACGGTTACAGATGTGCGCCAGGGCAGTTATGCCATGCACACGGGGATTTCTGAGATTGCGGCAGGCAATAACGATCTCTCTTCACGTACCGAACAGCAGGCCGCTTCGCTGGCGCAAACGGCGGCCAGCATGGAGCAGTTGACCGCGACGGTAAGCCAGAACGCCGACAATGCCCGTCAGGCGTCTGATCTGTCAAAGCAGGCCGCGCAGACTGCGAAGAAAGGTGGCGAACAGACGTCTCACGTTGCCAGTACCATGCATGCGATTGCCACCAGTTCGCAGAAAATTGGTGACATCATCAGCGTCATCGACGGTATTGCGTTCCAGACCAATATTCTGGCACTCAATGCGGCGGTTGAAGCGGCACGTGCAGGTGAACAAGGGCGTGGGTTTGCGGTTGTGGCAGGTGAAGTACGTAACCTGGCGAGCCGCAGTGCGAATGCGGCGAAAGAAATTAAGGTGTTGATTGAAGAGTCCGTGTCGCGTGTGCAGCAAGGATCAACTCTGGTTGATACTGCCGCGCAAACCATGACTGAGATCGTGACCTCCGTCACCCGTGTGAACGACATCATGGGCGAAATTGCCTCTGCATCGGATGAACAGCGCCGCGGGATTGAGCAGGTTGCTCAGGCGGTAAGCCAGATGGATCAGGTGACGCAGCAGAACGCCTCGTTAGTCGAAGAAGCGGCTGCAGCCACCGATCAACTGGCGAATCAGGCAGACCATCTGACCGGACTGGTCGCGGTATTTAATGTGAAAGAGCATGTTGAAGCAGTAACAGAAGTCGGGCGGTCGCAGGCCGTGCCAGTTGTATCCTGAATGTGATTAAGAAGGCGCTATGACATCACCAATGCCCTCAGGGCAAACGTCATTACTGTTGCAGATGACACAGCGCCTCGCGCTGTCCGACGCGCATTTTCGTCGGATATGTCAGTTAATCTACCAGCGTGCGGGGATCGTACTTGCTGATCATAAGCGAGATATGGTCTACAACCGTCTGGTTCGGCGCTTGCGCACACTTGGACTGGATGATTTTGGCCGCTATCTGAGCATGCTCGAAGCGAACCAGAACAGCGCCGAATGGCAGGCTTTTATCAACTCATTAACGACCAACCTGACCGCTTTTTTCCGTGAAGGTCACCACTTCCCGGTACTGGCGGATCATGCTCGCCGCCATAGCGGTGGTGAATACCGTGTCTGGAGTGCGGCGGCGTCTACTGGTGAAGAGCCGTATTCTCTGGCGATTACGCTAGCCGACACGTTAGGTATGGCCCCTGGTCGCTGGAAAGTGTACGCCAGCGACATCGACACTGAAGTGCTGGAAAAAGCGCGGAACGGGGTGTATCGCCAGGATGAACTTAAAACGCTGTCACCTCAGCAGTTACAGCGTTACTTCATGCGCGGTACGGGTCCGCATGAAGGTTTAGTACGTGTGAGACAAGAGCTGGCGAACTGTGTGGAATTTGCCCCCGTTAACCTGCTGGATAAGCAGTACAACGTGCCTGGGCCATTTGACGCTATTTTTTGCCGTAACGTCATGATCTATTTTGACAAAACGACGCAGCAGGACATCCTGCGCCGCTTTGTTCCGCTGCTCAAGCCTGACGGATTACTGTTTGCAGGGCACTCGGAGAATTTCAGCAACCTCGTGCGTGAGTTTAGCCTGCGTGGGCAAACGGTATATGCGCTGAGTAAGGAAAAAGCATGAGTAAAATCAGGGTATTGTCTGTCGATGATTCAGCGCTGATGCGTCAGATCATGACGGAAATTATCAATAGCCACAGCGATATGGAGATGGTGGCAACTGCGCCTGATCCTTTAGTTGCGCGGGATTTAATTAAAAAATATAACCCCGACGTGCTAACGCTGGATGTCGAAATGCCGCGCATGGATGGCATCGATTTCCTTGAAAAATTAATGCGGCTGCGGCCAATGCCTGTCGTGATGGTGTCATCGCTGACCGGTAAAGGTTCAGAAATTACGCTGCGTGCGCTGGAACTGGGGGCGGTCGACTTTGTGACCAAACCGCAGTTGGGCATCCGTGAAGGAATGCTGGCGTATAGCGAGATGATTGCGGAAAAAATCCGTACTGCCTCGCGTGCAAAACTGGCGGCGCATAAACCGATGGCAGCTCCCGTTACGCTCAAAGCTGGGCCGTTGCTCAGCTCTGAAAAACTGCTGGTCATTGGCGCGTCAACCGGAGGAACAGAGGCAATTCGTCATGTACTCCAGCCATTGCCGCTTTCAAGTCCCGGTATTCTTATTACCCAGCATATGCCACCAGGCTTTACCCGCTCGTTCGCGGAGCGTCTGAACAAGCTGTGTCAGATCAGCGTGAAAGAGGCTGAAGACGGCGAGCGCGTTCTGCCGGGTCATGCGTATATCGCCCCAGGTGACAAGCACATGGAGCTGGCGCGCAGTGGCGCAAACTATCAAATCAAAATTCATGACGGACCACCGGTTAACCGGCATCGTCCGTCAGTGGATGTGCTGTTTCATTCGGTGGCGAAACACGCGGGGCGCAACGCCGTTGGGGTGATCCTGACGGGGATGGGCAACGATGGCGCCGCCGGAATGCTAGCAATGCACCAGGCGGGCGCCTGGACCATTGCGCAGAATGAAGCAAGTTGTGTGGTGTTCGGCATGCCGCGCGAGGCCATCAATATGGGTGGCGTGAGCGAAGTGGTCGATCTTAGCCAGGTAAGCCAGCAGATGTTGGCAAAAATCAGTGCCGGACAGGCAATACGTATTTAAAGAGGAGTGTAGTTTTATGGCGGACAAAGAGCTCAGATTTTTGGTTGTGGATGACTTTTCCACCATGCGTCGCATCGTTCGCAACCTGCTGAAAGAGCTGGGTTTCAACAACGTTGAAGAGGCAGAAGACGGTGTTGATGCGCTGAACAAACTGCAGGCTGGCGGTTTTGGTTTTGTTATTTCTGACTGGAACATGCCTAACATGGACGGTCTGGAACTGCTGAAAACCATTCGTGCGGACGGCAATATGTCTTCTCTGCCGGTACTGATGGTGACCGCAGAAGCGAAAAAAGAGAATATCATCGCAGCAGCACAGGCGGGCGCAAGCGGGTATGTGGTGAAGCCATTTACTGCAGCGACTCTGGAAGAAAAGCTCGGCAAGATCTTCGAGAAACTCGGCATGTGAGGTAGTTATGATGATGCAACCTGCTATGAAACCCGTTGAAGAACATTCGCCCAGCGACATTATTGCCCGCATTGGTAGCCTGACGCGCATGCTGCGCGACAGTCTGCGCGAGCTAGGTCTGGATCAGGCTATTGCTGAGGCAGCAGAAGCGATTCCGGATGCACGCGATCGTCTCGATTATGTTGTACAGATGACCGCTCAGGCCGCTGAACGCGCACTGAATAGCGTTGAAGCGTCACAACCGCATCAGGATGAAATGGAAAAAGGGGCAAAATCCCTGACCAAGCGCTGGGATGAGTGGTTCGAAAACCCCATTGAGCTGGCTGATGCCCGCGAACTGGTGACGGATACGCGTAAATTCCTGAGTGATGTTCCCGGTCATACCAGCTTCACGAATGCGCAATTGCTGGACATCATGATGGCGCAGGATTTCCAGGACCTTACCGGTCAGGTGATCAAGCGCATGATGGACGTGATCCAGGAGATTGAACGTCAGTTGCTGATGGTTCTGCTGGAGAACATCCCGGAACCTGCTGCACGCCCTAAACGTGAGAACGAAAGCCTGCTCAATGGCCCTCAGCTCGATGCCTCTAAAGCGGGAGTTGTGGCAAGCCAGGACCAGGTTGACGACCTGCTGGACAGCCTCGGTTTCTGATTGCGAGTCTTATCCTCAGGTTGCGCGAGCAGCCTGAGGATACCCTAACGCAAATATCTCAAGACAACTCAACACCCCAGAAACCTCGAAAAGAGCCCGAATAGACAGGCTTTTCCCGCCATTGGTTTCTATCGTGGCTGGCATGATAAGCGTGACGTAATGGGCAGCGAGCGCGCACTGTGGCAGAAGACAGCGACGACAAAACAGAAGCCCCCACACCCCACCGACTTGAAAAAGCGCGTGAGGAAGGGCAAATCCCCCGATCCCGAGAACTGACATCCCTGCTGATTCTGATTGTAGGCGTGTGCATTATCTGGTTGGGAGGGGAGTCGCTCGCCCGAAGATTGGCGGGAATGCTGACGGCTGGGCTGCGTTTTGATCACAGCATGGTCAATGATCCGAATCTGATTCTTAGTCAAATCATCCTGTTAATTAAAGACGCGATGATCGCATTACTTCCGCTCATCGTTGGGGTCGTTCTGGTGGCGATTGTGTCGCCTATCATGCTGGGCGGCCTGGTGTTTAGTGCCAAATCACTGCAGTTCAAGTTTTCCAAGCTTAACCCATTTCCCGGCATAGCCCGGATGTTCTCGGCCCAGACAGGGGCTGAACTGGTTAAAGCTATCCTCAAATCGACGCTGATGGGCAGCGCGGCAGGTTTTTATCTGTTGCATAACTGGCCTGAAATGATGCGTCTGATGAGCGAATCCCCGTTTAGTGCCATGAGCAATGCCATGAACCTGGTAGGGTTGTGCGCGTTGCTGGTAGTGCTCAGCATCATCCCGATGGTGGGTTTTGACGTTATCTTCCAGATTTATACCCATATCAAGAAGTTGCGAATGTCCCGTCAGGATATCCGTGATGAATATAAACAAATGGAAGGTGATCCGCACGTGAAAGGGCGTATTCGCCAGATGCAGCGTGCTGCTGCACGCCGTCGCATGATGGAAGATGTGCCAAAAGCGGACGTTATCGTCACCAACCCGACGCACTATTCTGTTGCACTGCGATACGACGAAAACAAAATGAGTGCGCCAAAAGTGGTGGCCAAAGGGGCTGGACTGATTGCGCTGCGCATTCGTGAAATTGCAACTGAAAACCGTGTTCCGATTCTTGAAGCACCGCCACTGGCGCGTGCGTTATACCGCCATGCGGAAATCGGACAACAGATCCCTGGACAACTTTACGCTGCCGTGGCGGAAGTTCTGGCCTGGGTATGGCAACTGAAACGCTGGCGTTTAGCGGGCGGTCAACGACCTGTGAAACCTGAGAACCTTCCAGTGCCTGAAGCGCTGGATTTTATGAATGAGAAGGATACTGATGGCTAATCTGCTGGCAATGTTGCGCCTGCCAGGCAACATGAAATCGACACAATGGCAGGTTCTGGCCGGGCCGATTCTTATCCTGCTGATTCTGTCGATGATGGTTCTGCCGCTACCGGCGTTCATCCTCGATCTGCTGTTCACATTCAACATTGCGCTATCCATTATGGTGCTGCTGGTGGCGATGTTCACCCAGCGTACGCTGGAGTTTGCAGCGTTTCCGACCATTTTGCTCTTTACCACGTTGTTGCGACTGGCATTGAACGTTGCGTCCACGCGTATCATCCTGATGGAAGGACATACGGGTGCAGCCGCGGCAGGTAAGGTGGTTGAAGCCTTCGGCCACTTCCTGGTGGGCGGGAACTTCGCCATCGGTATCGTGGTGTTCGTTATCCTGGTCATCATCAACTTTATGGTTATCACCAAAGGTGCGGGACGTATTGCGGAAGTTGGCGCGCGTTTTGTGCTGGATGGGATGCCGGGTAAGCAGATGGCGATCGATGCCGACCTGAATGCCGGGTTGATTGGTGAAGATGAAGCGAAGAGACGTCGTTCCGATGTGACCCAGGAAGCTGACTTCTACGGTTCAATGGATGGTGCAAGTAAGTTTGTGCGTGGTGATGCCGTCGCGGGCATCCTGATCATGGTGATCAACGTTGTCGGTGGCCTGTTGGTCGGTGTGCTGCAGCACGGTATGGACATGGGGCACGCGGCAGAAAGCTATACGTTGCTGACCATCGGTGACGGTCTGGTCGCCCAGATCCCGGCGCTGGTGATCTCGACGGCCGCGGGTGTCATCGTGACGCGCGTGAGTACCGACCAGGACGTAGGCCAGCAGATGGTGGGGCAGCTTTTCAGCAACCCACGCGTGATGATGTTGTCAGCCGGTGTTTTAGGTCTGCTCGGACTGGTTCCAGGAATGCCAAACTTGGTCTTCCTGCTGTTTACTGCTGCGTTGCTTGGCCTGGCGTGGTGGATGCGCGGGCGCGAAAATAAACCCGTGGCTGAGTCTGTCCCGGTAAAAATGCCTGAGAATACTCAGGCGGTAGAAGCGACCTGGAACGATGTTCAACTGGAGGATTCACTGGGGATGGAAGTGGGCTATCGCCTGATCCCGATGGTGGATTTCCAGCAGGATGGGGAGTTGCTGGGCCGTATCCGCAGTATCCGTAAAAAATTCGCTCAGGACATGGGCTTTTTACCGCCAGTAGTCCATATCCGTGACAACATGGATTTACCTCCTGCGCGCTACCGTATTCTGATGAAAGGTGTAGAGATTGGCAGTGGTGATGCCTATCCAGGTCGCTGGCTGGCCATTAACCCAGGTACGGCCGCAGGGACTCTTCCCGGCGAGCAGACCGTCGACCCAGCCTTTGGGCTGGCGGCTATCTGGATCGAGAGTGCGCTGAAGGAACAGGCGCAAATCCAGGGCTATACCGTGGTTGAAGCCAGTACCGTCGTGGCAACACATCTGAATCACCTTATTGGTCAATTCTCCGCCGAGTTGTTTGGTCGACAGGAGGCACAGCAGCTTCTCGACCGTGTGACCCAGGAGATGCCGAAGCTGACGGAAGATCTGGTTCCGGGAGTGGTGACATTAACTACCCTGCATAAGGTACTGCAAAACCTGCTTGACGAAAAAGTGCCGATTCGCGACATGCGAACCATCCTGGAAACACTGGCGGAACATGCACCGCTGCAAAGCGATCCGCATGAACTGACGGCGGTTGTGCGTGTGGCTCTGGGACGTGCGATCACCCAGCAGTGGTTCCCGGGAAATGGCGAAGTTCAGGTTATTGGCCTGGATACACCGCTGGAACGTTTGCTGCTACAGGCATTGCAAGGGGGGGGCGGCCTGGAGCCGGGTCTGGCCGATCGTCTGCTGGCGCAAACTCAGGAAGCGCTGGCGCGTCAGGAGATGTTGGGCGCACCACCGGTTCTTCTGGTAAACCACGCGTTACGTCCGTTACTGTCCCGCTTCCTGCGTCGTAGCCTGACGCAACTGGTGGTGTTGTCAAATATGGAACTGTCGGATAATCGTCATATTCGTATGACGGCGACAATCGGAGGGAAATAATGCGCAAGTGGTTATGGATAGTGCTGTTTCCGCTGGCGGCGCAAGCCGCGGGTGATGGAATGTGGCAGGCCAGCAGTATTGGCATCACGCTGAATAATCGCGGAGTGTCTGCCTCGTCACGTCCTCTCGCAGCATCTGAACCCGTTTCAGGTTTGATGACGCTGGTGGTCTGGCGTTATCAACTGAATGGTCCAACGCCTGCCGGGTTGCTGGTACGTTTATGTTCTCAGACCCGCTGCACAGAGATTGATGGTGAAAGTGGAACGACCCAGGCGTTCAACGGCGTACCTGCTGTTGAACCGCTGCGCTTCGTCTGGGAAGTACCTGGCGGAGGACGTCTGATCCCTGCGCTCAAAGTACAGAGCAATTCTGTCATCGTAAACTACCGCTAACTGGCCAATGCCATTCACTTAAACGGAATGGCATTGCAGTTCATCAAATCATGTGTGCTTTTCTCTTTATCCCTTTCTCTGTTTTATTGCTTCAGTTCTTGTCGTAACCTGCGGATATAATATATTTGCAGAGATTATGTTTTTTGTCGTTTTATTCATTAAGATTCTATTTATTCATTCCACTTTGATCTTTTTAGTCTTGGTCACAAAGAGATTATGCCGCATGACTAAGCGGTGGCGCGATTTTGGCTGGATAAAAGACAGTGTGGACCCTATACTGCGCACTCGGATAGCTTTATTTTTTAATGCAATGATGAATTCATCATCCGCCCCGGGTTTTATGAATGCATTATCTTATCGTAAGGAGCGCAGGTGAAAATTAATTTCAGAAAGGTCTGCATGTTCTGGGGAGGGATGGATGCTTTATATATAGCACACTACTTTTGGTATAAAATTGCACAGAAACAAGTTCCTTTTGTCGATGATATTTTAAATTTTACAAATATATATTCTGATCATGGCAGCAGTTATTTACTGGTTACTATATTTGTTTTATCAATGCTCACAACGCTGTCGATTGTTTTTTCTGCTCTACTCCTCTTTTTATGCTGGGATCGGGTTTTCTGCGTGGTCGTGGCGCAGACCCCACTGCGCCTGTTGCTTGTGATACCTTCTGTCACTTTTTTACCGTGGTTAGTTAAGTCTATTGCGCCCGGTGAAATAGTGGTTGCGATAGTTTTATTGTTACTTTCTGAGGTTACAAAAATCGGTTCATTTTTGATTGCAATTCGACTGGAGAAGAGAGTTTTACTGTAGATAACGTGTTTATTTTAAAAAGGATGGATTAATGAATAAAAGTATCATGGAGTGTTACCTTGAAGGCTGGAAGAAAACCTTTGTCTATAAAGGTCAGACGACACGCAGAGAATTATTTCTATTTATATTAGTCAATGCCGTTATCATTTTATGCATTGCCGGAATAAGCTACTTATGTTTGGTCGGTTTTATGGCAGACCATACCAGCAGAGGCGGAATGATGCTGGTATGGGCCTGGTTTGTCTACTTTCCTCTTCAGACATTTGCTCCATTAATACTGTTAGCACCGATAATTTCTCTTGGTATCAGAAGAATGCACGATACAGGAAGATCAGGTTGGTGGTTCGGCGGAGCGCTTTTGGTAAACCTGTTTGTGCTGCCTCTTATTCTTACTGGAATTCATAATGCCATTGTTGCAATAACAGATGACACCTCTGGGCAGCAGATAACGAGTGTTATCAGTATGGTATTAAATTCGATTGCCGTCTTTTATACGCTGTGGCTATGTTGCTTACCGACAAAAACGAAAGCACAACATTAAAAACATGTCTGTGTGCTGGCCGTGTGCCGGAAACATCAGGGTATCTTGCCCGCGTCTTGCCCATTTTTCACCCAGTCACCAGGTTATTCTGATGACTGGATCTCAAAATTGACCCTCTCTTTTGATGCAAAAGAAACGCTGTTTTATAAATCGGTGACACGCGTAACGACACTCTTTGCGTTTTTGCCACGCGATTCTTTGCGATGGCAGAAACAGAAAGGTATCAACAAAGCGATACTTTTACTGTAGCCGTGTAAAAGCTCCCGGACGAGGTTTGCTTACAGGGAGTCTCCTAAAACTGATTAGGGTTGACGGCAATGAAAACACGTAAAATTGGACTCGCAAATTATCTTGCTTATGGGTCAGGCGATTTCCTCGGCGCGGGCACAACTGCGCTGACCGCGGCCTGGCTTTTATATTTTTATACGACCTTCTGTGGACTCTCACCTATTGAAGCTACGTTCATCTTTGCTGCGGCAAGGGTGCTGGATGCGGTAGTCAGCCCATTAATGGGCTTTTTAACCGATAACTTTGGCACAACCTGGCTTGGCAAACGCTTTGGTCGCCGTAAGTTCTTTATTCTGATTGGTATCCCCTGCGTATTTAGCTATTCCCTGATGTGGGTAGGGGACATGGGCTTCTGGTATTACTTGCTGACTTATCTGGTGTTTGATGTTGTTTACACCATGATCTTAGTGCCCTACGAAACCTTAGTGCCGGAAATGACCGATGACTTCAAACAGAAAACCAAGTTTTCGGGCGCCCGTATCTCAATGGCGCAGATGTCAGCCATTCTGGCTTCCTTCCTGCCGGGTATTTTGTTGACGCAATTCGGTAAGGACAATGCTGTCTCCTTTTTCTATGCGAGCCTGGTGTTCTCCGTTCTTTGTGCGCTGATGCTGACGTTCGTGTGGTTCTTTACCTGGGAACGCCCGCGTGAAGAGTGGACGGAAGCGGCGTTGCGTGCTGAAGAAGAGAAAAAGAAACTCTCATTAGGGCAAAGTCTCAATCGGCTGTTTGTGGAGTTAAGTTCTACGCTGCGTATCAAGATATTCCGCCAGCATCTGGGGATGTATCTCGGCGGGTATATTGCTCAGGACGTGTTCAACGCGGTCTTTACGTATTACGTGGTATTCGTCCTGATGCAGGAAGCCTCAATGGCCTCAAACCTGCTGGGTACAATGGCTATCTTCCAGTTCATCGCTGTGATTGCCATGATCCCGCTTTGCATCCGGTTCGGGCCCGCGCCGTCATATCGTATGGTTGTCGTGTTGTTTGGCCTGGCGTCAATGTCTTACGCAGTGCTCTACTACGCCGGTCTGAGTGATCTCTATTCATTGCTGCTGCTGGTTTCTGCGGTGGCAGGTCTGGGGCGCGGCGGTATCAACTACGTGCCATGGAATACTTACACCTATATTGCCGATGTGGACGAAGTGATCACTGGCCAGCGGCGTGAGGGGATCTTCGCGGGGATCATGACGCTTACCCGTAAGGCGTCTCAGGCAGGGGCGATAATGCTGGTGGGCATCGTGATGCAGATGTCTGGTTTTGTCAGTGGACAAAAAGTACAGCCTGCGGAAGTGAGTCACACCATTCTGATGATCCTGAGCTTTGGCACGATCGCCGTTCTGATTTGCGGCTTCCTGGTGTCATTACGCTTCAAACTGAATTTACAAACACACAGCACATTGCGCGAAGAGACGGCAAAAATGCGCGAGTCTGGTCGGGCTATGCCTGAAGGAGCCACTCCGCAGGCCCGCGCCACCGTGGAAATGCTGGCCGGTATGCCGTACGAATCGTTGTGGGGCAACAACAACATCGGTTATCTCAATCGCAATAAGCCTGCTGCACCTTCCCTGAAGGATCGTACGGTACTGAATTCGACATATAACAGAGGTTAAGATTATGAAGGTTTGGCCTGTCAAACAGAGTCCGTTACTGCGTCAACCTGAGCGTTTTATCGCCAGGGATGAACTGAAATCACTGATTAAAAAAGTGACGCTAAATCTGGTCAATATCCATGACAAAACGGGCGATTTCTTACTGCGGCTGGACGACGGGCGCGTGATCGACACCAAAGGATGGGCGGGATGGGAGTGGACGCATGGCGTTGGTCTTTACGGTATCTGGCAGTATTACTGCCAGACCGGCGATGAGAGCATGCGTGACATTATTGACAGCTGGTTTACTGATCGATTCCGTGAAGGGGCGACCACCAAAAACGTCAATACCATGGCGCCGTTCTTAACGCTTGCCTCTCGCTATGAAGAGACCAAAAACCCGGCCTGGCTACCGTGGCTGGATAGCTGGGCTGAATGGGCGATGTATGAGATGCCGCGTACCGACCATGGCGGTATGCAACACATCACCCTCGCCGAAGAGAATCATCAGCAGATGTGGGATGACACGCTGATGATGACCGTCCTGCCACTGGCGAAAATCGGTAAGTTGCTTAATCGACCGGAATACGTGGAAGAGGCGGTGTATCAGTTCCTTTTGCATGTTCAAAATCTGATGGATCGCGAAACAGGGCTGTGGTTCCACGGCTGGAGTTACGATGGGCAGCATAACTTCGCGAACGCCCGCTGGGCGCGGGGAAATAGCTGGCTGACTATCGTGATCCCGGATTTCCTGGAACTGGTTGATTTACCGGAAAATAATGCCGTTCGCCGCTATCTGGTTCAGGTACTCAACGCGCAAATTTCTGCTCTGGCGAAATGCCAGGATGAAAGTGGTCTCTGGCATACGCTGCTGGACGATCCGGATTCCTATCTTGAGGCATCGGCCACGGCAGGGTTTGCCTACGGTATCCTGAAAGCGGTGCGTAAGCGCTATGTCGGCGCGGAATTCGCGGACGTGGCTGAAAAGGCGATTCGCGGCATTGTGCAGAATATTTCGCCGGAAGGAGAGTTGCTGCAAACGTCATTTGGAACTGGTATGGGGAGTAACCTGGTGTTTTATCGAGAGATCCCACTCACCTCAATGCCGTATGGACAGGCCATGGCGATCCTCTGCCTGACGGAATATCTGCGGAAATACTTCTGATAATAAAAAAACCCGGCACTGGCCGGGTTTTTTTATGAAACGATCATTACATCCGTTCTACGGTTTCGATACCCAGGGTATCCAGACCCAGCTTCAGGGTTTTCGCCGTCAGCTGCGCCAGTTTCAAACGGCTGTGACGTACCGCGTCATTCTCGGCAGAGAGAATAGGGCAGTGTTCGTAGAAACCAGAGAACAGACCCGCCAGGTCATACAGATAAGCACACATTACATGCGGTGTGCCGTCACGGGCAACGACGCCCAGCGTCTCTTCAAATTGCAGCAGGCGAGCCGCCAGCTGCGCTTCACGATCTTCGCCGATCACAACGGCAGCATTAGCCAGCACGTTTTCGTCAATGTTAGCTTTACGGAACACGGACAGTACGCGGGTGTAAGCATACTGCATGTATGGCGCGGTGTTACCTTCAAACGCCAGCATGTTATCCCAGTCAAACACGTAGTCGGTGGTACGGTTTTTGGAGAGATCGGCGTATTTCACTGCGCCAATACCGACTGCGTTAGCCAGTTTTTCCAGCTCCTCTGCGGCCATATCCGGGTTTTTCTCTGCAACCAGACGACGGGCACGTTCCAGCGCTTCGTCCAGCAGATCGGACAGCTTCACTGTACCGCCCGCACGGGTTTTGAACGGCTTACCGTCTTTGCCCAGCATCATGCCGAACATGTGGTGTTCCAGTGGAACAGAATCTGGCACGTAGCCGGCTTTACGCACGATGGTCCATGCCTGCATCAGGTGCTGGTGCTGACGGGAGTCGATATAGTAGAGCACACGATCGGCATGCAGCGTTTCATAACGATATTTCGCGCAGGCAATATCCGTCGTCGTGTACAGGTAGCCACCATCCTTTTTCTGGATGATGACGCCCATAGGTTCGCCTTCCTTGTTTTTATATTCATCAAGGAACACAACCGTAGCACCTTCACTCTCGACTGCCAGGCCTTTTGCTTTAAGATCGGCCACGATACCCGGCAGCATTGGGTTGTAGAGGCTTTCACCCATCACATCGTCACGGGTCAGCGTTACGTTCAGGCGGTTATAAGTCAGCTGATTCTGGGACATGGTGATGTCGACCAGCTTGCGCCACATCTCACGGAAGTATTCGTCGCCACCTTGCAGCTTCACTACGTAGCTACGGGCGCGTTCAGCAAACACTTCATCTTCGTCGTAATGTTTTTTCGCTTCGCGGTAGAAACCTTCCAGGTCCGCCAGTGCCATTTCACCAGCATTTTCCTGCTGTTGTTTTTCCAGGTAAGCGATCAGCATGCCGAACTGCGTACCCCAGTCACCGACGTGGTTAGCGCGGATCACTTTGTGACCCAGAAACTCCAGCGTGCGGACAGCGGCATCACCGATGATGGTGGAGCGCAAGTGACCAACGTGCATCTCTTTCGCAACGTTAGGTGCTGAGTAGTCAATAACTACCGTCTGCGCCTGTGGTTGGCTCACACCAAGACGGTCGGATTTCAGCGCCGCGTCAACATGTTGTGCCAGGAAAGCAGGCTCAAGGAAAATGTTAATAAAACCAGGACCGGCGATTTCTGTTTTACTGGCGATACCGTCCAGATCCAGATGAGTCAGCACCAGCTCAGCGAGTTGTCGCGGCGGCATGCCCAGTTTTTTAGCCACTGCCATCACGCCATTAGCCTGATAGTCGCCAAACTGTACTTTTGCTGACTGACGAACCTGGGGTTCGCAATCCGCAGGCGCACCTGCGGCAATCAGTGCCTGACTGACTTTTTCTGAGAGAAGAGCCTGAATATTCACCTGGATACCTTACGTTTTTGACGCGGGTTAACCAACACCCACGGCAGTTTAAGAATTTAGGGCGGGAGTATACTGCAAATGCCTTCTGGCGTCAGCATTGCGCGGGGGGAAGATCGCTCAGAATCCAGGCGGAGAAGGTCTGCATAAACATGCAGGAATAAAAACCCGAATTCAGCGGTTGGTTGACGTCTGGCAACAGAGTAAATTAGCGGCTTTGCGACACGATAAGAGACTGACTTATGGCGAACTGGCTATCCATTGACGAACTGCATGATATTTCCGCAGATTTACCCCGTTTCACTCAGGCGTTCACAGAACTTGCCACCCGTCTTGGACTGGATATCGCGCCGCTTGAAGCAGATCACATTTCTCTGCGCTGCCATCAGAATGCCACCGCCGAGCGCTGGCGTCGTGGATTTGAACAGTGTGGTGAGTTGCTCTCAGAAAACATCATTAATGGCCGTCCCATCTGCTTGTTTAAATTACATGAGCCCGTCTGCGTGGCGCACTGGCAATTCACTGTTGTCGAGTTGCCCTGGCCGGGAGAGAAACGTTATCCGCATGAAGGGTGGGAGCATATCGAAATTGTCTTGCCTGGTGACCCTGAAACCCTGAATGCCAGGGCGTTGTCGCTGCTCTCTGATGATGGGTTAAGCAAACCGGGTGTTTTTGTAAAAACCAGTTCCCCAAAAGGTGAGCGCGAGCGGTTACCAAACCCCACGCTTGCCGTTACCGACGGGAAAGTGACTGTAAAATTTCATCCGTGGACAATCGAACAGATTGTCGCCAGTGAAGAATAACACGTAAGACTTTGTGAACTTACGCTGAGTCCCAAAGTGGAAGGCGTGGGATGATAGCTCGTTTTAGGGACGTTAAGGAGGAAGGAATGGCGCTGCTGGAGATTTGTTGTTACAGCATGGAGTGTGCCGTCACCGCGCAACATTACGGTGCTGACCGTATCGAGTTGTGTGCGGCGCCGAAAGAAGGTGGATTAACACCGTCATACGGTGTGTTGATGTCAGTTCGCCGTGAGGTGACGATTCCGGTTCACCCGATTATTCGTCCGCGTGGTGGAGATTTTTGTTATACGACGGATGAGTTCAGTGCCATGCTTGATGATATCAGGCTGGTACGCGATCTTGGATTCCAGGGCCTGGTCATCGGCCTGCTGGATGAAGAGGGCCATGTCGATATGCCGCGTATGCGTCAGGTTATGAAGGCGGCAGAGGGGCTGGCGGTCACTTTTCATCGTGCTTTTGATATGTGTGCCGATCCGCTTCAGGCATTTGATAATCTTGCAGAACTTGGTGTGGCGCGCATTCTCACATCGGGCCAGCAAGCGTCGGCTGAAAAAGGTTTGCAATTAATTACGGAACTAAAAGCCCATTCCGGTGTTCCAATAGTCATGGCGGGTGCGGGAGTCCGTGCCAGCAATCTGGATAAGTTTTTAAACGCAGGGGTAGAAGAGCTTCATAGCTCAGCAGGCAAGTGGACGCCTTCACCTATGCGATATCGCAATACAGGGTTGTCAATGTCGACGGATGCTGAGGCGGATGAGTATTCCCGCTACGGTGTAGATGGAGAGTCGGTTGCGGTAATGAAATCGATGATTGAACGTTATCACGTGTAGCAACGTAGCGATTTTTACCGCGCATCATGTCGCCCAATATGATGCTTGCTTGTACCAGGCCCCTGCAATTTCAACAGGGGCCTTTTTTTATTCCCCTAACCCTCGCTCCTGTGGGGGGAGGGACGGGATGAGGGGAACATTACGGTTTGGTGGCAATCAACACTGCACGCATCGGCGCTGGATAGCCTTCAATGGTTTTGCTGTGGTCTTCCGGGTTGAGGAATTGCTCCAGTGATTCGGTTACCATCCAGTCTGTACGGCGTTGTTCCTCGATTGAGGTTACGCTCACATCTGCAATACGCACATCAACAAAGCCACACTTCTCCAGCCAGTTTTTCAGCGCCAGGGCAGAAGGAATAAAATAGACATTACGCATCTGCGCGTAGCGATCGCCTGGAACCAGTACGGTATTTTCATCGCCGTCGACAACCAGCGTTTCCAGTACCAACTCGCCTCCGTTCACCAGCTGATCTTTTAGCTGCCAGAGGTGTTCCAGTGGGGAACGGCGATGATAGAGCACGCCCATGGAGAAGACGGTATCAAAGGCATTTAAGGCTGGAAGTTGCTCTATCCCAAGCGGGAGAAGGTGCGCCCGCTGATCGTTACCCAGTAATTTACGTACCGCTTCAAACTGGCACAGGAACAGTTGCATAGGGTCGATGCCGACAACAAGATGTGCGCCTGCGCCAATCATACGCCACATGTGGTAACCGCTGCCGCAGCCAACATCCAGAATGGTTCGACCGCTCAGGTCAGACAGATGTGGCAACACGCGGTCCCATTTCCAGTCTGAGCGCCATTCAGTGTCGATATTCACGCCATATAAGGAGTAGGGGCCTTTGCGCCAGGGCATCAGGTTACGCATCAACGTTTCAATGCGATTTAACTGCCCAGGGCTGAGCGGCTCTTCGCTTTCTGCCGTGACACTGTGCAGGAGATCTAAACGGTGAGGCGTCAGTTCAGGCAGAAACTCAACGGCGTTTGACCACTGTTTTAACAGGCCATGTTGTTGCTCGCGTTGCCAGGTGGCAATTTGCGCAGGCAGTGTTTCCAGCCAGTGAGAAAGATGATTTTTGGCAATCAACTGATAAAAGTTACCGAACTCGATCATGCAGCCACCTCTGCTTTCAATGCCACCAGTGAGCCAAAGTTAAAACACTGGAACCAGAGTTCGCTGTGCTCGAAGCCAGCGCGATGCAGACGCGCTTTGTGCGTTTCAACGGAGTCCGTCAGCATCACATTTTCCAGCATGCTGCGTTTCTGGCTGATCTCCAGTTCGCTGTAGCCATTGGCGCGCTTAAAGTCGTGGTGCATGTTGAACAGCAATTCGCCCACGCTGGCGTCTTCAAAACTGAATTTCTCAGATAACACCAGCGCGCCGCCAGGGTTCAGGCCTTTATAAATTTTGTCCAGCAACAACTGGCGGTCGTCAGGCTCCAGAAACTGCAGGGTAAAATTCAGGACCACCATTGACGCATTTTCAATGTTGATCTCGCGGATATCACCTTCAATGACATCCACTGGCGTGGGTGCTTTGTAGGCATCGAGGTGACGGCGGCAGCGTTCGACCATTGCCGGGGAGTTATCAACCGCAACGATCTTACAACCGTCATGATGAATGTTACGACGAACGGACAGCGTTGCGGCCCCAAGCGAACAACCCAGGTCATAAACCTGCGTACCAGGCTGAACGAAGCGTTCAGCCAGCATGCCGATCATGGAGATAATATTGGAATAACCTGGAACAGAGCGCTGGATCATGTCAGGGAAGACTTCGGCTACCCGTTCATCAAAGGTCCAGTCGCCAAGGCTGGCGATAGGCGCGGAAAAAAGCGTGTCGCGATCAGACATAACGTAAACATCCGGGAAAAATAAAGTGGCGTATTGTGCGCTAATGGAAAGAGAAAACCAACTCCCACGGCATATACCAAAGGTTAGCCAGCACCATCAGCAACAGCGAACACCAGGTTGCACTCATGCCAGAACGACGCCAGCGAAATAAGCGATGATGAAAACCGTAGTAATGCATTAACCGGCCTGCAATCAGCAGAAGACCGCAAACGTGAACCATCCAGGTTTCCGCGCCGTTCATCTCCATAAACAGCAACAAAACGAGCGCGACAGGAATGTATTCCACCGCGTTGCCATGAATGCGAATGGCGCTTTGCAGCTCAGAAAAACCACCATCACCGTAGGAGACGCGATACTGCATTCTCAGGCGCACAACATCAAACGAAAACTTAATCAGCAGTAATGCACCTAACACGGCATACAGCGCGCTGACCATACAAACTCCCTGTTTTTGGCAGATGGCTCGTCTATATGATAGGGGCTGATATCAGAAAAGAGAAGATTGTTGTGGGATAGAAGGCGCTGGTCCGACCGACGGAACCGCAGTTTGTAAGGCTTGCCAGAGAGCATCGACCAGTTCAGGTGACTGGGCAATATCCGGAGTATGCAGGAAAAGGTAGGGCGTAGTGGTTTGCTCCCATACAGGCAACGTGCGCAGCCAGACGGCAAACATCGCCTGATTCTGCTGCATATTGTCACTCCCGATAAAGCGCACCATTGGGTTCGTGGCGGTGACAACCGCATGCACGGGAACCTTTGGTTTTTTCCGTTGAGCCTCAATAACCGCCTCATTATGTGGAATGGCGCTATGCACCGGTCGGCTGTCGAGGATGACACGATTCACCGCGCGCTCATGCAGGCCGCGATTAAGCGCTTTTTCCGCGTCACCTTTTGCGAAAAAATCAGGGTGTCGCACTTCGACACCGTAAGTGAACTCACGAGGCAACGTATCAAGAAACTGCCACAGCGCAGGCAGGTCTCGCGGGCCAAACGTGGCGGGAAGCTGGAGCCAGTATTGTCCGATTCGGTTTGCCAGCGGCGACATTCGGCTCAAAAATTCCTCGGTCAAATCACCGCAGTTACGCAGCGCTGCGTTGTGGGAAATGGTTGCCGGAAACTTAAAGCAAAAGCGGAAGCTATCGGTGGTTTGTTCGTGCCAGCGCGCCACAATTTCGGCCTTTGGCAAGGCGTACAGCGTGGTATTGCCTTCGACACAGTTGAAGTGTCGGGCGTACTCTTCGAGGCTGGTGATACCCAGCCGCACCCATTTCGGGTGCGACCATTGGGGAAGGCCCAGATAGATCATAACGCGCTTACGATCTCTTCTGTGCTGCGTACACGCCCAATGCGCGGGAAGATGTTTGTCATGCTGCCCTTATGCTGGTCAGCCGATGCCGCGCTGCATGCATCTTCTGCAATCACCAGGTTAAAGCCCAGTTCCCAGGCGTTGCGGGCGGTAGATTCCACGCCGATGTTGGTGGAGATCCCACACAGAATGATGGTGTCAATGCCACGGCGGCGCAGCTGTAATTCGAGATCGGTTCCGTAGAATGCGCCCCACTGACGCTTTGTTACCTCAATATCGCTGTCGCATTTACCCAGTTTTTCTGGATAAGCCCACCAGTTAGCAGGCAGTGCGTGAGCAGGCGCTTGCGCATCGACGGGCTGTTTTAATGCTTCAGCGAAGTCTTCAGACCAACCTACACGGACCAGGACAACCGGAGCGCCAACACGACGACATTTTTCTGCCAGGCGGGCAGCACGGTCGACCACATTCCCTGCGGTATGAGGGCCACCGGCAAAGGGCAGTATCCCTTCCTGTAAATCAATCACGACAAGGGCAGTTTTAGTGGCATCAAATGTCAACATGGTTACTCCAGTAAAATGAATCGCTTTGGCCACACCTTACGACGTAAAGGGGGGATGAAGATCGGATAATTTTGTTAATTTTTGTGAGAATGCGCAATAAGAGTGCAGCAAACGTGCGTCAGGCGCGCTTCTCTCTTATCGTATGGCGGAATTTTCAGTATAATAGCCGCCTTTTTTCACCCAGTGGTGACATACAGTTAAAGCTGCGACAAAAGTAGCCTGGAACAGAGGCGACAATCAGCCTGCGGCTAATTAAGGGATATCTCATGCGTACAGAATATTGCGGGCAGCTGCGTCAGTCCCATGTCGGACAGCAAGTTACCTTGTGTGGTTGGGTCAACCGTCGTCGTGATCTTGGTAGCCTTATTTTCATCGATATGCGCGACCGTGAAGGTATCGTTCAGGTGTTCTTCGATCCGGATCGCGCGGATGCATTGAAGCTGGCTTCTGAACTGCGTAATGAATTCTGCATCCAGGTGACCGGTACGGTGCGCGCGCGTGATGAGAAGAACATCAACGCTGAAATGGCGACTGGCGCAATCGAAGTACTGGCCTCCGATCTGACGATCATCAACCGCGCAGAAGCGCTGCCGCTTGACTCAAACCACGTCAATACGGAAGAAGCTCGCCTGAAATACCGTTATCTGGATCTGCGTCGCCCAGAAATGGCTCAGCGTCTGAAAACACGCGCGAAAATCACCAGCCTGGTGCGCCGCTTTATGGATGATCACGGTTTCCTCGACATCGAAACCCCGATGCTGACCAAAGCCACGCCAGAAGGCGCGCGCGATTACCTGGTCCCGTCCCGCGTTCATAAAGGCAAATTCTATGCGTTGCCACAGTCTCCACAGCTGTTCAAACAGTTGCTGATGATGTCCGGTTTTGATCGCTACTATCAGATCGTAAAATGCTTCCGTGACGAAGACCTGCGTGCTGACCGTCAGCCAGAATTTACCCAGATCGACGTAGAAACCTCCTTCATGACTGCCGAACAGGTGCGTGAAGTGATGGAAGCGCTGGTGCGCGGACTGTGGAACGACGTGAAAGGTGTAGAGCTGGGTGATTTCCCAATCATGACCTTTGCTGAAGCGGAGCGTCGTTACGGCTCAGACAAACCAGACCTGCGTAACCCAATGGAGCTTGTGGACGTGGCTGACCTGGTAAAATCCGTCGAGTTCGCGGTATTTTCTGGCCCGGCTAACGATCCAAAAGGCCGTGTTGCTGCTCTGCGTGTACCGAGTGGTGCAGCTCTTAGCCGTAAACAGATTGACGACTACGGCAACTTCATCAAGATCTACGGCGCGAAAGGCCTGGCCTACATTAAGGTGACCGAGCGAGCAAAAGGTCTGGACGGTATTACCAGCCCGGTCGCGAAATTCCTGAATGTGGAAATCGTGGAAGCGATCCTTGAGCGCACTGGTGCGCAAGACGGCGACATGATCTTCTTCGGCGCAGACAACAAGAAAGTCGTTGCCGATGCGATGGGCGCACTGCGTCTGAAACTGGGTAAAGACCTCAACCTGACCGACGAAACCAAATGGGCTCCGCTCTGGGTTATCGACTTCCCAATGTTTGAAGAAGACGGCGAAGGTGGTTTGACTGCAATGCACCACCCATTCACCTCACCGAAAGACATGACGGCTGCTGAACTGAAAGCTGCTCCGGAAGATGCGGTAGCTAACGCCTATGACATGGTCATCAACGGCTACGAAGTGGGTGGCGGTTCCGTGCGTATTCACAGCGGTGAAATGCAGCAGACGGTGTTTGGTATTTTGGGTATCAACGAGACAGAACAGCGTGAGAAGTTTGGCTTCCTGCTGGATGCGCTGAAATACGGTACGCCGCCGCACGCAGGTCTGGCGTTTGGTCTTGATCGCCTGACCATGCTGCTGACCGGCACTGACAACATTCGTGATGTTATTGCCTTCCCGAAAACCACAGCAGCGGCGTGTCTGATGACTGAAGCGCCGAGCTTTGCTAACCCGGCCTCTCTGACTGAACTGGGCATCCAGGTTTTGCCGAAAGTGTCAAAAGAGATTTCGGAGAACGAATAATATGCAATATAAGCGCCCCATTTCTGTCTTAGTCGTTATCTATGCCCAGGACACGAAACGGGTGCTGATGTTGCAGCGATGCGATGACCCTGATTTTTGGCAGTCGGTTACCGGCAGTCTGGAAGAGGGGGAAACCGCATTGCAGGCTGCCGTGCGTGAAGTAAAGGAAGAGGTCACTATCGATGTTGCTCTTGAGCAACTGACCCTGAAGGACTGTCAGCGCACGGTGGAGTTTGAAATTTTTAGCCATTTACGCCATCGCTATGCGCCGGGCATCGACCGTAATACGGAATCCTGGTTCTGTCTTGCGCTTCCCCACGAACGGGAGATCGTGTTCACTGAACATTTGACCTACCGCTGGGTAGATGCGGCGGATGCCGCCGCACTGACCAAGTCGTGGAGCAATCGGCAGGCGATTGAAGAATTTGTAATTAATGTTAATTAATTTCCAGGCATTTCAGTTACCAGGAAGGCGGCAAGGTCGCGAATCACCAGACGCTTACGTTGGTAAGTGACCGGTATGAGCGGGCGCAGCCAACGCACCCGGTAGCTGAAAGGCGAAGGATAATTTTTGAGGAACTTTTTATGGCAGGTCATAGTAAGTGGGCCAACACCAAACACCGCAAAGCGGCACAGGATGCTAAACGCGGTAAAATTTTTACTAAAATCATTCGTGAGCTGGTAACCGCAGCGCGTCTGGGTGGCGGCGATGCCGCTTCAAACCCACGTCTGCGTGCAGCGATTGATAAAGCGCTGTCTAACAACATGACGCGTGACACCCTGAACCGTGCTATTGCGCGTGGTGTTGGCGGTGATGACGACGCGAACATGGAAACCATCATTTATGAAGGTTACGGCCCTGGCGGTACTGCAGTGATGGTTGAATGCTTGTCTGACAACCGTAACCGTACCGTTGCGGAAGTGCGTCATGCGTTCACCAAAACCGGCGGTAATCTGGGAACTGATGGTTCAGTTGCTTACCTGTTCAGCAAAAAAGGCGTCATCTCCTTCGAGAAAGGCGACGAAGATGTGATCATGGAAGCGGCGCTGGAAGCCGGTGCTGAAGACGTTGTAACCTTCGACGACGGTGCGATTGACGTTTATACCGCATGGGAAGAGATGGGCGCTGTACGTGATGCGCTGGAAGCTGCTGGTCTGAAAGCGGATAACGCAGAAGTCTCGATGATTCCGTCAACCAAAGCGGATATGGATGCAGAGACTGCGCCAAAACTGCTGCGTCTGATCGACATGCTTGAAGACTGCGACGACGTGCAGGAAGTGTATCACAACGGTGAAATCTCGGATGAGGTTGCGGCGACTCTCTGATGAGAGCGTATACCCGTCATACTTCAGGCGACAGGTGCGTTGTTTGCGTTCGCTTACCTTCCTGGCGCTCGAATTATATAGGGTGCATGAACCGTTTACAGGAGACGCGTGATGTCGATAATCCTCGGGATTGACCCTGGCTCACGCGTCACTGGCTATGGCGTCATCCGTCAGGTTGGACGCCAGCTAACCTACCTTGGTAGTGGTTGTATTCGCACCAAAGTCGATGATTTGCCGTCACGGCTGAAGCTCATTTATGCAGGTGTGTCGGAAATCATTACTCAGTTTCAGCCAGACTATTTTGCCATTGAGCAGGTCTTTATGGCGAAAAACGCCGATTCGGCGCTGAAACTGGGTCAGGCTCGTGGGGTGGCGATTGTCGCGGCAGTGAACCAGGATCTTCCGGTGTTCGAATATGCCGCACGTCAGGTGAAGCAGACGGTCGTGGGGATTGGTAGTGCAGAGAAAAGTCAGGTACAGCACATGGTGCGCACCTTGCTGAAGCTGCCGGCTAACCCACAGGCTGATGCCGCCGATGCGCTGGCAATTGCGATAACTCACTGCCATGTCAGCCAAAATGCGATGCAGATGAGTGAGTCGCGGCTCAATCTGGCACGAGGCAGGTTACGATAATAACAAATCAGGCTGGATGTTTATCCAGCCTTTTTTTATTATACTCGTCATACTTCAAGTTGCATGAGCGTTGGCTGCACTCGCTCACCCCAGTCACTTACGGGTGTTCGCTCCTGGGGATTTACTCCCTTGCAGCCTTCCTGCAACTCGAATTATTTAGGGCATAACTTCTTCCAGAACGCAGGAGCGTCATGTGATAGGCAGACTCAGAGGCATCATCATTGAAAAACAACCCCCGTTAGTACTGCTTGAAACGGGAGGCGTGGGCTATGAAGTACACATGCCAATGACCTGTTTCTATGAGCTTCCTGATGCCGGAAAAGAAGCCATTGTTTTCACCCATTTTGTCGTGCGTGAAGATGCACAACTGTTGTATGGGTTTAACAATAAACAGGAACGCACCCTGTTCCGTGAACTGATTAAAACCAATGGCGTGGGGCCGAAACTGGCGCTGGCGATTTTATCCGGCATGTCGGCTCAGCAGTTTGTTAACGCCGTTGAGCGTGAAGATCCTGTGGCATTGATTAAACTTCCTGGTATCGGGAAAAAGACGGCGGAACGTCTGATTGTCGAAATGAAAGATCGCTTTAAAGGTCTGCATGGCGATCTCTTTACGCCGGCAGCCGATCTGGTGCTGACCTCTCCTGATTCTCCGGCATCTGATGATGCTGAACAGGAAGCGGTTGCTGCACTGGTGGCACTGGGCTACAAGCCTCAGGAAGCCAGCCGTATGGTCAGCAAGGTTGCCAAACCGGATGCCAGCAGTGAAACCCTGATCCGCGAAGCGCTGCGCGCCGCATTGTGAGGTAAAGGATGATTGAAGCAGACCGCCTGGTCTCTGCCGCCAGTAACACGCCAGAAGATGTCGTGGATCGTGCGATTCGCCCAAAGCTGCTTGATGAGTATATTGGCCAGCCGCAGGTTCGTTCGCAGATGGAAATCTTCATCCAGGCGGCAAAACTGCGTGGCGATGCGCTCGATCACCTGCTCATTTTTGGCCCGCCAGGTCTGGGTAAAACGACGCTTGCTAATATTGTCGCCAATGAAATGGGCGTCAATCTGCGTACTACATCAGGCCCGGTACTGGAGAAAGCCGGTGACCTGGCGGCGATGCTCACCAACCTTGAGCCTCATGACGTGTTGTTCATCGATGAAATCCACCGTTTGTCACCTGTTGTTGAAGAGGTGCTCTATCCGGCAATGGAAGATTACCAACTGGATATCATGATTGGCGAAGGTCCTGCTGCGCGCTCGATTAAAATCGATCTCCCGCCGTTTACGCTGATTGGCGCAACAACGCGCGCGGGCTCTTTGACCTCTCCCTTGCGCGATCGTTTTGGGATTGTGCAACGCCTGGAGTTCTATCAGGTTCCTGATCTTCAGCACATTGTCAGCCGTAGCGCACGCTATATGGGGCTGGAAATGAGTGATGAAGGGGCATTCGAAGTGGCTAAACGCTCTCGTGGAACACCGCGTATTGCAAACCGTTTGCTGCGCCGCGTGCGTGATTTTGCAGAGGTGAAACACGATGGCACAATCTCGGTGGAGATTGCGTCTCAGGCACTGGATATGTTGAATGTGGATGCCGAAGGTTTCGATTATATGGACCGCAAGTTACTGCTGGCGGTGCTGGATAAATTCTTTGGCGGTCCGGTGGGGCTCGATAACCTGGCAGCCGCTATCGGTGAAGAGCGCGAAACCATTGAAGATGTGCTTGAACCCTATTTGATCCAGCAGGGTTTTTTACAACGTACGCCACGTGGGCGTATGGCGACAGTCCGGGCCTGGAATCATTTCGGGATCACCCCACCAGAGATGCCTTAGCTGACGCTTCCCTCTCCCGGCGGGAGAGGGTGAGGGCATCTCATCGCCCTCCAGCTTAACTTGCGGTTTTCTTCATCATACTCAGAATAAACAGCAGCGCCGCGGACAGCACCACTGACGGGCCCGCTGGCGTATCGTAGAACGCCGAGAAGGTTAACCCCCCAGTGACCGCAATCATACCGATAATGACCGCGACTCCCGCCATTTGCTCCGGTGTTCTGGCAAAGCGACGCGCTGTTGCCGCAGGGATGATCAGCAGAGATGTAATAATCAATGCACCAACAAACTTCATTGCCACACCAATGGTTAACGCCGTGACCAGCATCAGCAGTAGTTTCACGCGCTGCAGTTTAACACCATCGACAAACGCGAGATCCGGGCTAACGGTCATCGCCAGCAAATTGCGCCACTGCCAGAATAAAATGCCCAGTACCACAACAACACCAATGGCGATGGAGATCAGGTCTTCTGGTGTGACAGCCAACAGGTCGCCGAACAGGTAGGCCATCAGATCGACGCGGATGTTAGACATCAGACTGACCACCACCAGACCCAGTGAGAGGGCACTGTGTGCCATGATGCCAAGCAGCGTATCAATTGCGAGGTGAGGGCGTTTTTCAAGCCACACCAGACCTGCAGCCAGCAGCAGAGTTACAACAATGACGGCGTAGAAAGGATTTACATCCAACAGCAGGCCAAAGGCCACACCGAGCAGAGAAGCGTGGGCTAAGGTATCACCAAAGTAGGACATTCTGCGCCAGACGACAAAAGAGCCTAACGGTCCAGCCGCGCAGGCCAGCATAATTCCGGCCAGCCAGCCGGGAAGTAACAGTTCAATCATGAGTGTCCATTGCCCCGACGCAGCACAATTCGTCCTTGCAAATCATGGCGGTGATTATGGTTATGACGATAAATACCCAACTGTTCGGCCCCACGGGAGCCGAACATAGAGATAAATTCAGGATGCATTGAGACCACTTCTGGCGTGCCAGAGCAGCAAATATGGTGGTTAAGGCACAGAACTTCATCTGTTTTTGCCATCACCAGATGCAGATCGTGAGAGACCATCAGTACCGCACAATCAAGTTCACGCCGCAGTTGGTCGATTAAATCGTACAGCGCAACCTGGCCGTTGACGTCAACCCCTTGAGTCGGTTCATCAAGTACCAGCAACTGGGGCTGGCTCAACAGTGCCCGCGCGAGTAACACTCGCTGTGTTTCGCCACCCGAAAGCTTCTGTAGGGGGGCATCCATCAGATGTCCTGCCTGAACACGTTTTAACGCGGGAAGCACGTCATCTTTACGCGTACCGGGGCGCAACCGCAGAAAACGGCTGACCGTTAGCGGCAGGGTCGCATCCAGGTGTAATTTTTGCGGCACGTAGCCAATGCGTAACTTGCCATCGCGCTTGATAACACCCGTGTCAGGTGTTACCAGCCCAAGAACCACGCGCACCAGTGTCGATTTACCTGCCCCATTAGGGCCAAGCAGCGTTAAAATTTTGCCGGGTTTCAGATCCAGCGAGACGTCAGAGAGGACGCGGCGCTGACCGAATGACACCGAAATATTTTCGAGAGAAACCAAAGTCGTCATGTCAATTTAAGCTTGCAGAAGTCATCGAATGTTATAATATCACATTCCACGCATTCATTACGATGATTAGTCGCATTATGTTACATAAAAATACGCTTCTTTTCGCAGCATTATCCGCTGCCCTTTGGGGTACAACAGCACAAGATGTTAACGCCGCCGTTGTCGCTTCGCTTAAGCCATTAGGATTCATTGCCTCAGCCATTGCGGACGGGGTAACGGAGACACAAGTCTTACTGCCTGATGGGGCTTCAGAACATGATTACTCTCTGCGTCCTTCGGATGTAAAACGCTTACAGAACGCGGACTTAGTTGTATGGATTGGCCCTGAGATGGAAGCCTTCATGCAAAAGTCGGCCAAGCAGGTTCCTGCGCAAAAACAGGTAACTATTGCTGAGCTGCCAGGTGTGAAACCGTTGCTCATGAAAGGGGCTGATGACGATGGTGACGAACATGACCATGACCATGCCACAGGCGAAAAAGGTGACGACCATCACCATCATGGCGAGTACAACATGCATCTTTGGCTTTCGCCAGAGATAGCGCGGCTCTCGGCGGTTGCAATCCACGACAAATTAGTGGAACTTATGCCGCAAAGTCGAGCCAGACTTGACGCCAACCTGAAGGATTTTGAGGCACAATTAGCCGCAACCGATAAGCAGGTTGGTAACGAGCTCGCACCATTGAAAGGTAAAGGATATTTCGTTTTTCATGACGCCTATGGCTACTACGAAAAACACTACGGCTTGACCCCGCTTGGTCACTTCACCGTCAATCCTGAAATTCAGCCCGGTGCGCAGCGTTTACATGAGATCAGAACACAGTTGGTTGAGCAAAAAGCGACGTGCGTTTTTGCTGAGCCACAGTTCAGGCCAGCGGTCGTGGAAGCCGTGGCCAGGGGAACTTCCGTGCGCATGGGAACCCTGGACCCGCTTGGAACCCCTGTTAAGTTGGGCAAAGAGAGCTATTCACAGTTTCTCAGCCAACTGGCGAACCAGTATGCGAGCTGCCTGAAAGGAGATTAACGAGGAAGTGAATACGTGCAACAGATAGCCCGCTCTGTCGCTCTGGCATTTAATAACATGCCACGACCCCACCGCGTCATGCTGGGGTCGCTTACTGTACTTACCTTAGCGGTCGCCGTCTGGCGGCCCTATGTGTACCATCCACATTCTGCCCCTATCGTTAAAACCATCGAACTTGAGAAGAACGAGATCCGTTCTTTGTTACCAGAAGCCAGTGAACCGATCGATCAGGCTGCACAGGAAGACGAAGCCATCCCGCAAGATGAGTTAGACGATAAAACCTCGTCTGAAGCGGGTATGCATGAATATGTCGTCTCCACAGGCGATACGCTCAGTAGCATTCTTAATCAGTATGGCATTGATATGGGTGATATCAGCCAGCTTGCGGCAGCAGATAAAGACATTCGAAACCTGAAGATTGGTCAGCAACTTTCATGGACACTGACTGCGGATGGTGATTTACAGCGCCTGACGTGGGAAGTCTCTCGTCGCGAAACCCGTACCTACGATCGTACTGAAAACGGTTTCAAAATGAGCAGTGAAGTTCAGCAAGGCGATTGGGTTAATAACGTCCTGAAAGGAACAGTCGGTGCAAGCTTTGTGGCCAGTGCACGTGATGCTGGTCTCACCAGTGCGGAGATCAGTTCTGTGATCAGGGCCATGCAGTGGCAGATGGATTTCAGGAAACTCAAAAAAGGTGATGAGTTCTCGGTGCTGATGTCCCGCGAAATGCTTGACGGTAAGCGTGAGCAGAGCCAACTGGTCGGTGTGCGTCTGCGTTCTGATGGTAAGGATTACTACGCCATTCGTGCTGAAGATGGTAAGTTCTACGACCGCAACGGTACAGGGCTTGCGAAAGGCTTCCTGCGTTTCCCGACGTCCAAGCAATTCCGCGTCTCGTCTAACTTTAACCCGCGTCGCCTGAACCCGGTGACAGGGCGAGTTGCTCCACACCGTGGTGTCGACTTTGCGATGCCACAGGGTACGCCAGTGCTGGCTGTCGGTGACGGTGAAGTCGTGATGGCTAAACGCAGTGGCGCTGCCGGGTATTATGTGGCTGTTCGCCACGGACGCACCTACACCACTCGCTACATGCATCTGCGTAAATTGCTGGTACAGCCAGGGCAGAAAGTGAAACGCGGCGATCGTATTGCCCTTTCGGGTAACACTGGACGTTCTACCGGTCCACATCTGCATTATGAAGTGTGGATCAACCAGCAGGCAGTGAACCCGCTGACGGCGAAACTGCCGCGCACTGAGGGGCTGACCGGGAAAGATCGCACGGACTACCTGGCGCAGGTAAAAGAGGTCGCACCGCAACTGCGTTTTGATTAAGTCCTCGTTTGTTAAGGCCGGCGCACCGTGCGCCGGCTTTTTCTTTTGTACGAAGTAGCCTGCCTCGCTACACTATCTCATTATTCTTAATTTCTGCGTCACCAGACCCTGGAACCAGCATGGAAACAAAAAAAAATAACAGTGAATATATTCCTGAGTTTGAGCCGTCATTTCGTCATCCGCGCAACTGGGGAGCCTGGCTTGGTGTGTATGCGTTTGCAGGTATTGCTTTGTTACCTGCCTCTGTGCGTGATCCTCTCCTCGGTAAAATAGGTCTTTTGGCGGGGCGGATGGGTAAAAGTGCCCGCCGCCGTGCGCAAATCAACCTGTATTATTGCTTCCCTGACAAAAGTGATGCCGAGCGTGAGGCGATCATCGATGCCATGTTTACCACCGCGCCTCAGGCGATGGCGATGATGGGGGAACTGGCGTTACGTGGGCCTGAAAAAATCCTCTCGCGCGTTGACTGGAAAGGGCTGGAAATCATTGAAGAAATGCGGCGCAATGATGAAAAAGTGATCTTTTTAGTGCCACACGGTTGGGGCGTGGATATCCCTGCGATGCTGATGGCTGCCCAGGGGCAGAAGATGGCGGCCATGTTCCATAATCAGGGGAATAAAATCTTCGATTACGTGTGGAATACGGTACGTCGACGCTTTGGTGGGCGCCTGCATGCGCGTAACGACGGTATCAAACCGTTTATTCAGTCCGTGCGTCAGGGGTACTGGGGCTACTATTTACCGGATCAGGACCACGGTGCGGAACACAGCGAGTTTGTGGACTTCTTTGCCACCTATAAAGCAACCTTGCCTGCTATTGGTCGCTTGATGAAAGTGTGCCGGGCGCGCGTGATCCCGCTTTTTCCTGTCTACGATGGTAAAACGCACCGCTTAAGCATTGAGGTTCGTCCACCTATGGATGATTTGCTGAACGCTGACGATCACACCATTGCGCGTCGTATGAATGAAGAAGTGGAAATTTTGGTGGGGCCGCATACCGAACAGTACACGTGGATACTGAAGCTACTCAAAACGCGCAAACCGGGCGAAAAAGAGCCCTACAAGCGCAAAGAATTATTCCCAAAGAAATAAAAAAGCCCCTCGCCCTGAAAAGGTGAGGGGCTCGTACATCCCGCCTTTATTATTCGACGGTCATTACGCGCGTGGTGTTGGTTGAGCCGATAGTGCTCATCACATCACCTTGAGTCACAATGACGATATCGCCAGAGACCAAATACCCTTTATCACGCAGCAGGTTTACGGCATCGGTAGCCGCGATAACGCCATCGTTGGTGCTATCGAAGTAAACCGGTGTCACACCGCGATACAGTGCCGTCAGGTTCAGCGTTCGCTCATGGCGAGACATGGCGAAAATAGGCAATCCGGAGCTGATACGGGATGTCATCAGTGCGGTACGGCCAGATTCGGTCATGGTGATGATTGCTGTGACGCCTTTCAGATGGTTCGCTGCATACATTGCAGACATGGAGATGGCTTCTTCCACGTTATCGAACTGTACGTCCAGACGGTGTTTAGAAACGTTGATACTTGGGATTTTTTCAGCACCCAGGCACACACGCGCCATAGCCGCTACGGTCTCGGCCGGATACTGGCCCGCTGCCGTTTCAGCAGATAACATGACGGCATCCGTACCATCCAGCACGGCGTTTGCCACATCCATAACTTCTGCACGGGTTGGCATCGGGTTGGTGATCATGGACTCCATCATCTGGGTTGCCGTGATGACTGAACGGTTCAACTGGCGTGCACGGCGGATGAGCGCCTTCTGGATGCCGACCAGTTCCGGGTCACCAATTTCTACACCCAGGTCGCCACGGGCAACCATCACAACATCAGAGGCCAGAATCACATCGTCCATGGCATCCTGATTGCAGACCGCTTCAGCACGTTCGACTTTAGCAACAATTTTCGCATCACAACCTGCATCGCGAGCCAGACGGCGTGCATAGTTCAGATCTTCGCCACAACGTGGGAAGGAGACCGCCAGGTAGTCCACGCCAATTTGCGCCGCAGTAATGATGTCAGCTTTGTCTTTATCGGTCAGCGCTTCGGCTGACAGGCCACCACCAAGTTTGTTGATGCCTTTGTTGTTAGACAGTGGTCCGCCGACAGTGACTTCGGTGAACACTTTCATCCCCTGAACTTCCAGAACTTTCAACTGAACGCGACCGTCGTCAAGCAGCAGAATGTCGCCAGGAACGACGTCAGCAGGCAAGCCTTTATAGTCGATACCGACTTTCTCTTTATCACCTTCGCCTTTACTCAGGTTGGCATCCAGCAGGAATTTGTCGCCGATATTGAGGAATACTTTACCTTCTTTGAAGGTTGATACGCGAATTTTCGGCCCTTGCAGGTCGCCGAGAATAGCGATATGGCGGCCCAGTTTTGCCGCAATTTCGCGCACTTTATCTGCACGTAATTTATGATCTTCCGGTGTACCGTGAGAGAAGTTCATACGCACCACGTTTGCGCCGGCGGCAATAATCTTTTCAAGATTATTATCGCGATCGGTTGCCGGGCCTAAGGTGGTTACGATCTTGGTTCTGCGAAGCCTTCTGGACATGTAATACTCCGTTGACTGAAACAACTTTGGTGTTGCGTGAACATTAAATCGGCGTTCTGCTCGCTGCAAGGCAACAAGGAACGGACCGAATGCCGTGAATCGTTACATCTTAGTTATTAACTATTAGGGAACATCGCTTTTCATAAGCAGTTCTTTATCAAAACGCGATTCCTTGAGCGCTTCCTTGACACGCTTCAAGTTATCTCTGAATTTTGTGCCACGACGCAAGGTAAAACCGGTTGCCAGCACATCAATCACCGTAAGCTGAGCCAAACGAGACACCATCGGCATATACATGTCAGTGTCTTCGGGCACATCCAGTGTGATAGCAAGTGTTGCTTCTCTTGCCAGCGGCGTACCTGCTGTTGTGAGTGCGATGACGATAGCATCGTTCTCCCGCGCCAACTGAGCCAGTTCAACCTGGCTTTTTGTGCGTCCGGTATGCGAGATGAGAACCACGACATCATCTTCACTACAATTCATACAGCTCATGCGTTGCAGCACGATGTCATCGGAATAGATCACCGGCACGTTGAAACGAAAGAATTTGTTCATCGCATCATGGGCGACAGCGGCGGATGAACCCAGCCCAAAGAACGCGATTTTCTTTGCCTGTGTCAGTAAATCAACAGCACGGTTTACGGATGCCATATCCAGCGACTGGCGGACATGGTCAAGCGTTGCCATAGCGGATTCAAAGATTTTGGCGGTGTAGGCATCAACACTGTCGTCTTCATCGACATTGCGATTAACATACGGCGTACCGTTTGCCAGACTTTGTGCGAGATGCAGTTTAAAATCAGGGAAGCCACGCGTTTCGAGGCTTCTGCAGAATCGATTTACCGTCGGTTCGCTGACGCCTGATTCCTGTGCCAGGGTGGCGATGCTTGAATGAATCGCCTGAGCAGGAGAAGCAAGAATAACTTCAGCCACTTTTCGCTCGGATTTGCTAAGGTGTTCCAGTTGAAACTGGATTTTTTCCAGCATGTTCATCGTTAACCAGGCGCTCATGGGTGAAAACGATTTCATTGATGGATGAAATCATGATTCGATTCAGTCGATATTACCCCTGTGACTTCCCTAAAGGGTAATGTACGACAAGAAATGTTGTTGTTTTTTTTCATTACTTGATCACTGTCGGGTTTTACAGTGAGTCGATAGTACAAATATTCAACGCTTTTCGCGTCGTTACTGGATGTTATGTACCAGGCAACGCAAAAATCGCGGTATCGCACGCGAGGCTAAGCGCTAATGGTTTCGGGAATGACGTAAAAGCAGTACAGTGCATTGTAATAAAATTACAACGATACCTGGCAGAAGTACCAGGTTATCCAACTGAGGAGAATGACATGGCGGTAACGCAAACAGCCCAGGCATGTGACCTGGTCATTTTCGGCGCGAAAGGCGATCTTGCACGCCGAAAATTGCTGCCTTCCCTGTATCAACTGGAGAAAGCGGGCCAACTTCATCCGGATACCCGTATCCTGGGTGTAGGGCGCGCCGACTGGGACAAGGACGCATATACCAAAGTCGTGCGCGAAGCGCTCGAAACGTTCATGAAAGAGAAAATTGATGAAAGTTTATGGGATACGCTGAGCGGACGTCTTGATTTCTGTAACCTGGACGTTAACGACGTCAGCGCGTTTAGCCGTTTGGGTGAGATGCTGGACCAGAAAAACCGTGTCACCATTAACTATTTCGCGATGCCGCCAAGCACGTTTGGCGCCATCTGCAAAGGCCTGGGCGAAGCGAAACTGAACGCTAAACCTGCGCGCGTGGTCATGGAAAAACCGCTGGGCACGTCTCTTGCGACCTCCCGCGAAATCAACGACCAGGTAGGCGAATATTTCGAAGAGTGCCAGGTTTACCGCATTGACCATTATCTGGGTAAAGAGACGGTGCTTAACCTGCTGGCCCTGCGTTTTGCGAACTCGCTGTTTGTGAACAACTGGGATAACCGGACTATCGATCACGTGGAAATTACCGTGGCCGAAGAAGTGGGTATCGAAGGTCGCTGGGGTTACTTTGACCAGGCAGGTCAGATGCGCGACATGATCCAGAACCACCTGCTGCAAATTCTGTGCATGATTGCGATGTCTCCGCCGTCGGATCTGACGGCTGACAGCATTCGTGATGCCAAAGTTAAAGTGCTGAAATCTCTGCGTCGCATCGATCGCTCGAATGTGCGTGAGAAAACCGTTCGCGGTCAGTACACCGCAGGGTTTGCTCAGGGTAAAAAAGTCCCGGGCTATCTGGAAGAAGAGGGGGCAAATAAGTCCAGCAACACTGAGACATTTGTAGCGATCCGCGTCGATATCGATGACTGGCGTTGGGCGGGGGTTCCGTTCTATCTGCGTACCGGGAAACGTCTGCCAGCTAAATGTTCTGAAGTGGTCGTGTACTTCAAAAACCCAGAGCTGAACTTGTTCAAAGAGTCCTGGCAGGAGCTGCCGCAGAACAAGCTGACCATCCGTCTCCAGCCAGACGAAGGTGTGGATATTCAGATCCTGAACAAAGTGCCGGGCCTGGATCACAAACACAATCTGCAAACCACCAAGCTGGATCTGAGCTATTCCGAAACCTTCAACGAAACACATCTGGCCGATGCTTACGAGCGTTTACTGCTGGAAACCATGCGCGGCATTCAGGCACTGTTTGTGCGCCGTGATGAAGTGGAAGAGGCGTGGAAATGGGTCGATTCAATCACCGAGGCCTGGGCTGCCGATCAAGATGCGCCTAAGCCATACCAGGCAGGGACCTGGGGACCGGTCGCATCGGTAGCGATGATCACCCGTGATGGCCGCTCCTGGAACGAGTTTGAGTAACCTATCTCTCTAATCCAGAGGTGTTATTTTACCGGTAACATGATCTAACACAGTTAGTGGCATAATTTTTAAACTTTTAAGCTCCGTGTGGATTCACCCACGGAGCTTTTTTTATTACACTGCCGGAAGCGATTTTGCCCCTGAGCTCCGGACACCAAGCGTTTCAGCGTTGTTAACGACCGCAAGACACTTTGTAAACTCCCGAGCCTGGCCAGATAAATTAGAGGAGCTTTTATGAATCCGACATTGTTACGCGTAACACAGCGCATCATCGAGCGCTCGAAAGAGACCCGTTCTGCCTACCTCGCTCGTATCGAACAGGCGAAGACCGACACCGTACATCGCTCGCAACTGGCTTGCGGTAACCTGGCACACGGGTTTGCTGCTTGCCAGGCTGATGATAAAGACTCACTCAAAAGCATGTTGCGTAACAATATTGCGATCATTACCTCTTACAACGACATGCTCTCTGCGCACCAGCCGTATGAGGGTTATCCGGATATCATCCGTAAAGCGTTGCATCAGGCGAATGCGGTCGGTCAGGTTGCGGGTGGCGTGCCAGCCATGTGCGATGGCGTGACGCAAGGGCAGGACGGCATGGAGCTGTCCTTGCTCAGCCGGGAAGTGATTGCGATGTCTGCGGCGGTAGGGTTATCGCATAACATGTTTGATGGTGCGCTTTATCTGGGCGTGTGTGACAAAATTGTCCCCGGTCTTGCCATGGCGGCATTGTCATTTGGTCACCTGCCTGCCATTTTTGTGCCGTCAGGCCCAATGGCGAGTGGTTTGCCAAACAAAGAGAAAGTGCGTATTCGCCAGCTCTATGCCGAAGGCAAGGCGGACCGTCAGGCACTGCTGGAAGCTGAAGCCGCGTCCTATCATGCGCCGGGAACCTGTACCTTCTACGGCACAGCCAACACCAACCAGATGGTGGTGGAGTTTATGGGCATGCAGCTTCCGGGATCCTCCTTCATTCAGCCGGATGCGCCGCTTCGCCAGGCGCTGACCGAAGCGGCAGCCCGTCAGGTGACGCGCCTGACCGGCAACGGTAATGAGTGGATGCCGCTGGGCAAAATGGTCGATGAAAAAGTCGTGGTCAACGGCATTGTGGCTCTGCTGGCAACGGGCGGCTCAACCAACCACACCATGCACCTGGTGGCGATGGCGCGCGCGGCAGGCATTCTGATCGACTGGGATGACTTCTCTGATATCTCATCCGTGGTTCCCCTGATGGCTCGCCTGTACCCGAATGGTCCGGCTGACATCAACCACTTCCAGGCGGCAGGCGGCGTACCGGTACTGGTTCGCGAACTGCTGAAAGGCGGTCTGCTGCATGAAGACGTTAACACCGTGGCGGGCTTTGGTCTGAAACGCTACACCCTGGAACCCTGGCTGAACGATGGCAAGCTGGACTGGCGTGAAGGGGCGACAGATTCTCTGGACCCACAGGTTATCGCCACGTTCGAAAAACCATTCTCTCACCACGGCGGAACGAAAGTGCTCAGTGGCAACCTGGGCCGCGCGGTCATGAAAACCTCTGCTGTCCCGGTTGCTAACCAGGTTGTAGAGGCTCCGGCTGTTGTTTTTGAAAGCCAGCACGATGTACTGCCTGCGTTTGAAGCGGGCTTGCTGGATAAAGATTGCGTGGTGGTGGTTCGTCATCAGGGACCAAAAGCGAACGGCATGCCAGAATTACATAAACTTATGCCGCCACTTGGTGTATTATTGGACCGCTGTTTCAAAATTGCGTTGGTTACCGATGGACGACTCTCCGGCGCATCAGGTAAAGTGCCTTCAGCTATTCATGTTACTCCTGAAGCCTACGATGGTGGGTTACTGGCGAAAGTTCGCGATGGCGATATCATCCGCGTTAATGGCCAGACAGGTGAATTGACCCTGCTGGTGGACGAGGCTGAGCTTGCGGTCCGTAAGCCGCATATTCCTGACCTGAGAGCGTCGCGTGTTGGCACGGGGCGTGAGCTGTTTGGCGCACTGCGTGAGAAACTCTCCGGTGCAGAACAGGGTGCGACCTGTATTACGTTTTAAGACGACAAGATTTATCGATCTGGCGAGAGAAAACTCTGATGAAAAACTGGAAAACAAGTGCAGAAGCAATCCTGAAAACTGGCCCGGTAGTGCCGGTGATCGTGGTGAATAAACTGGAACATGCTGTACCGATGGCGAAAGCCCTGGTTGCGGGTGGCGTTCGTGTTCTGGAAGTGACCCTGCGCACCGCATGCGCAATGGACGCGATCCGCGCAATTGCGAAAGACGTTCCTGAAGCGATCGTGGGGGCGGGTACGGTGCTGAATCCGCAGCAACTGGCTGACGTAACCGAAGCTGGCGCGCAGTTTGCGATCAGCCCTGGCCTGACTGAACCGCTGCTGAAAGCAGCAACTGAAGGTACGATCCCGTTGATCCCTGGTATCAGCACCGTGTCTGAACTGATGCTGGGTCTGGATTTCGGTCTGAAAGAGTTCAAATTCTTCCCGGCAGAAGCCAATGGCGGTACAAAAGCGCTGCAGGCTATTGCGGGTCCATTCTCACAGGTGCGTTTCTGCCCAACTGGCGGTATCTCTCCGGCTAACTACCGTGATTATCTGGCGCTGAAAAGCGTACTGTGCATCGGTGGCTCCTGGCTGGTTCCGGCCGATGCGCTGGAAGCGGGTGACTGGGATCGGATTACCAAACTGGCTCGCGAAGCGGTTGAAGGCGCGAAACAGTAAAGTTTGTTAGCTGAACAAGCAAAACGAAAAACGGGCCATATGGCCCGTTTTTTTATCCCGCAACGTCCACCGATGCCGCCGCTGTTTTCGCACGCGTGATGGCATCACTGACGCTCTCTCCGGTGGCTAACACCACCCCGAGACGACGTGTGCCGTCAATTTCGGGTTTACCGAACAAACGTACCTGCAAACCTGCGCCGACTGCGCTTTCAACGTTATCAAACGTGACGTTTTGGCTTGTTAACTGTGGCAGGATAACGGCAGATGCCGCCGGACCGTACTGGCGGATGCCACCAACGGGCAGGCCGAGGAATGCCCGAACGTGGAGAGCAAACTCAGAGAGATCCTGAGAAATCAGCGTAACCATGCCTGTATCATGAGGGCGAGGGGAGACCTCACTGAAGATCACGTCGTCGCCGCAAACAAACAACTCGACACCGAAAAGACCATAGCCACCCAGAGCCAGCACAACATTGCGCGCAATCTCCTGCGCACGTTCCAGCGCGAGTTCGCTCATCTGCTGTGGCTGCCAGGATTCGCGGTAATCCCCCTCTTCCTGTCGGTGGCCCACGGGGTCGCAGAAATATACACCGTCCACAGCGCTCACCGTCAGCAGGGTGATTTCGAAATCAAACTTAACAACGCCCTCAACAATGACGCGGCCCGCACCTGCGCGCCCGCCCTGTTGGGCATAATCCCAGGCCGCATCAAGTGTTTCTGCGTCACGGATAAAGCTCTGACCTTTGCCGGAAGAACTCATCACGGGCTTAATGATGCACGGGTAACCGATTTCCGCGACCGCCTGAAAAAATTCATCTTTACCATCGGCAAAACGGTAGGCGGAGGTAGGCAGCAACAGCTCTTCCGCTGCCAGACGACGGATACCTTCGCGGTTCATGGTGAGTTTGGCCGCTTTTGCACAAGGCACAACACGCTGTCCTTCCTGCTCAAGTGCAATCAACGTATCGGTGGCAATCGCCTCAATTTCCGGTACAACAAAATCGGGTTTTTCCAGCTCAATAAGCGCTCGCAAGGCATCGCCATCGAGCATGTTAATGACGTGGGCGCGGTGGGCAACGTGCATTGCAGGTGCGTCGGCATAGCGGTCAACGGCAATCACTTCAACACCTAAACGCTGGCACTCGATGGCGACTTCTTTTCCCAGTTCGCCCGATCCCAACAGCATTACACGTGTTGCCGCTGGTCGCAGCGCGGTTCCTAAACGAGTCATAACAATCCCCCTGAAAAAGTTGCGCGCAGTATAAACGAAAACGTTTGCGTATGTCTCGTCGCGATGAACCAACCATACTGGTCTGCAGCCGATAAATTTGCGCTTCTTTTGTCATGGCAGACATTTCCTGACACCGCGGTGCTTAGTCTTTAGACATTGCGCACAGTAGAGTGAGGAAAACATGTCGAACTGGTTGAATCAATTGCAATCGCTGTTAGGGCAGAAAATGGGGCCATCGGGTGAGCAGGGGTTAGGTAAGTTTCTTGTTCCTGGGGCGCTCGGTGGGCTGGCGGGCTTGCTGGTGGCCAATAAATCCTCCAGAAAATTACTGGCGAAGTATGGTACGGGAGCGTTACTGGCTGGCGGCGGTGCGATCGCGGGTACGGTTCTCTGGAATAAATACAAGGACAGAGTCCGTACCGCACATCAGGATGAGCCTCATTATGGGCAGCACACCTCTCCACTGGATCTGCGAACCGAACGGTTGATACAGGCACTGGTGTTCGCGGCGAAGAGTGACGGGCATATCGATGACAAGGAGCGAACGGCAATTGAACAGCAGCTCCGTGAAGCCGGTGTTGAAGAGCAGGGCAGAGCCTTGGTGGCTCTGGCTATAGAACAACCTCTTGAGCCGGCACGCCTGGCGCAAAGTGTGAAAAATGAAGAAGAGGCGCTGGAACTCTATTTTCTCAGTTGTGCCGCCATCGATATCGATCACTTTATGGAGCGCAGCTATCTGAATGCGCTGGGTGACGCACTCAAAATACCTCAGGATGTTCGTGAGGGGATAGAAAAGGATATTCAGCAACAAAAACAGGCATTACAGAGCTGACTTTCGGCCTGAGTGGGTATGTTTCGCTTGCATCATGCGCAGGTTTTGCCACCCTTATAGGGTGTAAAACTCAAAAGAAAATGACATGCCACCAAAAGCCCGACGTATTCCTTACGCGATGACCACGCATGGTGATACGCGTATCGACAATTATTACTGGCTGAGGGACGATGAGCGCTCCCAGCCAGATGTGCTTGATTATCTGCACCAGGAAAATGCATATGGCCGAAAGGTCATGTCCAGCCAGCAGGCGCTTCAGAATGCATTACTGGGCGAAATGGTTGAGCGCATTCCTCAGCGGGACATTTCCGCCCCCTGGACTAAAAATGGTTATCGCTATCGCCATCTCTATGAGCCTGGAAATGAATATCCTGTCTATCAGCGGCAATCGGTTTTAAGTGCCGAATGGGATAGCTGGGACACGCTGCTTGATGCCAACCAACGGGCTGCTCACAGCGAGTTTTATACCCTGGGCGGGCTGTCGGTCTCGCCTGACAATACCATCATGGCGCTGGCGGAGGATTACCTGTCTCGCCGTCAGTATGGTCTGCGTTTTCGTCACCTGGAAACCGGCAACTGGTATCCTGAAATGCTGGAGAATGTCTCGCCGGATTTCGTATGGGCAAATGATTCCGGGACGGTCTACTACGTTAAAAAGCATATTTCGACACTGCTGCCTTACCAGGTCTGGCGTCACACCGTCGGGACACCTGTAGCTAATGATGAGCTGGTGTATGAGGAGAAAGACGAGACGTTTTATGTCAGCCTGCATAAAACCACGTCTCGCCACTATGTGATCATCTCTTTGGCCAGTGCGACCACCTCAGAAGTGTTGCTACTTGATGCCGAACTTCCTGACGCCCAACCGTTTTGTTTCTTGCCACGTCGTAAAGATCATGAGTACAGCCTGGATCATTTTCAGCACAGTTTTTACCTGCGTTCTAACCGCGAAGGCAAAAACTTTGGTCTGTATAAAACCAAAGTACGTGATGAACGAAAATGGGAAGTGTTAATCCCTGCCCGCGATGAGGTGATGCTGGAGAGTTTTACGCTTTTTACCGACTGGCTGGTGGTGGAAGAGCGGCAGCGTGGCTTGACGAGCCTGCGGCAAATTAACCGTAGAACCCGCGAAGTCGTCGGGATTGCATTTGATGACCCGGCGTACGTGACGTGGATAAGCTATAACCCTGAGCCGGAGACGTCGCGATTGCGCTACGGCTATTCGTCAATGACGACACCGGACACCCTGTTCGAACTGGATATGGATACCGGACAGCGCCGGGTGCTTAAACAGGCTGAAGTGGCCGGTTTTGAGTCTGAAAACTATCGGAGTGAACATTTGTGGGTGACGGCTCGCGACGGCGCTGAAGTACCGGTATCTCTGGTGTACCGCAAAGAACATTTCCACAAAGGTAAAAATCCACTGCTGGTATATGGCTACGGCTCTTACGGTTCCAGTATGGATGCCGATTTTAGCAGCAGCAGGCTCAGCCTTCTCGATCGGGGATTTGTTTTTGCTATCGCCCATATTCGCGGCGGCGGTGAATTAGGTCACTACTGGTACGAAGACGGTAAGTTTCTGAAAAAGAAAAATACCTTTAACGATTATCTCGATGTCTGCGATGCCCTGATTGCGCAGGGATACGGAGATACAGACCTGTGCTTCGGGATGGGGGGAAGTGCTGGCGGTATGCTGATGGGGGCGGTGATTAATCAACGTCCCGAACGTTTCAAAGGCATTGTGGCACAGGTTCCGTTTGTCGATGTGTTGACCACGATGCTGGATGAAACCATCCCTCTGACCACTGGTGAATTCGAAGAGTGGGGTAACCCGCAGGACGAAACTTATTATCGCTACATGAAAGCGTATAGCCCTTACGATAACGTGGAGCCAAAAGCTTATCCGCATTTGCTGGTGACGACCGGGCTGCATGATTCACAGGTTCAGTACTGGGAACCGGCTAAGTGGGTCGCGAAACTGCGGGAAATGAAAACGGACGATAATTTGTTGCTGCTGTGTACGGACATGGATTCTGGTCATGGCGGTAAATCAGGGCGCTTTAAATCCTATGAAGGGGTCGCTCTGGAGTATGCCTTCTTGATAGGCCTGGCACAGGATACGCTGCCAGGCCGCGCCGAGCGTTAGACCTCACCAAGGTAGTGTTTTAGCGTCAGGCGAAGTTCCGGGCTCATTCTGTCGAGGTTGTTGTACAGCCAGCGCAGATAGCCCGGATCTTTATCGGCAATGTCTGAAACGGCTTCGCCGCGATATTTACCGAAGGTAAACGTCGTCAGTAAAGCAGGGCGTCCGGTGATCGTCGCCATATCATCGGGTGTCCAGCCGGAGATGTTCATGATATCGATCAGCAATGCCGCGGTGATGTAACAATCATAGAGGGCACGGTGATGATGAAGACCCTCAGGGGTTCTCACACTGAGCTTACGGGATTTGTACAGTGCCATATTGCTGTACTTGATGCCCGGCCATAACCGACGCGCCAGTTTCATGGTGCAGATCCACTCACCGGGCATTTCAGGCAATACCCGGCGGTCAAAGCTGGCATTATGTGCAACATACCATGTGCTGCCGTAATAGTGCGGAATGACCTCTTCAATCCAGGGTTTGTCTGCCACCATGGATTCCGTAATACGGTGGATCGCCATCGCCTGCGGGCTAATCGGACGATCGGGGCGCACCAGGTGGCTCATCGGGTTGACTATTTTTCCGTCAACAACGTCGACAGAGGCCACCTCCACGATTCCGCCCTGGAGATCGCAAGTTTCTGTGTCGATGACACGCAGCATGGATCACTCCTGACCATAAAACGCCTAGCCTAATGGAATGATATCGCCTTGCCAACCCTGTCTGTTCAGAGAACCGGTTAACAGCAGTTCACCTCTGTCGGCACGCACAATAAGTTGGCCTTTATCATCCCATAACGCGCTACCGCCACGCGCATTGGCCATTAACACTGCAATAGCATATTTATGCGCGAAACGTTGCAACGTACTGATGGACTGACGCCATCGGTTGTCACCTACGGCCTGGCTGCTGGTGAACAGTGTAGCCAGCGGATCAAGGTTGGGGGAGTCAGATTGGCTATCCACAATGGTTAAATGCTGCTCGTCAGGTGTCAGATACGCCCCCTTTCCTTGAGGGTATCGCAGGATTTCATCGTGAAAAGGGGTAAACAGGGCGAGTCCTTTCTCTCTGTGTCCTTGAGTTTCCAGTGTTAACCCGGCAATCACGGTAATATCGTGAAACTGCGCAGCATGAAGCAGAGGGAAGATTTGTTGATCGCCGGGCGGGGCGGGTAGGGTTGACTCGCCGGGCCCCGTCAACGACAGTTCAGGGAACACCAGTAAGTTGCACTGTTGCCGGGCAGCTTCAGCGATAAAACGAAGATGGTGTTCCACGTGCTCATCAACACGGTGGTGTTGTCTGGCGTACTGGGCAGCAGCAATATTCCATTGTGACATCGTGACTTCCTTTTACACAGAGTCGCAGGGATTTGAGAATACACCTTAAAAAAATCAGGTTTTTCCTATCCTGCCATAAACCGCGTAAGGAAGTGTAACAAGTCGTTAAGGTTATTTAACTTTAGGTTCGTACGGCAGGCGCGAAAGCGTGACGGAGGTGAGTCGGTGTGCAATTAAACGTTCGCGAAACCAGTCACGCAGATGCGCGGGTTGTTCCCGCTCCACAACTTCCGCGACGATGGGCATGTTGTAACGCTCTTTAAATGCCACGCCAGCGGCAGCGAGATCGACATTCACTTTGTCCATCTCGTCCTGAGGAAGGGTGGCCAGATTGATCTTCATTACCTTCTCCTTTTTATGCGGCGGCAACGTTACCGTGATTATCCGGCGTTGACAAGAAGACGCAGGATGTTCCTCGACTCGTTTATTATACAGGGTTATCCTCTGTCATGTAGACATAACAAAAAGGAATGATTGCTATGGTTTTCTCCTCTTCCCGTTTGATTTGTGCACTGTCCTTTATGGTTTCTGTCGCGATGATACCCCAGGCTCTGGCCCATGCTCACCTTAAACAACAGGAGCCTGCAGCCAATGCCCAGCTTGCGTCCCCGCCACAAAAACTCACGCTGAGTTTTTCCGAAGGTATTGAGCCGGGGTTTAGCGGCGTCTCCATAACCAATGAACAGCAGCAGGAGATCAAAACCGGGGCGATTTTACGTGATGAGAAAGACAAAACTCTGCTCGTGGTTCCTCTTGAGCAGGCGCTGAAAGCGGGGACGTATCAGGTTGACTGGCATGTGGTGTCTGTTGATGGGCACAAAACGAAGGGCAGCTATCACTTTAGCGTGAGATAAGATGCTTGCCCTTAGCTACGTGGCGTTGCGCTTTTTACATTTTGGCGCGCTGATGCTGATTTTTGGCAACGCGCTGTACAGCACCTGGTTCGCGCCGTCTTCACTGCATCGCCTTATGACGCGACGCTTTCAGCGACAGCAAAAAGTGGCTGCGGTTGTCACGCTGGTGAGCGCAATCATGATGTTTGCCCTTCAGGGGGGACAGATGGGGGATGGCTGGGGGGATGTGGTACGTCCGGATATCTGGCGTAGTGTCCTCGGGACGCAATTTGGCAGTATCTGGCTGTGGCAGATGATCCTGGCTCTGGTCATGACTGGCGTGGCATGGCTTGCTCCGCAGAAAGGTGCGAGAGTGCTATTGCTCGCGATGGGGCAGTTTATCCTGCTGGCTGGTGTTGGGCACGCGGCGATGAATACCGGTATGATGGGTGGGTTGCAGCGTGCTAACCATGCCATTCATCTGCTTTGTGCGGCGTCCTGGCTTGGTGGGTTACTGCCTTTGCTGTTTTGTATGCATCATGTGAAAGGGCGCTGGCAGACAGCGGCTATTTACACCATGATGCGTTTCTCACGTGCAGGCCACTATGCTGTGGCGGGTGTAATCTTGACTGGCGTGATCAATGCGCTTTTCATTCTCGGCTGGAATGTACCGTGGCAAACAGAATATGGGCAATTGCTGTTGTTCAAATGTGCGCTGGTCGTAATGATGGTGGCAATTGCGCTGGCGAATCGGTATTTTTTGGTTCCACGCTTTCGTCCGGATGCCGGACGAGAACAGCAGATTTTTATCAGGATGACGCAAGCAGAGGTGGTGCTTGGGGTAATAGTGCTGGCAGCCGTCAGTGTTTTCGCAACCTGGGAACCCTTCTGATAAGGTTAAATAACATATGAAAAAGACACTACTTACACTTTTATTGCTGGCCTGTACAGGCAGCGCCCTGGCTGCGCCGCAGGTGATTACGGTTAGCCGTTTCGAAGTGGGTAAAGATAAATGGGCGTTCAATCGCGAAGAGGTGATGTTAACCTGCCGCCCTGGCCATGCGTTGTATGCGATAAATCCCAGCACGCTGGTGCAATATCCGATTAATGACATCGCCGAGCAACAAGTCGCCAGCGGCAAAAGCAGCGGAAAGCCTGTCAGCATTATCCAGATTGATGACCCTGCAAACCCAGGGCAGAAGATGAGTCTGGCTCCATTTATCGAGCGTGCCGAAAAACTCTGCTAGTACCAGGTTTCCAATAAAAAAACCGCAGACAGCTTACATAAAGCCCTGCGGTTTTTTCGTTTTGATGATGATCGTACGCTTTTTTTTAGGCCACGTTTGTCGCGGACTGGAAAACCTGGCGTCGTCATCTATTCTTAAGAGGCAAGGCGATTTTAGCCTGCATTAATGCCAACTTTTAGCGCACGGCTCTCTCCCAAGAGCCATTTCCCTGGACCGAATACAGGAATCGTATTCGGTCTCTTTTTATTTGTCTGTTTTCAGAGTGTTTTTCAGTGTTAACTTAAAATCCCCTGAAAGTTACTCGAAACTTCCATATCCTTTCTAAACCATAACACACTCTGCACCGCGTGCGTCCAGGTATTTTGGGTCGTTGTTAAATTTTTGCGGCTGACTGATCGTAGCATCAAAAGATATGCCGACAGACGCGTGAGTATGGTGTCATCAACATGTTATCGAGCCTCATACTTATTTCGTTTATGCTGATAAAGCAATTCGTCCGCTTTCAGGAAGGCGACTTCCAGGGTGTCGTCCTGGTGCAACTGATAGCTACCATATGAGAAGGCGACAATCTTATCCGTATCGATAGCCTGCAAATGATCCTGCGCCCGCGAAATAACATCCCGCGATTTCGATAATGTTGAATCGATAAGTATCAGGCTGAACTCATCTCCCCCCAGTCGTATCCCGTAATCACTTTTACGAATGGATTGCGCGAGAGCTGTGCCCAGGGATTGAATGGCTTTGTCTCCCATATGATGCCCGAGGGTGTCATTAATTTTTTTGAGACCGTCGCTATCAATGGCAACCACCGTAACAGGAATATTCTTTTCAATCAGAGTATTAATTTTATGTTCCAGCTCAGTAGTCAGAACTTTTCGGTTATAAAGTCCGGTCATTGCATCAGTGATGTTATCCCTTGATAGGGAATCATGACGCAGGAGTTGTTTTTGGGTATACCGAATTAATAACCAGGTACTTAGCAAATATAATGCAACCAACCACATGTTACTGATAATGATATATATAGCGTCGAGTTTTATGTGAAGGGTATAATATTTTGTAATGTCTTCTTTATGATTTATTAGATCAATGGACTTAATCGCGGGTTTATGGAATAAAATATCCGCACCTGTTGTGTTATCAGTGACGTATAAAGAAAGGAATTTCCAGAGTAAGGGGCGGTCGAATGTTTTAAATGATGTCGCCAGATCGTTAATATTAACATCAGTAATAAGAATTCCTTTGACTGTATTATTAACAAATACAGGGGTGAGCATGCTGATGATATTTTTCCTGGTGTAGCCATCTTTGTAAATATGTGACACGATATTTTCACCATGAATAAGGTCATTCAGGGCTGAGTCATCAATGGTGATGGTATGACCACTACGCGCAATATTAATACTATCTCCATCACCGACTAACCAGTTGCTAAATGCATAGTTGCGGCTGTCTACAAGATGATTGATATAAATATAATTATGTGCAAGATCAATATAATACCGAATGTTGTTGAAAGCGTATCCGGTGTAATTTGAAAAACTGTATTTAGGTGCGGTTTTTGTCTCAGTTTCGTGAAGGATCGGAAGTGCAGGGATATCGCTAATCCATTGCTCACACGATAAGTTCCGTGTCTGCAGAGTGCCATCAAGAGTCGCAACTTTTTTTGTCTTTAAGTTTAATCCAGAAATACTCCCCACTGTTTCGACATGGTGGCAAAGTTCCGCAAGTTTTTTTTGTGTATCACTATCCAGTGGTGCTTTCGACGAGAATGCTCTCGAAAGCCTGAATGCAATATTCTGATTAATGAACTCTTCATGAAAAAGTGCTGATTTACCATTTTCAGCAATATAGCCCATGTAATTTTGTAAGTTACGGACTTCGCGTAAAATAAGGGCGGAGAGAATAGAGGTTGTGCAAACAATGATAAGTATGGTTGCGCTAATGTACTTGCGTTGTGACAAAATGGTTATCTCCCTTTTAGAACCCCCCTAAAATACCTTCAAGTATAGCATTTATAATGGCAAGTTCTGTAAATCAGGAGTTTTTTGGAGTCGATTAAGAAACTTATACTTCTTATAAACCACCCCTTTTATTATTAAATAAAGAGTATGGAGATAAATTTCGCGTCTCCAGACAACAGAGACGCGCGGCCAAATGCAACAACGCCGGGTTAAAAGTGCGATTTCATGGCGGCTTCGATCTCATCCAGGAGTTCAAAGCGACGGCGATATTCAGCACGTTTTTTACTGGCAATCTCTTCGAGGGATTTACGTTCCATTTGCAATGGTAATTGCCAGCGGAAAGTGGACAGTTTTTTTCCGTCGAGGGAACCCCAGAACTCATCATAGCTGGCGTGGAAATGGCGACCTTTGCTCAGGCGATAACGCAATGCACGAAATACATGGCCCTCATCACTCACCGCGTAGATGGCGCTGATGTTTGAGAGTGTTGCCAGCTGGAAAAGGACCTCCATCAGCACACGCTTTGGAAACAGTCCATGACAGTCGCGGGTTGCCAGCTTAATGGTGTCACGGGACACGCTACGGCGAGGACCTTGTAACCCGCCTATAATCAGTACGGATTGGCCATTTTCACGGGCAACGCTAAAGGTGAGGCTCGCAAGCAGTGTGTCTTCGTTGTCACGCAGCCACAATGTACTTTCACCTTCGCGCTCTGCCTTGCTGGCATTGGTTGCGTTGACGGAATAGCAGGCTCCGTCTTTGGCGTGAAACTGTACGATAGACTGCTCTTGTGGACTGGTCAGCGCATTGACAAGCTCTGCATCTTTCAGTGAGTCAATCCATTCATAGTGGCTCACAATCGCTTCCGCACGATCGTTAGCATTCATACCGCGCATAAGATACTGGCGATGCGTTTTACTCGGCAGCGTGATTTGCGATGCCAGCAGCTTGTCGAAGTCATCCCGACGAGACAAGGCTTCGAGCATACGGTGTGTTGACGACCAGAACAGCAAAGAGCGTAAAAGGAATTTCAACCGGTATTCGCGTTTTTGCCAGATGGGGCCTGGAACCCGTTTACCTTTCACCAGATCGGAAATGATAGTTGTGCGATGCGAATGTGGCGCATCGTTTTGCAGGCGCGTATTTGACACGTAAGAACCTCAGATTTTATGCATTGTATATTTTAGGGGGCATGCAAAAGTGGATTAATACTGGCGAGATCTTTATTTCCATTTAGTTTACTGTTTGTTTAGCTTCGTGGAAAGCAACAAAAAAACAGCGCTCTGAACGCGTCTTTTGTGCGTAGCTATACTGCTTTAGAGGAGGCGCTATGTACCAGAGAATCAATGGTCAAGAGTGGCGGCACGTCTGGGTTGTCAGCGATATTCATGGCTGTTATCAGTGGCTGATGGAGGAATTAAAGCGCTGTCATTTTAATCCATATGAGGATTTGCTTATTTCCGTGGGAGATATCATTGACCGCGGACCAGACAGCGTGAAATGTCTGGAGCTCATGCATGAAAAATGGTTTCGTGCCGTCCGGGGAAACCATGAGCAAATGGCACTTGATAGCCTCGCCAATAATCACTTTGCTCTTTGGGCGATGAATGGCGGGCAGTGGTTTGCGGCGCTTGAAGAAGAGAAGAAGCAGCATGCATTCATATTGCTGGCTGCCTGTCGGGCATTGCCACATATTATTGAAATCACCTGTACAAATGGTCTGAACGTGATTGCACATGCTGATTACCCTGCTGCGGAGTATGCGTGGGGCAAACCCGTCAGTACCCACCGCGTGTTGTGGGAGCGTGAGCGATTAACGGGGTTTATGATTGGGAAAGGCCAGGGGATAAGCGGCGCGGATCACTTTTGGTTTGGGCATACGCCTGTCGATAAACGTTATGATTTTAACAATTTGCATTATATCGATACCGGGGCGGTCTTCGGCGGGGTTCTGACACTGGTGCAACTACAGTAATAAATAACCCGCCTTTGGGCGGGTTCTCTTTAGGTCAGGCAAGACGCATGACCCAGGCATCGGACTTACGATCGTAATGTTCACGGTAAAGAACGGAATGTTCGCCATCAAGAATCGCCGGGATGCTGATCTCGGCATCCCAGGCGTCCAGTTGCATGCACAAATCTGGATCAGATTTGCAGGGGATACTTAACGTTCGGTCACCTTGTGTTTCGCCGCGCAATTCTGCATCGTCGATTTCAAAAGCGCCTATTCGCACGCTGGTTTTCGTCATAATGCTCTCCGGTTTTTGCTGAAAATCTGGTATGACCAGTGCAGGCATACAATTTTTAGCGTAGACAAGGAGAGCAAAAGCGCCAGTAAAAAAATGCGTTTTTTTATGCGCTGCGATCGTTACCGGTAAACAAGCGACCATCACGAACCAGTTCGCGCGGATAGCTGTTTTTCAGTCGTGAACCGACTTTTTTCGCTAACCCTAATGGATAGCCTTGATACGTCACCACCACTTCATCACGCGAAGGACCCTTCTCCGGATAAATATCACGACCACGATACCATTCTTCGGCTTCCTGATGCGTCAGAGCGAATGTGTTTTCATTATCCGCTAATGCAATTACCGCCTCGTGCTGCCAGCGGTAGCCTTTGTTATGAACTTCGGCGAGCCTGATGCCGATGCGTGAAAAACGGACTTTACCGATGAGCGGTTCAATATTGACCGGGAAAAGCCAAATCTCTTTGTCACGTTGCCAGAGGCGAAGATTTTCGTTCCAGACAATTCCTGCTTTGTTTGCCGCCACTTCAGCCTGTGTGGCATCACGTCCTTTAAGCGGTGTGAAGGGGAAATTACCAACTTTGAATGTCGGCGCGGGTAAGGGAGGGATCGCGCGGGTTTTACGCAGGCGTGCCACAAAGAACCCCTCGCAGTCGAAGATCTGCGGAAAAACGTGCAAAAAACCTTCAGGCGTTACCGCGTCGTTTGCCGAGCTAAATAAATCGCCCAGTGGCAGAAACTCGACGGCATCCGGGTATTGTTTTTTCAGCCACAGGCAGACCTCTTCGTTCTCGTCACGGTTTAAGGTGCAGGTGGAGTAGACCAGCGTGCCGCCTGGGCGCAACGCGTGGAATGCGCTGTCGATCAATTCGCGCTGTGTGGCGGCTATCTCCCGATTACTCTCAGCAGACCAGTTCTTCAGTGCGTCAGGATCTTTACGCACCACCCCTTCGCCGGAGCAGGGGGCGTCCAGCAAAATAGCGTCGAAAGTTTCAGGTAATGCCGCGCCAAACACTCGCCCGTCAAAATGCGTCAGGGCAACATTGTGAATACCGCAGCGGCTGATGTTAGCGTGCAAGACTTTAACCCGGCTGGCTGAGAATTCATTCGCGAGGATCGCGCCCCGGTTTTCCATTCGTGCGGCAATCTGGGTGGTTTTTGAACCCGGTGCGGCTGCTACGTCCATGACCCGCTCCGGAGTATTACCCTCCGCGAAGAGGGCCGCGACGGGTAACATGGAGCTGGCTTCCTGAATATAAAACAAGCCGCTCAGGTGTTCTGCGGTGCTACCTAATGGCAGATCGTCTTCGCTATCCCGTTCAATCCAGAACCCTTCTTCACACCACGGAACAGGTGTCAGTTGCCAGTGATAGGGCGATACCCGTTCCAGAAATGCCTCCACGCTGATTTTTAGCGTATTGACGCGAATGCTACGGCGTAGCGGGCGCTGGCAGGCCGCAACAAAATCATCAAAGGAGAGGTGAGAAGGAAGCATCTCGCGCATTTGCGCCAGGAATTGATCGGGAAGAAAGACGGAATTTTGAGCCACGGGCACACCAAAGGGAATAAATCAGGCACGCAGTGTACCACAAAGGCTCCGGTGCGTTGACACCGGAGCCCGTCGATTATCGCGGCAGAGCCGTGCCCCACTCGCGCCATTCTTTTGGTTCACTTTCCAGTAGCAGGAAGTGTTTACCTGGCTGCGCCTTGGGTGCTAACGGTGTGCCAGGCGGCGTCGCGAAGGCAATTCCTCCCCGGATGAACTGATTGAATGTGCCGGTTTTCACCACACCGCCGGTCAGACCAAAGTCCAGCGAATAGCCTGATGCCAGCCAGAATACCGAGTTGTTACGTACGAGATGCTGATAACGTTCGCTAATTCGCAAGGCCACCATCACACGATCGGACAGTGTACCGAGCGTCAGGCCCGTTACTGTACCCACTTCAATACCGCGGAACAGCACCGGCGTGCCGATGTTAAGTGAACCGGCTTCCGGAACCTCAACCACAATGCTCAGGCCATCAAGATAACGTGAATCGGTGATGGTGGCTTCCTGCAATTCGAAATCGCGACGGGCATTGCCCTGGCCGGGTTCGACGTTGATGTAAGGCTGCAAAATAGTGTCGAGGTGCTCCACGCCAGCGGCCGAAATTTGTGGTGTGACCACAGAGAAACGTGTTCCTGTGCGGGCGAAGGTTTGTACATATTCCGGGTACAGTACGGCGGTTGCCTGCACTTCGTTGCGGGCGGTGATCAGCGTCAGCTTTTGGATCTGCCCAATATCTATCCCCAGGTAGCGAATTGGCATGCCTTCAGCCAGTTTCCCGGCATCGAACGCATGCAGTGTAATTTGTCCGCCCACGGCGCGTGCTGCCGTTTCTGAAGGGAACAGAATGCGTTTATCTCCTTTGCGCAGGTTTGCTCCTGCGCCACTAAGATTGTCGAAACTGATCGCCCCCCGCAGAGCACGGGAGAGAGGAGAGGCCTGAACGGTCAGTCCGCTACCGTTGAGTTGCACTTTCGCACCCCCCTCAGCCCAGAACACGCTATTGCGCGTCAATAAATGACGGTACTCTGGTTTGATGTTCAGTTCGATATCAAAAGCATCCGCGCGTGGACGTACGGTAATTACTTCTCCTACCTGAAATTTGCGGTACAACACAACAGAACCGGTCTGGACATCAGGGAGTGTTTCCGCACTTAACGTCAGAGTGGTCGTGGGTAGATCGCTCAGGCTGTTCTCGACCGCTTTGTCCAGATTGGCGTACAGCGGGTAATTCTCGCGTAGCGGCCCCTTTTCACCGGGCAGAATACGAATACCGCCGTTTACCCATTCACTGGCGCTGGCGCCAAGAAATTCAATGCCATCTAGCCCGACTTTAACGTCAACGCGGCTATTGACCACAAATTTGCTGTCGCCATGCAACAGGTCACGGTATTGCGGATCGATGGCGACAGAAAAGGTTACGCCATTCTCTGTCAGCGTACGCTCCAGAACCTGGCCGACCTGGACACCGTGTAAAATCAACGGCTGCCCTGCGTCAATGCCATAGCTTTCGGGGGCATTGAGTGTGACGGTCACAACCCCTGGTTTTTGCAGAAGCGCCTTGTCTGCCGGGGCAATTGTGAATGTGCTGGTAGGTTCGCCATCACCTGGGATCAACTCAAAAGTGCTACCAGTGAGAAGACTGCTGATGCTGGTATCGCTCAGTGACAATTTAGGATTACGTAGTTCTAACCGGGTGTTGCTGCGCAGGAGATCCACAACGCTTGGGTCGACGGTCATTTCTCCGGATACAGAACCGCCAGGGTTAAGCGTCATTTTGGTCAGTTGCCCGACCTGTAATCCCTGATACATCAGTGGAGTCGAGCCGGCTTTTAACCCTTTAGCATCGGGTAACACCAGTTTTACGATCACACCACGCTGGCTGTGCGCCAAATCAGCATAGAGCCCGAAAATATCATCAGCCGTTGCGTCCGCAGAATGCTCCGGGGAATCGAATGCGATTGCGCCATTGACCAGTGCAGCAAGGCTTTCCAGTTTGACCTTCGCCCCACTTAAGCTGAGGTCCGCGTCGACGCCGGAAACATTCCAGAAGCGGCTGCCTTTTTTGACCAGATTCGTGAAGCGTCGCTCGATTAACACATCGATGGTGACACCTTGTTTGTTTGGGTTAATGGTGTAGTCATACACACGCCCAACGGGGATTTTCCGGAAATAGACCAGCGAGCCACTATTGAGAGATCCTAAATCCGGCGCTTGCAGATGGATCATCAAATCACCGTTGTTCAGACGGTATTTGGGCTGCGTGTCGAGCGCGGTAAAATGGTCCTGAGGCTCACCTTTGCCAGGCATCATACCGATATAGTTACCGCCCACGAGGGCATCAAGTCCGGAGACGCCAGCCAGAGAGGCTTTAGGCGTCACTAACCAGAACTGGGTTTCGCTACGTAACGCATCTTGCATGTCTGACTTAATGCTCGCCCGAACCTGGATCTTATTCAGACTTTTTCCGAGTGTTATCTCCTGAACAGTTCCCACTTCGACGCCCTGGAAACGCACAGGCGTGCGTCCGGCAACAATGCCGTCAGCAGACTGGAAATCAATGGTGATGGTGTTACCGCGATCTTCATAGCTCGTCCAGATTAGCCAGCCGGCGATCATCAGGGCGATAACCGGCAGCAGCCAGAATGGCGAAATACGACGTTTTGTTTTAATTCTCGCTTCAGTCGGCGAAGCGGGCGTTTCCTGACTCATGTGCATCCCAAAGTAAGCGGCTATCCAGCCATTCCACTGCAAGAATAGTCAAAATCACCGCAGAGCCGAAGAAAAACGCTGCGGGTCCCATTGTAAAAGCAAGTAACTGGTCGCGATTAATCAGCGACATCATCAACGAAATCACAAACAAATCCAACATTGACCAGCGGCCAATCCAGGTCACGAGCCGCAGAAGCAAGATTCGCGTGCGTAACCCTTGTTCACATTTAAAGTGAATGCTGACGAGCAGAGTAAACATCACCACTACTTTGGTAAACGGAACGAGGATACTGGCAATGAAAACAACGCCTGCAATTGCGACGTTACTGTGGGCAAGCGAAATGATGCCGGACAGAATAGTATCCTCTTGCCTGCCGCCGTTAACGTAAATAACCGAAATCGGGAGCATGTTGGCGGGTATCAGCAGCACGACTGAAGCAATCAGAGCCGCCCAACATTTCTGTAGGCTATTGTTGCGTCGAAGCCTTAACGGAATATGGCAACGTGGGCATCGACCTCTGGCATCAGGCTGGCCGGTGTAATGACAGCCCAGACAGACGCGGAGATTCTCATCCGGGCGTGTGGCGGGGCGTTGCGGGTAAAAGCGTTCCCAAAGCTGCTCTACATTCAGGTGGATAAGCGTCAGAATGCTAAGTAATACCAGTGAGATGAAGGCAATCAGACCAATGCCAGGCTGTAAAAAAGCATAGTCTTGTACCTTAATAGATGCGACGCCAATACCGACCAGATAAATGTCGAGCATTACCCACTCTTTGAGTTTTTCGAGCATCAACAGGACTGGGCGTAAGTTCATTCCAAGGATGTTGCCAAACCACAAATAGGCAATGGCTGCGACCAGTATCAGTGGCGCACCTATAGTACAAAACAGGACCATTGTTGCGGTCAGTGGATCGCCCTGACGGGTCATTTGCCAAATTCCCTGAAGTACGTTGGCATCAATACGAACCCCAAGAAGATAGAGTTTGAGCAGTGGCTCACTCCAGGCAAAAGGCATTAACATCAGCATGGTGACGGCCATGGCGGCGAGTCGGGTCAACGACCAGTCACGTCCATCGCGGATTTTGGCGTTACAGCGTGGGCAAAACGCACTTTGATGCGATTTCATCTTCGGCAACATAAAAAGCGTATCGCACTGAGGGCAACGCTGATAATGTGCACGAGGCAGCGCATCGCTGACCGCATGGACTGTTATTTTTTTTGCCGGCGTAATTTTGGGTGTTTTTAAGGCCATCAGTCGCGCATAAATTAGAATTGTTAAGTGTTATCTTAACTCATGAATGGAATCATCTTGAGCATGAGCGCATTTAATGCTTATTTAAATAGGCTATGCAGTAATTTTGTAAGACAACCAAGTGATTGAATAATGAACAAAACAGAATTCTACGCGGATCTGAACCGCGATTTTCAGGCATTGATGGCAGGTGAGACCAGCTTCTTAGCCACTCTGGCAAATACAAGTGCATTATTGTTTGAGCGTCTGACTGACGTGAACTGGGCCGGTTTTTATCTTCTTGAAGACGATACGCTGGTGCTTGGGCCATTCCAGGGCAAGATTGCCTGTGTGCGTATCCCCGTTGGTCGCGGTGTGTGCGGTACTGCGGTTGCACAGAATCAGGTACAGCGCGTAGAAGATGTTCATGCTTTCGATGGACACATAGCCTGCGATGCTGCCAGCAATGCTGAAATCGTTCTTCCGCTGGTGGTGAAAAATCAGATTATTGGTGTTCTGGATATCGACAGCACGGCCTTCAGCCGCTTTACATCTGAGGATGAACAAGGGTTGCGTGAGCTGGTTGGACATCTGGAAAATGTACTGGTAGCGACCGATTATCAAAAATTCTTTGCGAGCGTCGCAGGATAATCAACGGATAACGTAGCATTTACTGATGGCGTCATTATAATGACGCCTGTTCATGCCTGCGCTAGTTGGCAACGTCCGTTGTAATCAGGAAATTTCATGGAAAATCAACCTAAGTTGAATAGCAGTAAAGAAGTTATCGCATTTCTGGCTGAGCGTTTCCCGCAGTGCTTTAGCGCTGAAGGCGAAGCTCGTCCCCTGAAAGTCGGTATTTTTCAGGATCTGGTAGCGCGAGTTGAGGGTGAGATGAATCTCAGTAAAACCCAACTTCGTTCCGCTCTGCGTCTTTATACGTCGAGCTGGCGCTACCTGTACGGTATCAAACCGGGCGCAACCCGAGTCGACCTCGACGGCAACCCTTGTGGTGAGCTGGATGAGCAGCATGTTGAGCACGCACGTAAACAACTGGAAGAAGCGAAAGCGCGCGTCCAGGCACAGCGTGCAGAACAGCAGGCTAAAAAACGCGAAGCCGCAGCGGCAAATGGCCAGGAAGAAACCCCTCGTCGTGAACGTAAACCACGTCCTGCACCGCGTCGTAATGACAATAGCGATCGCAAGCCGCGTGCTGATAAACCAGCAGCTAAAGCCCCTCGTGCGCCTCGCGAAGAGCAGCGCCACACGCCAGTTTCTGACATTTCCGCGTTAAGCGTGGGTCAGGCTCTGAAAGTAAAAGCGGGTAACAATGCGATGGACGCCACCGTACTGGAAATCACCAAAGATGGCGTTCGAGTACAGCTGACTTCTGGTATGTCAATGATTGTACGCGCAGAACACTTGTTGTTCTGAAACGGAGGCCAAGCCTGGCATGAACACTTTTTTTAAGCTCACCGCGCTGGCTGGCCTGTTTGCTATAACAGGTCACGCTTTCGCTGTGGACGATATTACGCGTGTTGATCAAATTCCTGTATTAAAGGAAGAAACACAGCACGCGACGGTGAGTGAACGCGTGACGTCGCGTTTCACTCGTTCACATTATCGTCAGTTCGATCTCGATCAGGCCTTTTCGGCCAAAATCTTCGACCGCTATCTGAACTTGCTGGATTACAGCCATAACGTATTGCTGGCCAGCGATATCGAACAGTTCGCAAAACGTAAATCCGACGTGGGCGATGAGCTACGTTCTGGTAAGTTGGATCTGTTCTACGACCTGTATAATTTGTCACAAAAGCGCCGCTTTGAACGTTATCAATATGCGCTGAAAGTGCTGGAGCGTCCAATGGACTTTACCGGCACTGACACCTTCAATCTGGACCGCAGTAAAGCGCCCTGGCCGAAAGATGAAGCCGAGTTGAATGCGCTGTGGGACGCGAAAGTTAAGTATGATGAGCTGAGCCTCAAACTCACCGGTAAAGATGATAAAGAGATTCGTGAAACTCTGACGCGTCGTTATAAATTTGCCATTCGTCGCCTCGCGCAGACCAACAGTGAAGATGTTTTCTCACTGGCAATGACTGCGTTCGCTCACGAAATCGACCCGCATACAAACTACCTTTCCCCGCGTAACACCGAGCAATTCAACACTGAAATGAGCTTGTCTCTGGAAGGTATTGGCGCGGTGCTGCAGATGGATGATGACTATACCGTGATCAACTCAATGGTCGCGGGTGGTCCTGCATCCAAAAGTAAAGCGATTAGCGTAGGCGATCGCATTGTGGGTGTGGGTCAGACAGGACAGAATATTGTCGACGTGATCGGCTGGCGTCTTGATGACGTTGTGGCTTTGATCAAAGGCCCGAAAGGCAGCAAGGTACGCCTTGAGGTTCTGCCTGCAGGCAAAGGCACGAAAACCCGTATCGTTACCCTGACCCGTGAACGGATCCGCCTGGAAGATCGCGCGGTAAAAATGTCAGTGAAAACGGTGGGTAAAGAGAAGGTGGGTGTTCTGGATATTCCCGGCTTCTACGTTGGTTTGACGGACGATGTAAAAGTACAGTTGCAGAAACTGGATAAGCAGAATGTCAGTAGCATCATCATTGATTTGCGTAGCAACGGTGGTGGCGCATTGACGGAAGCTGTCTCCCTTTCCGGTCTGTTTATCCCATCGGGTCCTGTGGTTCAGGTGCGTGATAACAACGGTAAAGTGCGTGAAGATGCAGACACTGATGGTGTGGTTTATTACAAAGGCCCACTGGTGGTACTGGTCGACCGCTTCAGTGCTTCGGCGTCCGAAATCTTTGCCGCAGCGATGCAGGATTATGGCCGTGCACTGATCGTCGGTGAACCGACCTTCGGTAAAGGAACGGTACAACAATATCGTTCACTGAATCGTATTTATGATCAGATGCTGCGTCCAGAGTGGCCTGCACTGGGTTCCGTCCAGTACACCATTCAGAAATTCTACCGTGTGAATGGCGGCAGTACGCAGCGTAAAGGCGTCACCCCGGATATCATGATGCCAACGGGCACGGAAGAGACCGAAACGGGTGAAAAGTTTGAAGATAATGCGTTGCCGTGGGATAGCATTAATGCTGCGACATACGTTAAATCTGGCGACATGACCCAGTTTGGCCCTGAACTGCTGAAAGATCATAATGATCGTATTGCCCAGGATCCTGAATTCCAGTACATCATGAAGGACATTGCTCGATTCAATGCTATGAAGGATAAGCGGAATATTGTTTCTCTCAATTATGCCCAGCGTGAGAAAGAGAACACCGAGGATGATGCAACACGTCTGGCGCGTATTAATGACCGCTTTAAACGTGAAGGTAAGACTCCGCTTAAAAAACTGGAGGATCTGCCTAAGGATTACCAGGAGCCTGATCCGTACCTGAATGAGACGGTGCATATCGCCCTCGACCTGGCACATCTGGAAAAAGAAAAGCCCGCTGAGCAACCAACTCCGGCAAAATAACCCCCAACAGGCACAAGATATTGTGCCTGTTTTTTTAGTTCTGCATCTTCCCGTCAAGCAGATTTTCAATTGTGTAAAGTTGTGTCTTTCTGGTGACTTACGCACGCTGAATCCTTGAAAATAGCCACAATACCCATACGATGTGGGTAATCGCATAGTGCGTTTTGTTAAACTGAGGTTAAAAGAAAATTATGATGCGAATCGCGCTCTTCCTGCTCACCAACCTGGCGGTTATGGTGGTTTTCGGGCTCGTGCTAAGCCTGACAGGAATTCAGTCGAGCAGCGTTCAGGGCCTGTTAATTATGGCGCTGCTGTTTGGTTTTGGTGGCTCCTTCATCTCACTGTTAATGTCGAAGTGGATGGCGTTGAAGTCTGTCGGTGGCGAGGTTATCGAACAACCACGTAACGATATGGAACAATGGTTAATGAACACCGTTGCGCAGCAATCCCGTCAGGCGGGTATTGCCATGCCGCAGGTTGCTATTTACCACGCTCCGGATATTAACGCGTTCGCAACGGGGGCTCGGCGTGATGCGTCGCTTGTCGCTGTCAGCACCGGGTTGTTGCAAAACATGAGCCGTGACGAGGCTGAAGCGGTGATTGCTCACGAAATTAGCCATATCGCAAACGGAGATATGGTGACCATGACCCTTATTCAGGGTGTGGTGAACACCTTCGTGATCTTCATTTCCCGTATTCTGGCGCAGATTGCGGCTGGGTTCATGGGGGGCAACCGTGATGACGGTGAGGAAAGCAATGGTAACCCTCTGATCTATTTCGCAGTTTCGATGGTACTGGAGCTGGTATTCGGCATCCTGGCAAGCATCATTACCATGTGGTTCTCCCGTCACCGTGAATTCCACGCGGATGCGGGTTCTGCGAAACTGGTTGGGCGTGAGAAGATGATTGCTGCGCTACAGCGACTGAAAACCAGCTATGAGCCGCAGGAAGCGACCAGCATGATGGCCTTCTGCATAAACGGTAAATCGAAATCGCTGAGTGAGCTGTTTATGTCTCACCCGCCGCTGGATAAGCGTATCGAAGCCCTGCGTAGTGGCGAATACATCAAATAACTAAAGGTGTTTGCCGGAGATTCCGGCAAACACGTCTAACGTTCCAAAGGCCGGGTATAGCATCATCGCCACCCGGTTTTTTTACGCCTCAGTTCGGGGTTGGGTCACACGCAGACCGCTTATAATGGCAGCGAAAGTGGCAAGTGAGCCGGCCAGCAGCAGGGCAACATGTGTACCGCTTTGGCCTGAAAGATTGAACATCAAAGCGACCAGTGCTGCGCCTGTACTTTGTCCAAGTAAACGCGCAGTGCCCAGCATTCCGCTGGCTCCGCCACTCCGGTTTCGTGGAGCTGCGGTGATAATCGTATGGTTGTTAGGTGACTGGAACAGACCAAAACCTGCGCCACACAACACCATGCGCCAGATGATGTCGGCATCTGTTGGTGATGACGGCAACAGCGCGAGGGCAAAAAGACCTGCTGCCATCACCAGTAGCCCCAGAGCCCCCAGTAAACCTGCATGAACTCGCTCAATAAGATAACCTGCCAGTGGAGCCATCACCATTGTCGCCAGCGGCCATGGAGTGAGAAGTAACCCTGTTTCGACTTCGGTACGGCCGACGATGCTTTGCAGGAAAAAGGGCAGAGATACCAGGGCCAACATTTGGGCGCAGAAGGAGCAAATGGATGTACCGATGGAAAGCGAAAACAGTGGAATACGCAACAAGTCGACAGGCAGCAGTGGAACAGGCATCGCCAACTGGCGACGCACAAAGAAGAAACCAATGACCAGCATCGCCACGATTTCGACTGCGATTAATGCGAGTGATTGCCCTTGAGCAAAGCCGCTAAGCGCAGTAATGAGCAGACCGAAGGTCAGGGCATTCATCACAGCACTGGGCAGATCGAAACGTGGGGCGGTGCTTTTTGCGCCATTAGCAGGTAAAAAGCGAAGGGCAAAAACCAAGGCAATGACCCCAAGCGGTACATTAATCAAAAACAGCCATTGCCAGGATGCGACGGACAAGATGGCTGCAGCAATAGTGGGGCCAGCAGCGGAAGAGACAGCCACAATGAATGAGTTAATGCCCATGCCACGCCCAAGGTGACGTTGTGGATAGATGAGGCGTATTAACGCTGTGTTGACGCTCATTAAGGCCGCCCCTCCAAAACCTTGCGCGATACGGGCTATGGTCAGGGTGTGAAGTGAATCAGACAAAGCGCAAAACAGAGAGGTCAGCGTAAAAACCACCAGACCACATTGATAAACGCGGCGGTAACCAAACATATCACCCAGAAAAGAGAGTGAAAGCAAAGAGACAACAATGGCTATCTGATACGCGTTAACTATCCAGATGGAACTGGCAGGAGAGGCGTGCAGATCGCTGGCGATAGTGGGTAATGCAACGTTAGCAATTGCACCGTCGAGAACCGCCATTGAAATGCCAATAATGATTGTGGCAATTGCGCCATAGCGCTGGGGCAATGGCAGACCATCGGAAAGGTTTTTTTCCATTATTGATGAATAGCTCAGTGTGTAATTATTCTCAGAGTAACTATTTTAGCATTGTTAATTCGGTTTTATGTCGCAGATTTGTAACGAAGTAAACGCGGATTGATTGCAGGGAGCCGACCGTGAATTTATAATAAAAACCGGTTCTGATTTTTATAAAACACTCTCTATGAGGTGATAAATGGCAATCGCAGATTTGGATAAGCAGCCAGATTCTGTTTCTTCCGTGCTGAAGGTGTTTGGCATCTTGCAGGCGCTCGGAGAAGAGCGTGAAATTGGTATTACAGAGTTGTCGCAGCGTGTGATGATGTCGAAAAGCACCGTTTATCGCTTTTTGCAAACCATGAAATCTCTGGGTTATGTCGCGCAAGAAGGTGAGTCTGAAAAATACTCTCTGACGCTGAAGTTGTTTGAATTAGGTGCTCGGGCGTTGCAAAACGTAGATCTCATCCGTAGTGCTGATATTCAAATGCGCGAACTCTCTCGTCTGACGAAAGAGACGGTTCACCTGGGGGCGCTGGATGAAGACAGTATTGTCTATATCCACAAAATTGACTCTATGTACAACCTGCGTATGTATTCGCGTATTGGCCGACGTAACCCACTCTATAGTACCGCGATTGGTAAAGTACTGTTGGCCTGGCGCGATCGCGAAGAGGTAGTGCAAATCCTCGAAGGGGTTGAGTACAAACGTAGTACGGACCGCACTATCACCAGTACCGATGAGCTGTTAACGGTACTGGATCAGGTTCGTGTACAGGGTTACGGCGAAGATAACGAAGAACAGGAAGAAGGCTTGCGTTGCATTGGTGTTCCTGTATTTGACCGTTTTGGCGTGGTTATCGCGGGGCTGAGTATCTCTTTCCCAACACTGCGCTTCTCGGAAGAGCGTTTGCACGAATACGTTGCGATGTTACATACCGCAGCCCGGAAAATCTCCGAGCAGATGGGTTACAACGACTATCCGTTTTAACGTATTAACGGAAATAAAAACGCCGCACATGTGCGGCGTTTTTTTGTGGGCCAATAGTTATAAATTAGCCATTATCAATAACGACAGCCATCTTACGCAGAACAGGGCAGTTCGTCAGGCCGATAAAGCCGCTGTTCGAATGGAGATACTGCGCTGTGCTGATGCCTTGCGCTGTGATGTACTTGCACTGGATACCTAAGCCAGCAGCGTTCTCGGCGCTTCCTACCAGTATGCCGTAACCCGACAGCAGCAGGCCAATCCACAGAATTGCCAATACAACAATGGTTCGAATGAGTAGACGCATCATGCCTCTTTTTCTTACTTGTCATACTATTAAGCGTATCCAGTTTATGCCATGAAGCAAGAGTATGATTCTGAAAAAACACTTGATGCAGTTACAGTTAGTCCTTGTTTAAGATAAGCGTGATAACCTGGACACATCAGGTCTTAAGACGGAGTGTGGAGTGAAAAAAATACGCTGGGTAATTCTGGTTATTGTGCTGATAGCAAGCGTTGTGCTTTGGACGCAAACTATCAATGTGATGTGCGATCAGGATGTACAGTTTTTTAGCGGCGTTTGCGTAATCAATAAATTTATCCCGTGGTAAGACGCATTTTTTCTCAAGATGATTTCCTTCTTTCCCACCAGTGGTAAAATGGGTGCTTTTATTGAGGTGGTGAAATGGGTGAGTTACAAAATTCGGGGCTGCTGAACATGGCATCCTTGGTGGTCTCTTTGGTCGTACTGATTGTAGGGCTGGTTCTTTGGTTTTTTGTTAATCGCGCCAGTTCTCGCACCAGCGAGCAGATCGAACTGTTGGAAGCGCTGCTCGATCAGCAAAAACGACAGAATGCCTTGCTGCGTCGACTATGTGAAGCAAACGAACCTGAAGAGAAAGAAGCACCAAAAGAAGCGTCAGCGGAAGTGAAAGAAGACGAAGGCGACGATGATTTTATTCGCCTGGTTGCTGAGCGTTAATCTGCCGTAAGTGGGAGGTGGCTGTGGTCTGGAAGAATCCCTGGTATGACCCCTCCCTGAAACATCACACGCCGACCGGTTTTCGTAATACCTATTCTGTCGAACACCGGCCTGGTGATGTCGATCGCTGGCGCAAAGAGCGTAAACAGGCGAGCTTACCCAAACCTCCCTCAGCGGGCTATGCCGCATTTATCAGTGAATGGTGGCAACCTGTTGAACTGAATGATGTACAGGCCGACGGAGTTTGGTGGCTGGGTCATGCGAGCCTGCTGCTGCGAATGGATGGTAACTACATTCTTACCGATCCGGTTTTTTCCCGACGCGCATCACCAATACCCTTTTGGGGTCCTGAACGTAAAACCCCGCCAGCCATTACCGTAGAAAAACTCCCGCACCTTGATGCGCTGGTTATCTCTCATAATCATTATGATCATCTCGATGTTGCTACGGTTCATCGCATATTGCGGCGTTTTCCCGATGTGAGCCTCTTTGTACTGTAAGCACACCTGTTTTAGTTCCACACACTTTTTGAGATTTCCGGTTTTTCAGCCATCAGCCGGTACTCTTCCGGCGTCAGGTTATTCAGGGATTCATGAGGCCGCTCGTTGTTATATTCCATCAGCCAGCGCTCGGTAATTTCCCGCGCTTCATTCAGTGTTCTGAACAGGTAAAAATCCAGGATTTCTGTCCGGTATGTTCGGTTGAACCGTTCGATAAAAGCATTTTGTGTAGGCTTACCCGGCTTGATAAATTCGAGCTGTACGCCATTTTCTTCGGCCCATTGTGCCAGCGCCAGCGAGACCAGTTCTGGCCCGTTGTCCATCCGCATTTTCAGCGGGTAGCCGCGGTTTGCCACGATCCTGTCCAGCACCCGGATGACTCGCTGAGCCGGGATATTCAGGTCGATTTCTATCGCCAGTGCCTCACGGTTAAAATCATCCACCACATTGAAGGTCCGGAAGCGCCTGCCGCAGACCAGCGCGTCGTGCATAAAATCGATGGACCAGCTCTGATTTAGCGCTTGCGGCGTCGCCAGTGGTGCTGGATTACGCACTGGCAGCCGCTGTTTTCCCTTGCGACGAAAATTCAGTTTCAGCAGGCAATAAATCCGGTGAACACGTTTATGGTTCCAGGTATTGCCCTGCCTGCGTAGCAGTTGGAAAAGCTTCTTAAAACCGTAGCGCGGATAGCGTTCTGCCAGCTCAGTCAGCGCATGGATCACCGGTTCATCACGCCGGGTATCAGGCTGATAAAAATACACCGTCCTGCTCAGCGATAACGTCCTGCAGGCCTGGCGTAAACTCATGGCAAATTGTGCCGTCAGATAGCTGACAAGTTCACGCTTTATCGCTGGTTTTAAAGCTTTTTTTCGATGACGTCTTTAAGTGCCCGGCACTCAAGGCTGAGATCAGCAAACATCTGTTTAAGCCTCCGATTCTCGTCTTCCAGATCTTTTATTTTTTTAATATCGGCCGCTTCCATCCCGCCATATTTTGCCTTCCAGTTGTAATAGCTGGCTTCCGAAATAGCGGCCTCACGGCACACATCCTTAACGGTACGTCCGGCTTCGACGGACTTCAATACAGCGATGATCTGGTGTTCAGTGAATCGGATCTTACGCATAGCGATCTCCTCAGGGGACATTATCAGTATGTCGGAAGATCTCTAAAAGTGAATGGGCCGTTTTGCCGGGATACTTACAGTACCTTTGGGGTTGGCAAGCTGGTTTCGCCGGCGTGGGGCGAAAAATGTGTTTGAACTTGACTGGTGGCAAAGCGTCATTTGGCAAGGGATGACAGTGACTGCCGTTCCGGCTCAGCACTGGAGTATGCGTACATTGTGGAATCGCAACCAGTCGCTTTGGTGTGGTTGGGTATTTGAGGGCCGCAATCATCGTTTCTGGTTTAGTGGTGATACGGGATTTTCTCCTGATTTGCTCAGCATACCTGAACGACTCGGAAAAATTGATGCCGCAGCGTTACCGATTGGAGCCTATGCACCACGGTGGTTCATGTCAGCCCATCATATGGATCCGCAGAGTGCCGTGTCGCTTTGGCTGCAACTGGGCCAGCCACTCGCCTTTCCGATCCATTGGGGCGTTTTTGAATTGGGGGATGAGTCCCTTGATGACCCTGTTTGTGAGTTAACACAGACACTCTCTAATTTAGCAGCAGTAAATGATTCATTCAGGATACTTAAAGTTGGTGAATATTTATCCTTGTAAACAATATGTCGTTCTATTGCATATATTCTGTATTTGAAGCCCTTAACTATTGTTTTATTTTAATCGAAACGTTTTGCTTGCCTTCTTTTGAGGCAGAGTCATAAAAATTTCATTATTTTGGTGCATATAGGACAATTATTAATTGTCTAATTTTAATACAAAGCAAGAGAGTGTATTAACATTGAATTTTCATCATAACAATCCCGATGCGTTACGATGATTTCAGCATAACTTTTCATAAATTGTTCTAACTCAATCATTGCAATCAAGAAACTTTTTTTGAGGTGTAGACGAGGTGAAATGATTGAGCTATGGTAAAAAAGTCTTAGATTACAGCGGTTGTTAACTCAACGGAAAGCGCGTAAGACTGGCCATGCGGTTCCTGCTCATTACGCATAATTGTGCAGTATGTTGCAGGGCAGCATCGGAATTTGTGCAGCGGATCTAGACACGTTTAAAAATGGCTTGCCATAATTAACGTTGTATGTGATAACACGTTTTGGGTCAAACGAGGTACAGTTCTGTTTATGTGTGGCATTTTCAGTAAAGAAGTCCTGAGTAAAGACGTTGTCGTTGAATACCGCTTCTCTGCCGAACCTTATATTAGTGCCTCAAGCAGTAATGTCTCAGTTTTATCTAAGTCAATGCCTGCGGGCTAAGAAAACACTCTAAGGAATTTTGCAAATGGCAAAGATTAAAGGTCAAGTTAAGTGGTTCAACGAGTCTAAAGGTTTTGGTTTCATTACTCCTGCTGACGGCAGCAAAGACGTGTTCGTACACTTCTCTGCAATCCAGGGTAATGGCTTCAAAACTCTGGCTGAAGGCCAGAACGTTGAGTTCGAAATTCAGGACGGCCAGAAAGGTCCGGCTGCAGTTAACGTAACCGCTATCTGATCGAACCTCTGCTGACAGAAGTGCATTCGCGCTTCGCACTCAGACATAAAGCCTCGCGTTTCGCGGGGCTTTTTTATTACCTTATCTTTCAGAATATTACGAATTCGCTCCTTGTTAGTAACTTGTTGCAAAGCTACGAGGTTTTTAGCATAGTTTTTTCCCCATCTGGACGTCTTTTCTCGTTAAATCATGGCGTTGTTTAACAAACCTGGGGTTCAGGTGAAAAAGAAAACTATCACTTCTGCCGGAAGCTTTACGCCGGCTCGTTTTGCACTGCTGTGTTTTGCCATTTTCTGTAGTCTGGCATTTCTGTTGGGACGTGTCGCCTGGCTACAGATTGTTAAACCTGACAATCTGGTTAAACAGGAAGATATGCGCTCATTACGTGAGGTGGCAATTGATTCACCAAGGGGAATGATCGTCGATCGTGAAAACCGACCTCTCGCAGTAAGTGTTCCGGTAAGAGCTGTGTGGGCCGATCCTAAAACGGTGCTGGCAAAAGGCGGTGTCGGGTTTGATGATCGTTGGCAGGCGCTTGCAAATGCGCTCCATATTTCTCTTAGTACTCTGGCATCACGAATTAACAGTAATCCACAAGGACGTTTTATCTATCTCGCACGCCAGGTTGACCCTTCACAAGCGCAGTGGATCGACAAACTCAATTTGCCTGGTATCAATTTACGCGATGAATCCCGGCGCTTTTATCCAGCAGGGCATGTTGCTG